>JAZUKW010000026.1:0-24500 GCA_045643425.1 Acutalibacteraceae bacterium
TACTCGAAGCTGACGCCTTACGAGGTGCCGGAGGAAAAATATACCTTCCACGAAGGCTACGTTGCGGGCAAGGACCTTGCCGCGCGGGACGATTACGGTGCGCTGCTGCCTTACTACGGCAAACGTGATTGGGTTTTCGACGGAACCTGCGGCGATTGGTACCAATACGGACGCGAGCTTTACGGCTTTGTGACCGACAAGGGTGAGCTGGTGACCGACCCGATTTACTACGAAGTCAAGATTACCGACGACGACAAGTTTTTGATTGCCTTTCGCGGCAACCCCGATCTCGGCAACCCCGCCGACGCGAGCGAAAGCAAATTTATCTATCTTATCGCCGCCACCGACGGCAGTTGGGCACACGTGTTTCCCGATTGCGTCAATGCCGACTACAACGCCGGTATTCTGCTGACGTGCCATAACGACGGAACGGTTCGCCGCTGGAATGAGGACGGAGAGGAAGTCCAATGCTTTGACATTGCCGCAACGATTGACCTCGATGATCTCAACCCGGATTTGGAGCCCGAGGAAAGATGGTGGCCTTTGGAAAGCGCACTTATGTGGAGCGATGCGAAAGTGGCGCATTACTCCAATTCCGACGGTTTTGACCTTGACCGCTATCTGATTTTCGAGACCGGCGAGGTGCGAAAAACGTTGCCGGAAGGCTATTCCGAGGAAGAGGAGCGTATCGAGCCGTCCGAGCCGAAACAGCCGGAGATAGAGAATGCTTGGCTCCACGGTCATTTCATCGATCCCGTTACCGACGTTCTCTATTTTTACGGAGTCGTCGACGAGCATAATTACTACACGCTGTTTGACGCTGACGGCAAGGTGCTGATTGAGAGATTTGCAAAAAAGCCCGATAAGTGGGGGAATTACGATGAACCGCTCGGAATTCGTGCCGGACTGTACGCCTCGGAGGAGGGCGGACGCTTTTGTTACCGCACGCTTTCGGACGGCACGCTCAAATTCTGTTATACAATCCAAACCAACGGCGACTGATATGAAAAAACACCCTCCCGATTTCGGGAGGGTGTTTTTGTGCATTTTTACAATGGTGTTTTGATTGACACCTTAAACTGTTCGTAGGGGACGATGCCCACATCGTCCCTTTGCGGATTGCGCGCGGAACTTAACCCGGTATTCATACGGCGGCAACGATGGTCGCCGGAATTCTTTTGTAGGGGCGGGCGTCCCCGACCGCCCCACGGTCGGTGCGTAATTCTTGGGGTCGTCGAGGACGCCGACCCCTACATACAAAATTCAAATGATACCGTAGGGCGGGGGCTTGCTCCCGCCGTTTGTGAATTTCGCATCGACCAACAGCGGCAGGACCAAGGCCCTGCCCTACGCAATCACCCTAAATTTCATTAAAAAACACCCTGCTCTGACGAGCAGGGTGTTTTTGTGTTGTAAATTTGTTTACACCTCGTTGAAGCTCTCCAAGGTGCGGCCGCCGTCGATGGCGACCTCGTCGTCGTTGTCGCCGGTGTCGGCGTTGCGGAAGAAGAGGAAATACACCGCGATATACATTTTGTCAAGAAAGTCCTTTTCTTTTTGCTCGATACGGTGTATACTGATTTTGAAAAGGAGGGATGATCTATGGTTTACGTTACCGGAGATACCCACGGAGAGGCAAATCGCTTAGAGATGATCGAGAAAGAAAACCACCTGCAAGCCGGCGACACGGTGATCGTGTGCGGCGATTTCGGTTACGTCAAGGAGGATCTTGCGTCGTATCTCGACGAGCTGGCGACGCGGCCGTATACGATTTGTTTTGTGGACGGCAACCATGAAAATTTCTCGCTGATCTATTCGTTCCCCGAGAAAGAGTGGTGCGGCGGTCACGTGCATGAGATCCGCCACAACGTCCTGCACCTGATGCGCGGCTACTGCTTTACGATCGAGGGGCACACCTATTTTGCGATGGGCGGCGCCGCGTCGAAGTCATCGGACAAGGTGGATCGGATGCTGATGGAGCATAAAGGCGGTCCGAAGAGCTGGTGGGCGGAGGAGATCCCCTCCGCCGAGGAGATGCGGCGCGCCTCCGCGACGCTGCGCGAGCGGGGCAACAAGGTGGATTACATCCTCTCGCACAACGCGCCGCGCGAGCTGCTTTTGAAAAAGCGCGGCAAGGACGTGTCGTGGGACAAAGATCGCGAGCTGACCGGCTTTTTTGATTGGATGCTGTACGAGGTGTCGTTTACGGCGTGGTATACCGGCCATTGGCACGACGACATGGAGCTGACCGAGGACAATATGCGTACGACCGGCTTGTTCGATCGTCTGCGCGCTGACCAACAGCCGCAAACCGAGGGCAAGCGCGTGGGACGCGTGTTTTTATTGTATTTCAACGTGGTGCCGATCGAGCCCGCGTAAAAACATAGAAAAGGAGTGCTTTTTATGGAACGTGTTGTGAAATTCTTAAAAGAGGCGGAGACCTATTATCTCGCCACCGTCGAGGGGGATCAGCCGCGTGTGCGCCCGTTCGGCACGGTGAACGTGTTCGAGGGCAAGCTGTATATCCAAACCGGAAAGGTGAAGCCGGTGTCGGCGCAGCTGCTCAAGAATCCGAAAGCGGAGATTTGCGCGTTTAAGGACGGCAAATGGCTGCGCCTTTGCGGTACGCTCAAGGAGGATGACCGCGTGGAGGCGAAAAAAGCGATGCTCGACGCGTATCCGAATCTGCGCGCGATGTACGACGAAAACGACGGCAACACGCAGGTGTTTTTCTTTGAAAATGCGACCGCGACGTTCTCGTCGTTTACCGAGGCGCCGCAAACGGTGACGTTCTGAAAATCGCTTAAAACCGCCATACGCAAGCAAGTGAAAAAATAACTTGCATTTTTCCGAAAACCGTGGTATAGTGGATTTCACGGGTGAGCACCTACCGACAGTCAGGCTATTTTGGTTTGACTGTCGATTTTTTATTATAAGGAGTGTTTTATTATGCCGCTTGCCGCCTATATGCCGATCGCGCTGATCGTCGTTTCCAACGTGTTTTACGCGATCTGCGCCAAATCCACCCCGTCCGATCTAAACCCGATGGCGGGCCTTACTGTGACCTATCTCGTGGGCGCCGTCTGTTCCGGCGGGTTGTATTACGCCATGAGCGGGGGAGGGAGACTCATCAAAGAATACCAGCATCTTAACTGGACGACCTTTTTGCTCGGGCTTGTCATCGTCGGGCTCGAGGCGGGCGCGATCTGGATGTATAAAGCCGGGTGGAACGTCAACACCGGGCAGCTTTTGCACAGCTCGATTTTGGCGGTGGTGCTGATTTTCGTCGGGTATTTTCTCTATCACGAGGCGATCACGCCGTCGAAGCTGATCGGCTTGGCGGCTTGTTCGGTGGGAATCTTTTTCTTGAGCCGCTGACCCTTTACAAGCGGAACATTTTGTGATACACTAAACGAAGATCATTTCGGAGGTGCGTTATGGAAAAACAAAAACGGGAAAACCGCGTCAAATGGTACGGCGTGGTGATCGGTCTTTTTTCGCTTGCCGCGCAACACGGCATTTATCTTCTCGCGAACACGCTCGCGGGTGTTGTCGGCAACGAGTCGATCTTGCCGATCATCGACCAAATCGACAACGCGATTCCGGTGCTGCCGATTTTCGTCATTCCCTACGTGTGGGCGTATCTGTTTTGGGGAATGGCGCCGATGGCGGCTTCCAAATGCAAAACGGATCACTTTAAAGATTTTCTCGCGGCGTATCTCATCGCCTGCGTGGTCGGCGGGCTGATCCTCGTGTTCGTCCCGACCTATATGGACCGCGTGGCGGAGGGGCTTTGGACCCGCCCGCAGGATAATTTTCTCGAAAAGCTGCTCCATTTCTGGTACTCGCTGGTCGGCAGCGAGCGGGCGTATAACCTGTTCCCGAGCTTCCACTGCATCAACAGCACCATCTGCTATTTGGCGGTTGCGGGCCGCAAGGAAGTGCCGCTGTGGTTCCGCGTGTATTCGCTGGTCATCGCGGTGATGATTTTCGCCGCGACGCTGTTCGTGAAACAACACTACCTCATCGACGTGGTGAGCGGTATTCTTATTGCTTCGGTCGCGTTTGCCACCGCGAAGCGCTGGCATCTCGGCAAAATGTTCGATCCGCTGGTCGCCGCGTGGAACAAGGCCTTTAAAAAGGCGTAAATCCGTCAATCGAAAAAGCACCGCTTGCGGTGCTTTTTCTTTTTGTAAACAGACTATTTGCACATTGTTCCCACTTTGTTCACAAATTCATCTTGTGTTCGGAAAAGAAAAATGGTATACTATACTCACCAAATGTGAACAAACTGCCGAAGCACGTTGCGGCTGTGCGGCAAGAAAGGGTGGAACGCCACTATGACCCCGAAATCCAACACCAAAATCCTCATCGTTGACGATGACAGTAATATTTGCGAATTGTTACGGTTGTATGCCGAAAAAGAGTCGTGGGCGACGGTTATCGCGCACGACGGCGAAAAAGCGCTGGAGCTGTTCGAGCGGGAGCAGCCGGATTTAGTGCTGCTCGACGTGATGATGCCGAAGCTGGACGGCTGGCAGGTGTGCCGCCGTATCCGTAAGGTCTCCGATTGCCCGATCATTATGCTTACCGCGAAGGGCGAGGTGTTCGACCGCGTTTTAGGGCTGGAGATCGGCGCGGACGACTACGTGATCAAGCCGTTTGAGACGAAAGAGGTGGTCGCCCGGATCAAAGCGATCCTGCGCCGCACCGGAAAAACGGAAGAACGGCTGAAAGAAGTCTCCTACGACAAGCTGACGATCAACATGGAAAACTATGAGATGCGCGTCAACGGAAAAGCGGTGGATACGCCGCCGAAAGAGCTGGAGCTGATTTTTTACTTGGCGAGCAACCCGGGGCGCTCCTTTACGCGTCAGCAGCTGCTCGACGAGGTATGGGGAATCAAGTGCGAGGTAGAAAGCCGCACGGTGGACGTCCACGTCAAGCGCCTGCGCGAGAAGCTGGCGGGCGTGTCCGACGAGTGGGAGCTGCGTACCGTGTGGGGCTACGGCTATAAATTCGCGGTGAAGGAAAAGGAAGACCAGGATGTTTAAAAGCGTTTTTTTTAAATATTTCTCGGTGATAACGCTGGTGATTTGTTTAAGCTTTTTAACGCTGGCCGCGGTGCAAAGCGCGGTTTCCGCCAAGCATTGGCTGAACGAAAAACAAGAGCTGTTTACCGAAAACGCCTGCCGCGTGGCGGATAACGCCGCGCTGTATTTTCGGCCGACACCGGGCAACGAGGCGCGGTATTCGCTGTTTTTGGACGATCACAGCTCCCTCCCGGCGATCGTGGAGCTGCTCTCCGACGCGCTGCAGGCTGACGTGATGATCACCGACGCGCGCGGCGTGCTGTTGGTGCGCGCTTTCCAGCGCGCGGAACCGGGCGATCCGACGTTTATGCAGCTGCCGGACGACGTTGTGACGGAGATCGGACGCTCGACCTCTTACTTTTCGGTGGGAACACTGAACGGTGTGTATGATACGCGTCGGTATACGGCGGGGGCGGCGATCGAACAAAACGGCATCCTGCTCGGTTACGTCGTTGTGACCGCTTCGGCGGGAGATATGTTTCACTATCTCGGACAAAATTTGCGCATTTTCCTGACCTCTGCCGTCATTACACTGCTTTTGGCTGCGGCGGCGGTATACGTGTTTACCTATCGGCTGTCGATGCCGCTGCGGAAGATGGCGGCGGCGGCAAAATCCTTCGGCGAGGGAGATTTCTCCCGCCGCTTGCCCGTGAAAGGGCAGGACGAGGTGGCGGAGCTTGCGAAAGAGCTGAACGCCATGGCGGAATCGCTCTCCCGCGAGGAGGAAATGAGCCGCACCTTTGTGGCGAACGTCTCTCACGAGCTGCGTACGCCGATGACCACGATTTCCGGCTTTGTGGACGGAATGCGCGACGGCACGATCCCGCCCGAAAAACACGACTTTTATCTCTCGATCGTGTCCGACGAGGTGCGCCGTCTGTCGCGGCTCGTGCAGGCGATGCTCAACCTCTCGCGCATCGACAACCAGTCGCTCAAGGTGTGTCCCTCCGCGTTTGATTTGACGGCGCTGGCGGGCAAGACGCTGTTGTCGTTTGAACAGCGTATCGACGAAAAGCATTTGCGTATCACCGGCATCGACGATGCGCCGGATGCGCCGGTGGTCGCCGACGAGGATCTCATCGGGCAGGTGGTGTATAACCTGCTGGACAACGCGGTAAAATTCACGAACGAGGGCGGCGAGATCCGTATTGCGGTCGTGCCGACCGCCGACCGCGTGACCTTTACCGTACACAACACCGGCGACGGCATTCCCGCCGACGAGCTGCCGTATGTTTTCGATCGGTTCTATAAAAGCGACCGCAGCCGCAGCCTGGATAAGACCGGCGCGGGGCTCGGACTGTTCTTGGTGAAGAGTATCGTAGGCCTCCACAACGGCGAAATCAGCGTAAGCTCCGTGCAGGGCGAGTATTGTCGGTTTGAATTCTGGCTCCCGCTGCGCGCGGCAGATACGGAAAATACGAAAAAAGTTTAAAATTTCGTCATACTTATTGTGTGACGGTTTGGTATACTATGAAATGGAAATGACAGAAAGGATGAATTGCCATGTCGGATTGGTGGAATAATTCCCCCTACACCCCGCAAGATCAAAACCCCTTTGAGCCGCCCGAAGAGCCGCAAGAGTCGACCTCTGCCGCGCCGGAAGCGCCGCAGCCGGAAGTGCCGCAGCCGACCGAGCCCGCGCCGCAGCCGGCCGAGCCCGCGCCGCAGGTGCCTCAGCAGCCGGCGATGCCGACCCCGCAGGTGCCGACGTATACGGGCGGCTGGGCGCAGCCGCAACAGACGCAGCCGCAACAGTCGCAGCAAGCGCCGCAATGGAACGTGCCGCCGCAATGGACGCCGACCCCGCCGCAGCCGTCGAAGCCGCCCCGCAAGAAAGGGAACGGCCTTGTGATCGCCGCCGTCGCGGTGTTGTGCGTGTTGTGCCTGTGCTGTCTCGGCGTGGGTGCTGTGATGCTGCTCGACAAAGAGGGCGGTCTCCAGAAGCCGTCGATCGGCGACAGCTCCGAAACCTCTGCGGCCACCTCCGACACGCCGTCGGTGGTGATCCACGATACCGAGGTGAAGGACGGCGGCTTGTCTACCGCCGAGATCGTTAAGAAGAATTTAGACAGCACGGTGGTCGTCAATCTCTATGCGAATTCGGTCATCAAATACGGCAACTTCACCTTCGGCAACAGCGAGGAGGAGTCCTTGGCGGGTACCGCGTCCGGTATCGTGCTGTCGGAGGACGGCTATATTATCACGAACCAGCACGTCGTGATGAACGAAAAGACCAACGAGTATTATCAGCATATCGAAATCGTTTTGTATTCCGGCGCGACCTACCGAGCGACGGTGGTCGGCGCGGATGAGGATACCGATTTGGCGGTTGTTAAGATCAACGCCACCGGGCTGAAGCCGGCGACGTTCGGCTCCAGCGAAAATGCGCAGCTCGGCGACCGCGTGGTGACGATCGGTAACTCCGGCGGGCTCGCGTGGTCGGTGTCGCAGGGCATTTTGTCCGGCACAAAACGCGACGTATACGACGAGACCGGCTATTCTATCCAATGCCTGCAAATCGACGCGGCGATCAACCCCGGTAACTCCGGCGGCCCGCTGCTCAACTGCAACGGCGAGGTCATCGGCGTCAACTCCGCGAAGATCGTTTACGACAGTATCGAGAACGTGGGCTTTTCGATCCCGATCACCGAGGCGAAAAAGATCATCGACGATCTGGTCGCCAACGGCCACGTGACCGGCCGCGTGGGGCTCGGCGTGACCGGCTATACCATTACCCAAAGCGGCTACGAGGGCTTTATGATCTACACGATCGAGCCCGGCTCGGCGCTGGAGGGGACGGACGTTCAGCCCTATGATATTATCACGAAGGTCGGCGGTGTGACCGTGAAATCCCGCACCGAGGTGCGCAACGCGCTGTCGAAATATAAACCGGGCGACAAGGTGACGCTGACCCTCAAACGCATTACGGATCAGCGTACCGGCGAGGTGACGGAGTTCACCCGCGATATTACGCTGAAAGAGGTTACAAACTGATGAAAAAAGCCCGTGACGACCGTCACGGTCTTTTTTTGCGATTTCCGATAAAAAGGGCTTGCATTTTCCACGGTTGTGTTGTATAATAGCCCTTGCACCTGCCGGTGTGATGGAATTGGCAGACGTAGTGGACTCAAAATCCACCGCTGGCGACAGCGTGCCGGTTCGAGTCCGGCCACCGGCACCATGAAAAAGGCTTGTCTTTTGACAAGCCTTTTTCAATAATATCCGTTCCTTGTCGGAACGGAGGATATACCTGCCGGCAGGATATACGCCTGCGGCGTATGAGGGAACGAGATTTTTTAGTGACTTTTTTGCGAGTGATATGCTATACTGTATATTTTGAGAGGAGGGGAACGCCGTGAAGAATACCGTGATGCCGTTTACCCTGAAAGCAACGGATATTGACCGCATCTCCGACGAGGTGCAGAGCTTTTTATCTCGCTTGGAAACCGAAAAAAGCAACGTCCAGCGTTTGCGTTTGACAGTGGAGCATTTGCTGCTCAATTGGCGGGAAAAAGCGGGCGACGATACGCCCGTTACGCTTTCGATGGGCAGCCGCTTCGGTCGGCCGTATATTACGCTGGAGCTGAAAGGCGACGAGTGTAATCCCTTGGCGGATGACGAGGACGATTTCGGCGAATATACCGGGCGGATGATGGCGAACATGGGGCTTTCGCCCGCGTATTCCTACCAGCGCGGAACCAACGTCGTTTCGTTCCGGCTAAAGAAAAAACGGATGAATCCGCTTGCGGCTCTGCTTTTGGCGGCGGTCGCGGCGATCGGGTTCGGTCTTGCGGGCTTTGCCTTGCCGGAGGCGCTGCGCACGTCGATCGCCGACGGCTTTTTGACCCCGCTGTACGAGACGTTTTTGGGCATTTTGTCCACCATCGCCGGCCCGATGATCTTTCTGTCGGTGGCGTGGGGCATCTACGGGGTCGGGGACGCCGCGGTGTTCGGCCGGATCGGCAAAAAAATGCTGCTGCGGTTTTTCGGCGTGACGCTTCTCGTCTGCGTCGGTGCGTTTGCGGTGCTGTTGCCGTTTTTTCACCTCAGGTTTTCGGGCGCGGGGTTGAACCTAAGCGGTATCAAAGGCATTTACGACTTGATTTTGGGGGTTTTCCCGCGGAATATCGTCAGCCCGTTTTTGGACGGCAACTCGATGCAAATTATTTTGATCGCCACCGTGATGGGCTGTATTATGCTGATCCTCGGCAGTCAGACGAAAACAGTCGCGTTGTTGATCGAGCAGGTCAACTACGTGATACAGTATCTGATGGAGCTTGTCAGCCGTATGGTGACGGCGTTTATCTTCATTATTTTGTTGCGGCTTATTTGGTCCGGCTCGCTTACAACGATGCTTTCCGCGTGGGTGCCGGTCGTGGCGTTTGTCGTGGTGACGGCGCTGTTCGCGGTGATTTTGTTGGCGTTCGTGGGTGTCCGCGAAAAAGCCAACCCGATTGTGCTTGCGAAAAAGATTTTTTCGCCGTTCTTTATCGCGCTGACGACCGCCTCCAGCTCGGCCGCGTTCGGGGCGAATATCACTTGCTGTGAGCGCGGGCTCGGTATTGACCGAAAGCTTACGAACTTCGGTATCCCGCTCGGCATTGTGCTGTATAAGCCGACGACGGCGATCAGCTTTACCGCCTGCGTGTTGTATTTTGCCCGTTACTATGAGGTAGAGGCGTCGCTGGTGTGGTTGGTGACGGCGGTTTTGGTGATCACCATTATCACGGTCGCGCTGCCTCCCGTGCCGGGCGGCACGCTGGCGTGTTATACCATCGTGTTTTTACAGCTGGGCATCCCCGCCGACGCGATCGCCGTGGCGATGGTGCTGGACGTGGTGTTCGACTTTATCTCCACCGGCTTTGACACGGTGTACCGTCAATGTGAGCTGGTGTTGCAGGCCGAACGCGTGGGAATGCTGAACGTGGAAACGCTGCGCAAGAAATAAACCGAAAATCGCATTAAAAAAAGAGCCCTTCGGGGCTCTTTTTTTGCACTCTTTTTGTAAAGGCTTTCACCTTGCGTTTTGCCGTGTTTCTTCGTTGTGCTGTTTCAAAAACCCGTTCAATTCGCGGAAAACGGGGAGCAGACAGAGAAGACGGCATACCAAATTGCGCGTAAAGCGTTTTGCCTTTACGGTAGCGCGGAAGGGCAGCCCTGTTCAGGAAGCGTCGGAAGGGCCTTTTTTGCGGCGGGTAAGCAGGAAAAGTGCCGCCGCCAAGAGTACCGCGGCGATCGCGGCGGCCCACCAGACGCTTAAAGAGAAGCCCAGCAGCAAATACCCGACCGCGCAGGCGGCTGCCACCAGCGTCGCATAGGGCAGCTGTGTCTCTACGTGGCGGATGTGGGGGCACTGCGCGCCGGTAGAGGAGAGAATGGTGGTGTCGGAAATGGGGGAGCAATGGTCGCCGTAGACCGAGCCGGCCAGCGTGGCACCGAGCATGGGAACGAGCAGCGACGCGGCGGATTCGGACGAGCAGATCATCGTGACCAGCGGGATGAGAATGCTGAACGTCCCCCAAGAGGTCCCCATAGAAAACGCCATCAGCGCCGCGATGATAAAGAGGAGAAACGGCAGGAATCTAAGCGGGAGCGCCGTGTGGCTGATAAAGCCGGAGATGAACGCGCCGGTGCCGATCATTTCGTGGCACACACCGCTGAGGCTCCATGACAAAACGAGAATGAGCATGGGCGGGACGATGCTGGCCACGCCCTCCACGATCCCTTCCGCGAACGCGCGGGGCGTCATCAGCTTGCGGGGCAGATACAGCACCGCGGCGGTAACGAGCGCGGCGAACGCGCCCAACGTGAAGCCGGCGGTGGGGTTGGCGCCGATCGCCTCCGAAAAGGGAACGCCGCTGAAAAATCCGCCGACGTAGCCCATTCCCAAAACGGAGCAGACGATCAAAACGAGGATGGGGAGCAGCAGATCCACGACGCGTCCCTTTGTTGCGACGGGTGTCGCTTCCTCCTCGATGGCGGCGACCGCACGCTCCGCTTTTTTCATCGGCCCGAAATCGCGCCCGGACAGACAGAAAAAGAGCAGGGTCAAAACGGTCAGCAGGGCATAGAAGTTGAACGGGATCGTGGACAAAAAGACGGAAAACCCGTTCTCGCCGTCGATTTCGCTCGCGATCGCGACTGCCCAGCTGGAGACCGGTGCCACGATGCAAATGGGCGCGGCGGTGGCATCCAGAATGTACGCCAACTTTTCGCGGGAGAGGTGAAATTTGTCGAAAACGGGGCGCATGACCGTGCCGACGGTCAGGCAGTTGAAGCCATCGTCAATGAAGATGAGAACCCCCAGCGCTACTGCGGCAAGGGAGGCGCCGCGTTTGGATTTGAGGCGCTTTCCTGCCCAGCGACCGTAGGCCTCGCTGCCGCCGGAGCGGGAGACCAGCCGAACGACCGCCCACAGCAGTGCGAGGAAGACGATCATATACGCGTTGTCGGCGATTTTTGAGACCATCATATCAAAAAGGTTGACCGCGGCTTGCAGCAGCGAGCCGCCGCCCGCCAAGCTGTAGATCACCACGCCGGATGCAAGACCGAAAAACAGCGAGCTGTAGACCTCTTTTGTGAGCAGCGCAAGAACAATGGCGATCAGCGGCGGCAAAACGGATACCACGCCGGTTTCGATCAGTTCGAGTTCCATAGTCGTTTTTCTCCTTTGCATTCGTTTTATGCGGTCATTAAAATGAAAATTCCCTCGGGGACGTTGCCTCAACTTGGAATTTTGCATTGAAATTATAGTACATTTTCGCTCGGGTTTCAATAGCCTTTTATGCGAAAATGGGAATCACGGGATAAAATAATGATTTTATTTAGTGCGAGGGGATACAGAGGGGTTCGCTGTTGTCTATGAAAAGATTTTTTGAATAAGGCTTGCAATTTAGGGAACAATATGATATAATACAACCGTAAAATGTTCCCTAAAAGGAGGACGATTATGAATACGTTTGAAAATGTGCAAGATTTACTGAGAACAAAAGCCGAACTGACAGCGAGACTGAATCTTATCCCATACGATGGAACGGTGGAAGTTAAAACAGTCTCCGGAAAGAAGTATCTGTATATCCGCAAGAGAGAAGCGGGCAAGGTGAAAAGTGATTATGTGGGAGTGTACTCTGAAGAACTTCATCAACTGCTTTTGAAAAATGTCAAGGATGTACGGGAACTGAAAAAGGAAATCCGAACAATCGAAAAGAAACTGTCGGAGTTGGGCTACTCATCGGATGATTTAAGTGCAAGAGTGCTGTTGAACCTTGATTTTGCTCGCGCTAATGTAAAATCCATCATCTATGACCAGGCGATTTTGGAGGGCTGTGCCACCACGTTCCCCGATACGGAAAGTATTCTTGAAAACGGAAAAGTGAATAATGTCAGCGCAACGGATGTGCAGAAAATTCTCAATTTGAAACACGCGTGGGAGTTTATTTTGGATAAGGATGTGATTCAATCTCCGACAAATTACTATGTTTCGCAGTATATTGCAAGGATTGTCAACGAGGGATTTTTTCAAGAGGGAGGACGGATTCGCGGTGTGCCGGTGAAGATCGGCGGCACTACGTATGTCCCGCCGCTGCCGGTTGAACTTGACGTAAAAGAAGCGGTTGAGACTATTGTAAATGCGGATACGGAGCCGATTGATATTGCCATTGAGTTGGCTCTCTTTGTGATGAAAACACAAATTTTCAACGATGGCAACAAGCGGACGGCCATCATTTTTGCAAATCACTTTTTGATCGCCCATGGCAGCGGACTTTTGGTTGTTCCGGAAACTGCCGTGCCGCAGTTCAAAAAACTCCTCGTGGCCTATTACGAGGACAGAGGCGTGGATGAAATTAAAAAATTCTTGAAAGAAACCTGTTGGATGAAATTTTGATACCGTTGGGAGATAACCCCGCCGAGGCGTTGCGCCTTTGGCGGGGTTTTCTGTTCCTAAATCTCCCATTCATTTCCGAACATTCCAAAAGGCAGAAAACGACCTTTTGTGGAGGCATAAATGTAGAAGCCGGGATTGGGGAAGTGGCAGATAATTAATTGGAAATTTCTACCAATAAAGGCCTTAAAATAATATATGATTGCTAGCAATAGATACTTGCGCTTTTGGCGGTATTGTGATATATTTAAGTTGTGCTTTGAGGATGTAAAATTATTTAAGAGGGTGATGATTTTGAAAAAAATCATATGTGTGTTTTTGGCTGTTATTATGTTGGCAACGCTAACTGCTTGTGGTGACAAAAATGGTGGCAAGTCCTCTGATTTGGCGGAAGATTTGGAAGAATATAAATTGTATCTTGATCTTAAATCGGAAAGCAATCTCCTTTTTAGTAAGTATGACGTTATTGTGTATTTGGACGGGAAAGAAATTGCATCGGTTGCAAACGGGACGACTTTTGGTGAAATGTATGATGTGTTTGAAGGAAATCACGAGCTTGTTTTTTGTAAAGCAGGGGATGATACCGTGAACGCATCGCACACGATTGCGGTTTCCGGCGATATGACAATAAAATGTGATATTGGTCACGGAAGCGATTCGATAGAACTGAAAAATTATGTTGCCACGGCAGGCGTTGACGCGGTTTCGACGACGATGATAAATGTGGTTGGAATGAATTTGTCGGAAGCAAAGCGTGCTTTAGAGGAAAAAGGACTGTCTAATGTTAGAGAAGAGCCGTATGAGAGGATATTTAATTCTAACAACTGGGTCGTTTTAAAACAAAGTATTGATGAAGGAACAATTGTTAACAAACGCGAAGAGATACGGTTGGATTGTATTAAAATAAGCGAAAAAGTAGCGAATGAATACACTAATAAGAATATTGATGAAATCCAAACGGCGGCCAATATAGAAGGGTATATGGTGTCATGGGTGGATTCGGAACGAAATTCTATGAATGAGCAAGTTTCTAAATTTAATCAAGATGAAAAGAAGGACTGGATAGCCGAGAAGGCAAGCTTGTCTGGATCAACTATTACCATTGTGCTGAAATATATTGGAGATCCACAAAAAACCACTAAAAAAACGACGGTAGCTACCACCAAAAAAACGACGGTAGCTACTACTAAAAAAATGACGGTAGCTACTACTAAAAAGACGACAGCACCGCCCCGGAAAACAACCCAAAAAACATCATCGACCGTGTTTTATTCGACGAACGACAGAGAAACTGCCAGACAGGGAAAAACCGGTGTGTATGCGTATAGCAGGCGAGTTGGTGACAACGAATTATTTTATATCATTGATTTCAACAAAAAATGTGTTTATTCTTTTTCGAGAGAAGAGGATCTCTGCACGAAAGCAAATATGGATTCCGGAGATCTAAATTCTTTGATAGTAGTTACTTATCACGATGAAAACTTGGTGTGGAAAGAGGGCCTATGCTTTAAGTGGGTAAGGCAACCAGAGACTTTGCTTGTGCAAATAGAGTCGTCATGGGATAGTTATGAGTTCATATATACTGACTTGGAGGATGCGCTGAAAATCAGAGATAAAAAGAAGATTGTTCAGTATTAAACAACTTTATTTTTCGTTTTTTGCTCAAAGAGAAAACTTGTGTTTTACAGAAAAATATCTGTAATAAAAAGCCGTCAGGGGAGTTGCTTCCTCTGGCGGTTTTTTGGTTGACGGCAAACATGGAAGAGGTCTCTTGAATCTCCTTTTTGAATGATAAAATTCAAGAGACCACCTCTTTTATTTGAGAGCATAAAAAAAGACCGCCAAACTACGCAAAAGCCCATAGTTTGGCGGATTTTTTGGTCCGAGTGACAGGAGTCGAACCTGCGGCCTCTTGAACCCCATTCAAGCGCGCTACCAATCTGCGCTACACCCGGAAATGACTGCGAGCAGTATTGTACCACAACTTTTTTGAAAAAGCAAGTCTTTTTTACCAATTTGGTTTACAAAGTTGGTGAGCGCTGTTGGCGGTAATGGAAAAGTAGTGGGCGAGGATCTGATCGTAGCTCCAACCGTACTCATTGGCGTAGATAACGGCGCCGAGCTGGGACAGACCGAGGCCGTGGCCGTGGCCGTGGACCGTCAGCGTCAGCTTGCCGCCGGCGGCGGAGGTGACGGTAAAGCTTGCGGAGCGCAGACCGAGCGCCGCCTGCACGTGGCGGCCTTTCAGATAGACCTTTTCGCCGCCGCTCTTATAATAAAGGTTACAGCGGGAGACGTAGGCGCCGTCCCATTCGGTAGCATACAGCGGATAACGGCCCGCCGCTTGGTCATAATAGATCGTTTCCTCCATATAGTCGGAAACGTCGGCGAGAATACTGTCGAACGAGGCGGTGTAGGTGTCGGTATACAGCCCGCCGTATTTTTCGACGAGCGCGTCTGTCTCGGGGCTAAACACCGAGCGCACGTAGGGCAGATCCTCGGTATATACTTTTTTGCAGGAAGCGGTGGTGCCGGCGGCGGAGGCAGAATAAAACACGTTGCACAGCGACGTATAGCCCGCGCCGGTCATCAGCTTTTCGCCCAAAACGGCGCCGACGGCATCGTAGATGCGTTTGTCGTTTTGGTTCTTCAAATTGACGTCCTCGCGCATGCTGATCGTGAACGTCGAGCCGGAGGAGCAAACGGAGCAAATGCGCGTATACGACACGACGGCATGGGCTTTCCACGCCTCGGTGGAATTGGCTGCATAGCGGGCGGCTCCCAGCTCGTATTTCACGTCGGCAGTGATCGCCAGCTGTAGGTTTGCTTTGGTGTCGCCTTTATACACTTTGCCGGTGGCGCTGTTGACCACCTTGATTTTCTTCATATACGTAGATTCTTTGACGCCGCTTGTTTTAAGCGTGGGCGTGTAGCTCGGCGTCAGCACCGCCGCCGCGTTCGGCGTTACCTGCGGCTGGCCGCCGGAGGCAGGCTTTTTGGCGGTTTTCTTGGCGGTGGGTTTAGCGGCGGTCGTGCGCGCGGTCGTCTTTTCGGTCGTTTGGATCACGCGCTCGGTGGTGGTCGTTTTTTCGGTGGTAGTCGTCTCGGCGGCTGTTTCGGTCGCGGTTTCGGTCACCGTCTCGGTCGCGGTTTCGGTTGCGGTGACGGTGGGCAGCGTCGCCCGGTAACGCGCGACGATCGCGTTCCACAAAAGCGTTTCGTCAGCCGCGCTGACCGCGCCGCTTTTGTTGAGATCCGCAGACAGATCGCCGCTTTTTTCGGCCAGCAGCAGCACGCGCATATCCGCGCTGTTGAGCGCGCCGTCTTTGTTGAGATCGCAGGAGGCGGGATCGGTGAGAGCGGCCGCCGAAAACAGGGAGGACGCGGCGAAAACGCCGGCGCAGCATACCGCGAGCCATGACGATTTCATAACGGCGACCTCCTTTCAAAAAACAACGAACTTTTGACAGTATACCATATTTTTCGTCAGAATGCAAGGGTATGGAATGTGCCGCCGCGGCATATACTCTTACAGCTTGAAAAACGAAAGGGCGATCACAAATGAAAATCATAGTACGGTCGGTTTTGAGTATGGTGCTGGCGGCGGTCATGGCGTTGTCGGCGGCGGCGCAGACGTGGCTTATGGAGACTGAAGCGGGAGAGAGCGCCGAGGCGCTGATCACGGCGGCGGAAGCAAAAAAATGGGAGCAGACCGCGACGGTGCCGGAAAAGGCAGCGGAGCTTTCGGTCGGCGGCAAGGGCAGTATCCTTATCGAGATGAGTACGGGGACGGTGCTGTTTTCGCAAAACGCGGACGTGCCGCTGCCGATTGCGTCGGTGACGAAGATCATGACGCTGCTTTTGGTGATGGAGGCTATCGACGACGGGCGGCTTTCCTATACGGACGTCGTGACCTGCTCGGAGACGGCGGCCAACTACGGCGGCTCGCAAATTTGGCTGGAGCCGGGCGAGAAGATGACGGTCAACGATCTGCTCAAGGCGATCGCCGTCGTGTCCGCCAACGATGCCTGTGCCGCTATAGCGGAGCATCTGGACGGCTCGGTCGAGGCGTTCGTCAGCCGTATGAACGAGCGGGCGAAGGAGCTCGGGATGAGCCACACGACGTTTCGCGATTGCTGCGGGCTGGACGATACGGCGACCTCGACCGCGCGCGACGTGAGCGCTATGGCGCGAGAGCTTATGAAGCACAAGGATATTCGCCGCTATACGACGATTTGGATGGATACGCTGCGCGGTGGAAAAAGCTCGCTCGTCAACACCAACAAGCTGGTGCGGTATTATAAAGGGGCGACCGGGCTCAAGACCGGCACCACCTCTACCGCCGGCCATTGCTTGACGGGAACGGCCGAGCGGGACGGTATGGAGCTTTGCGCGGTCATTCTCGGCTGCGCTTCTACCGACGAGCGGTTTTCGGGGGTGCGCGCGATGCTCGACTACGGCTTTGCGCGGTATGCGTTGTTTACGCCGTCGGCCGAAGAGGCAAAGCTTACGCCGGTCACGGTGCGGCACGGACTTGAAAAAACGGTGATGCCGGCGCGTCCCGTGCTGCCGCCGGTATTGTGCAAAAAGGGCGAGGAGAAACAAATCACCTGCACGATGACCCTCAAATCGGAGGTGCAGGCGCCGGTGACGGCGGGAGAAACGCTCGGCACGGTGACGGTGCGGCGAGGGGACGAAGCGCTTGCAACGTATAGCGTGAAAGCGGCGGGCTCGGTGGCGCGCGTTACCTTTTCGGCGGCACTTTGTCGGCTGTGGTCGTCGTTGTTGTAAAAAAGACAAAAAAGTTTTGTCTAAAAGGTTGCAAAGAGGAAGAAAATATTGTAAAATACAGTAAAGAACCAACGGTCGCCCGAGATGATCGACCGCAATTTGTGACGAGGGTGGTGAACGGCTTGGCTATTTCGCTTGAAACCCAATATACCAAAGGCTTTATCGACGCCGAGGATTGGGAAAATATCCAACCCCGTGTCACCGAGGCCCACGAGCTGCTCCACAGCCGTCGCGGTGCGGGAAGTGAGTTCCTCGGTTGGCTGTCTTTGCCGGTGGATTACGACCGCCACGAGTTCGAGCGTATCCGCTCGGCAGCGCAGCGTATCCGCGAGACGTCCGATGCGCTTATCGTTATCGGCATCGGCGGCTCGTACCTCGGCGCTCGCGCCGCGGTGGAGTTTTTGAAGACCAGCTTTTATAACTCGATCGAAAAAACCACGCCGGACATTTACTTCGTCGGTAACAGCCTTTCGGCGTTCGATATTCAGGAAACGCTTCGCCTTTGCTCCGGCAAACGGATCTCGATCAACGTCATCTCCAAATCGGGAACGACGGTGGAGCCGGGCATTGCGTTCCGCATCTTCCGCGATCACCTGATTCGTATGGTAGGGCCGGAGGAAGCCCGCAAACGGATCTACGTGACGGCGGACCGCTCGAAGGGCGTGCTGAAAGCGCTTGCCGACCGCGAGGGCTACGAGAGCTTTGTGGTGCCGAACAACATCGGCGGTCGCTTCTCGGTGCTGACGGCGGTGGGACTTTTGCCGATCGCGGTCGCCGGCGGCGATATTGATGCGATCATGGCGGGCGCCGCCACGGCAGCGGAGGAGCTGCATACCCCGTATCTGTTCCAGAATCCCTGCTACCGTTACGCCGCCTCCCGCCATTTGCTGATGCAAAAGGGCCGTTCGGTGGAGTTGCTCGTCAGCGCCGAGCCGCGCTGTGTCCAGCTCGGTGAGTGGTGGAAACAGCTGTTCGCCGAAAGCGAGGGCAAAAACGGCAAGGGTCTGTTCCCGACGACTGCGATCTTTACGACCGATCTGCATTCGATCGGGCAGTTCATCCAGCAGGGAACGCCCCTCTTGTTCGAGACGGCGGTGATGTTCGACCGCCCGGCGAACCTGCTCGGTGTGGAATTTGCGGCGGATAATTTCGACAGCCTCAACTATCTGTCCGGCAAGACCATTCACGACGTTAACCGTATCGCGCTGTTGTCGGCGCTGTTATCCCACATGGACGGCGGCACGCCGAGCCTCTTGCTCACCGTTCCCGCCGCTACCGAGGATCACCTGGGATATTTGTTCTATTTCTTTGAAAAGGCCTGTGCCATCTCCGCGTATATGCTGGGGATCAACCCCTTTAACCAGCCCGGCGTGGAGGGGTATAAGCGCAATATGTTTGCGCTGCTCGGCCGCCCCGGTTTCGAGGCTCGTCGCCGGGATCTGGAGCGTCGGCTCCATAACGGATAAGGCAGAATCCGCCGCAAGGCGGTTTGCAGATAACCAAAAGTGTAGGAGGAAAAACTTATGATCACGTTAATTTTGGGAAAAAAAGGCTCGGGTAAAACCAAACGCCTCGTCGCGCTGTGCGAGGAAGCGACTGTCGCCTCGAAGGGCAACGTCGTCTTTATTGAAAAAGGCAAAACCCTGACCTTTAACCTGAATCACCAAACCCGCCTGGCGGTGGCTGAGGAATACGGCGTTGCCGGTTTCGATGCGCTGTATGGCTTTGTTGCCGGTATGTTTGCGGGCAACTACGACATTACCGACGTGTTTGTTGACCAAACTCTGAAAATCGGCGGCGGCGATATGGAGGCCTTCGGTGCGTTCATTGAGAAGCTGGCGGCGCTCGGCGATAAGGCGTCGGCGAATGTGGTTCTCTCCATTTCGGCGGAAAAAGAGGAGATCCCGGAGAAGGTCCACGGCTACGTGAAAGAGCTGTAATACATAAAACACAAGGAAGTTTTGAGTATGACTGAAAATACCGCGGTGAATACCGCTGTGGAATCGTCAGAAGAAAAAAAGAAAGTCATTCCGCCTGTAAAAGAGGGTGACGTTACCCTTTTCCCGTCGGGCATTCGTGAGGTGGAGGGCGCGCGCTATGACCGCGCCGCCATCCAAACCCACTTTATCGATCGCGGCGAGGATTACGAGGCGGTGGTGCGCCGCTACCTCGTGCCGGTGTGCAAGCCGGGCGATTTCGTTACCGTCTCCGAAAAGATCGTGTCGATGTGCCAGGATAACACCGTCGAGATGAAAGACGTGAAGGTGGGCTTTTGGGCGAAGTTCCTCTCGAAATTCGCCACCAGCAACAACCACGGCATCGGCATGGACGAGCCGTACAAGCTGCAGCTCGCGATCGACATGAAAGGCTTGCCGCTCATTTTGTGGGCGTGCGTCTGCCATGCGGTGGCGCGTCTGTTCGGCAAGCGCGGCGTGTTCTATGAGATCGTCGGCCAGGAGGTCGCCGGTATCGACGGCTTTTACAGCCACTCGTCCTTCGAGATCTATCACACGCTCGCGGTGCTTTTGCCGAAAGACCCGAACGGCGTTTGCAAGATGATCGAGGAAGCCACCGGCGTCGCGACCACGATCGTGGACGCCAACGACCTCAACGTGGAGATCCTCGGCAAATCCCCGTCGCTCGATAAGTATTCCAACGAGTTTTTGGCGGAGTGCATTCGCGATAACCCCGCGGGACAAGACGCGCAGCATACGCCGTTTGTGCGTGTTCGCAAGGTGGAAGACGAGGAGGCGTAACCGTGCGTTCGTTGTTTGAAACGCATTTTCACACGTCTGAAACCAGCTCCTGCGGCTCGGTGCCTGCAGCGGAGGGTGTGCGCGCCTACAAAGAAAAAGGCTATGACGGTATTGTGGTGACTGACCACTACTATTACGGCTTTTTCGACAAGCTGACCTGCGATTGGAGTCAAAAGGCGGCGGCGTGGCTTTCCGGTTATTACACGGCGCAAGCGGAGGGCGAGCGCGTCGGAATGACGGTGCTGCTCGGTATGGAGTGGCGCTGCCGCAACTCGTGGGAGGACTATCTTGTCTACGGGTTTTCCGAGCAGGATATTTTCGCTATGCCCGAGCTGCCCGATTTGTCGCCGGCGGCGTTTTGTGCGCTGGCGCACGAGCGCGGCTGGATGGTGTTTCAGGCGCATCCGTTTCGTCCGCACTTAAAGCGGCTTGACCCGACGCTGCTCGACGGCGTCGAGGTCTACAACGGCAACCCGCGTCATCAGTCGCGCAACGAGATCGCCGAAGCCTTTGCGAAACAAAACGGGCTTTTGATGCTCTCCGGCTCGGATTTTCACGAGTGGGAGGATCTGGCGCGCGGCGGCGTGTTTTTGGACGGAGACGTGAAAACGATTGCCGATTTTACGGCGGCGCTTCGTGCGGGCTCCCCCGCGCGGGTGGAGACCCCGTAAAAAAATGTGCAAAAAACGAAATAAGTGTTGACAAACTATAGAAATATAGTATATAATAGTCTCCGTGTTTGAGAGCCATACGCATTTGGCCTGCGGAAAAAGGAGGTCAAAACGTATGAAATGGGACGTACGCTCCGTGTTTACGGGTGCCGCGCCGCATCTGCCGATCGAAGACAAGCTGGATCTTTCCGACTTTGTGTTCCAGGGCAGTTGCCCGTTTCGCGAGCCGGTTTCGGTCGTCGGAACGGTGGACGGTGCGGGAAGTGTCGTGTTGCTCCGCGCCGACGTATCCTTTCGGATGGACGGCGTGTGTGACCGGTGCCTCGCGCCTACGACGTACGAGGGTTCGTTTTCCATCGAACGCGTGCTTGTGACCTCAACCGAAAACGAAAGCGACGAGCTGGTGGTAGTCGATCAGTTCCTGCTTGACCTGGATGACCTCGTTAAAGCGGAAATCTGGATGGAGCTTCCCACCAAAACGCTCTGTCGTGAAGACTGTCGGGGATTGTGTCCCTCTTGTGGGCAAAACCTCAACGAGGGGCAGTGCGGGTGCTCCGGCAAAACTATTGACCCGCGTCTGGCGGCCTTGGCGGATTGCCTTGACTGACAGATTTTAATATTGTAAAATCTACAAGGAGGTGCTGACATGGCGGTACCGGCGAGAAAAAGCTCAAAAGCCAGACGCGACAAACGTCGCAATAACGTGTGGAAGATGGATGCTCCGGCTCTGATGAAATGCCCGAACTGCGGCGAATACAAGCGCGCGCATCGACTTTGCCCGGCCTGTGGTTATTACAACGGCAAGCAGGTTGTCAAAATCGAGGAAAAATAAATCCATACGAAACGGGGAGGAGTATTCACATATTCCTCCCTTTATTTTTGAAACTTTCCGAGGCAAGGAGGTGGGCGCGTGTCCGTTTTGATTTCCGGAGTGGAGCCGAAAAGCCCGGCGGCGAAAAAAAGAATACGTCCCGGCGACGAGCTGCTTTCTGTCAACGGACACGAGATCGCCGACGTGCTGGATTATCGGTTTTATATTACCGACGAGCGGCTGACACTCTCGGTCAAGACCCCGAAAAAAGTGCGCGAGGTCAAATTGCATCTGCGCGAGGGGCAGGAACCGGGGCTGTCGTTTGATACCTATTTAATGGACAAGCAGCGTTCCTGCCGCAACAACTGCATTTTCTGCTTTATCGACCAATTACCGAAAGGTATGCGCGAGACGCTGTATTTTAAAGACGACGACA
Source organism: Acutalibacteraceae bacterium (assembly GCA_045643425.1). Lineage (GTDB taxonomy): Bacteria > Bacillota > Clostridia > Oscillospirales > Acutalibacteraceae > RGIG426. The sequence continues at coordinate 22,441 of JAZUKW010000026.1, forward strand.
GTCGGCTGTCGTTTTTGTTCGGCAACTACATCACGCTCACGAACCTGACCGAGCACGAAATCGAGCGTATTATCGCGATGCACATAAGCCCGGTGAACGTATCGGTGCACACCACCGACCCCGAACTGCGGTGCAAGATGATGAACAACCGCTTTGCGGGGGAAAGTCTTTCTACTTTACGCCGCTTTGCGGATGCGGGACTTGCCATGAACGTGCAGCTGGTGCTGGTTCCCGGTTATAACGACGGCGAGAGCCTGTCGCGTACGCTCGAAGACCTGCTTTCCTACCGCCCGGCGCTGCAAAGCGTGGCGGCGGTGCCGGTGGGACTGACGAAGCATAGGGAAGGGCTGACCCCTTTACGGCTGTTTACCGCGGAGGAAGCCGCCGACACCATCGACCGCATCGAAAAAATCGCCGATCGGCTGGAAAAAGAGTGCGGCGACCGCCTCTTTTACGCGTCGGACGAGTGGTATTCGCTCGCAAATCGTCCGCTTCCCGCTCTCGACAAGTACGGGGAGCTCTATCAGCTTGAAAACGGCGTCGGGATGAGCGCGCTGTTTAAGGACGAGGTGCAAACCGCGCTTGCGGACGTCGATACCGCCGCGCCGACGGGCAAAAAAACCGTCGCGACCGGCGTGCTGGCCGCGCCGCTCATCCGCGAATGTGTTGAGGCGGTCAAAGCAAAATTCCCGACGCTCGACGCCGAGGTGAAGCCCATTCGCAACGACTTTTTCGGCGAGAGCATCACCGTGACCGGCCTTGTGACCGGTGGCGACCTTATTGCACAGCTGAAAGACGGCTGCGGCGACCGACTGCTTATTCCGTCGTCGATGCTGCGGCACGAGGGCGATCTGTTTTTAGACGACGTGTCGGTCGAGGACGTAAAAAATGCGCTTTCGGCGGAGGTCTGCGTGACCGACGGCTCGGGCGAAAGCTTTGTGAAAGCGTTGTTAGAGTAAGATTTCTGAAAGGATGGTGGAGTGTATGGCAAAACCCATTGTGGCGGTCGTCGGCCGCCCGAACGTGGGCAAATCCACCCTGTTTAATAAGCTGATCGGACAGCGCCTGGCGATCGTAAAGGATACGCCGGGTGTTACCCGCGACCGCATTTTTGCGCCCTGCGAGTGGGGCGGGCGACAATTCTTGCTGGCCGATACCGGCGGTATCGAGCCGCGCACCGACGATATGATCCTGTCGAAAATGCGGGAGCAGGCACAGCTGGCTATCGATCAGGCGGACGTGATCGTGTTGGTGACGGATCTGCGCTCCGGCGTGACCGCCAACGATGCGGACGTGGCGGCGATGCTGCAAAGAAGCGGCAAGCCGATCGTGCTTTGTGTCAACAAGTGTGATACGCTCGGCGCGCCGTCGGCGGATTTTTATGAGTTTTATAATTTAGGGCTCGGCGATCCGATCGCGGTGTCGTCCGTTCACGGCCACGGCACCGGCGATTTGCTCGACGCGGTGATTTCCTACTTCCCGCCGGAAACCGCGGAGGAGGATAACGCCGACGATTCCATTCGCGTGGCGGTCATCGGCAAGCCGAACGCCGGCAAAAGCTCGCTCGTCAACAAGATCGTCGGCTTTGACCGCAGCATCGTGTCGGATATGGCGGGAACGACGCGCGACGCGCTCGATACGCCCGTTTCCAACGAACACGGCGATTTTGTCTTTATCGACACCGCCGGACTTCGCCGCCAAAGCAAGGTGGATTCCGACGTGGAAAAATACAGCATTCTCCGCGCGCAAATGGCGATCGAACGCGCCGACGTGTGCGTCATTATGATCGACGGCGTGGAGGGCTTCACCGAGCAGGACAGCAAGGTGGCGGGTCTTGCCCACGAAGCGGGCAAGGCGTGCATTATCGCGGTCAACAAGTGGGATGCGGTGGAAAAGGATACCCACACGATGGATCAGATGCGCAAAAAGCTGGAAAACGATTTCAGCTTTATGGCGTACGCGCCGTTCATCTTCATTTCCGCCAAAACCGGACAGCGGCTCGACCGTCTGTTTGAGCTGATCAAGTACGTGCGCGAGCAAAACACCATGCGCATTTCCAC
>JAZUKW010000027.1:0-12319 GCA_045643425.1 Acutalibacteraceae bacterium
ACCGAGCCGCCGTGCGGAATGCCGGCGTGGTCGCGTTTCAGTTCTTCCTGCGAGATAAAGTTCACCGTCGTATCGTAATCGGCAAAATAGTTCGGCATCTCTTTGATCTCCCGCTCGATCCGCGCCAGATCCGCGCCCTCGGCGGCGACAACGTAGCATTCGCGGGTGTGTTTTTGCCGCGCGGAAAGCGTCGGGTTCTCACCCGCGCGCACCGCCGCGACCGCGCTTTCCACCGGAACGGTGTACTGCCGCGCATCCACCACGCCGTCAATGCGGCGAATGGCATCCGAGTGGCCCTGGCTCACGCCGCGGCCCCAAAACGTGTAATCCGCGCCGTCCGGTAAAATCGCACCGCCGTAGGCACGGGCGAGCGAAAACAGACCCGGATCCCAGCCGACCGAAATCGCGCCGAGCGTGCCGCCTGCTTTGGCGGCCTCGTCCACCGCGGCGAAATGCGAGGGGATGTTGGCGTGGGTATCGAAGCTGTCCACCACGCAAAAGTCGCGGGCAAGCGCCGGCGTCTGCGTCGGCAAGTCGGTCGCGCTGCCGCCGCAAACGATCATCACGTCGATGTCGTTCTTATGCGCCGCCACGTCGTCAAGCGCAAAGGCGGGGACGCCCGAAGCGGTTTTAAGCGAAGCGGGATCGCGACGGGTAAACACGCCGACGAGCGTCATATCCGGGTTTTGCGCCACCGCGTGCTCTACACCGCGGCCGAGGTTGCCGTAACCGGCAATGGCAATGCGAATCATTCGGGATTCCTCCAAACAAAAAAAGACTTTACGCCCTTATTATATAGCGTAAAGTCTTCGTTTTCAAGAAATTTTTCACCAAAACCGTTAGTTTTTTGCGTCCTCTTTTTCCCACGGAATGGCGCACAGCGCCTCCGCGACCGGCTCGCGCATCCACAGCTCCGGCGTGATCCGCAGCGCGAAGCCGCAGCCGCTGTCTGCCGCCCATTCCCGCATTTGCAGGCGCGGCAGACCGTACGCCGCCAAAATCATCATCTGCACGCCGCCCGGAAGACACAGTACGTTTTCGGTCTCACCGCTTTTGAGGATCTCTTTCACGAGCGACTCGAAGCCCTGCATTACGCGGTATTGGAACGCGTCCGCGCTCTCGCCGCCGGGGATCTCGTTGCTCTCGCCGGTTGCCCAGCGACGGAACGCCTCATCCGCGCGAAGCTGGACGGAGCTGCGCCCCTCGAACTCGCCGAAATCACATTCCTGAAGACCCGGCGCGTCGGTCACGTCACAGCCGGGATACAGCACCTCCAGCGTTTGACGGCAGCGCATCTGCGGCGCGGCATAAAATCGGCGCGCCGACGGATAGTCAAAACTCTCCCGCATCTTCAAAAGGTGCGCAAGACCGTCGGGAGACAAGGGGAGATCCTGTTTTCCGACGTAAAGCCCCTTGTCGTTCGCCTCGGTCATTCCGTGACGAATCAGATAAATTTTATAGGTTTTCACAAAAATCGCCTGCCCTTTTTTACATTTCTCACAATTTACAAATCGTATAATTTGGCGTATAATAGGCATTACCCGCCCGCTATCGGGCACTACCGTTTTGAAAGGAGGGTTCGCCGTGGTTTCCACGTTCCCGCGCCTGCTTACACTTCTGCGCAAAGAGCGCGGCATCAGCCAAAAAGAGGCTGCCGCCGAGCTGCAGGTTTCCCAGGCGCAGTTATCTCACTATGAAAAAGGCATTCGCCAATGCGGATTGGACTTCGTTGTCCGTGCCGCGGATTTCTACGGCGTGTCCTGCGACTATCTTTTGGGGCGCACGGCGGATAAATCCGGCGCGATGATCGCGGTGGACGATATTCCCGACTCCGAAACGGTCGGCGGCGACCAGCACCTCCGCGGCAGCGTGATCCCGGTGCTGAACAAAAAGCTGCTGTTCAACTCCATCAACGTGGTGTTCGACCTGCTCCTGCGCTGCAACAACAAACCGCTGACCACCGACGTGTCGGATTATCTGATCCTGTCGGTGTACGTGATGTTCCGCAAGCTCTACGCCGCCAACCCGAAAAACGCGCCGGCGCTCTTCTCCGCGCCGGAGTATCTGTATACCGCGGATGCGTCGGGCAAGATGGAATGCCTGGCCGCCAAGATCGATCATCTCACCAAAGGCGGCAAGGTGGACGGCGAAAGCGGCATTTCTCCCGAGAATGCGCCCGTCATCCTGCCGGACGCCCTCCAAAAAGAGTATCCCATGTTCGCGTCCTCGCTGCTGAATCTGCTGCGCAAGGCGGAGATCCTGCTCGACGACGAATAAGCCGGAAAGTCGGAGCAAACGAAAACCTGCCCCCTATTTTCCAAAACCTACCCCCTAAAAATGAACTATGCCTTTTACTCGGCTTTCGACGGTTTGTCGGAAGCCGATTTTTGTTGCTCTTTTTGCAAGAGCAGACCGCGGAACGCCACCGCCGAAACGGCAACCGCCACCGCCAGCGCGACGAGGCTCAACACGATTTTAAGCGCGCCGCCCGCCACAAACACGACCGCGTTTTTCGCCAAAACGCCGTATCCGTAAAGCACCGCGACACACAAAAGCTGAAACAGCGACGTCAACACCGCGCGGCGAGAATCCGCTTTCGAGCGCGCCGCCACCGCCGCCTGGGACGGAAGCGTAACACCGCACAGGCACAACAGCGGCACCATGGCCGCCGACAAGATCGCGGCGCGGCTTTCGGCATCGTATCCCACGGTGGCGTCCGGCGCAAAGAAAAACAGCGCATATACCACCCACGCGACCAGCGCCCAACGCGCCAACGCCGCAACAACCCACAAGATCTTTTCAAGAACGCGGGGTACTTTTTGGTCGAACTTTGCCGACACCACAAACAACAGTGCGCCGAAGCCTAAAAAGCCGCCCCACGCGGGAATGCTCAACGCGAACGGAATGATCAGCCCAAAGGAAACCGCCAACTGAACCAGCGTCCAACAGAGCAAAGTACGGTTACAATTCGGATAATTCATGCCGAAAACCCCTTTACAATTCGTATATTATAGTAAAGATTTTACATATCGTAAAATCTCTTCTGCCACATTTACGCCGCAAGCCGCAGTGATTCCCTTGAGCTGGGCGCCGGAATTGACCTCGCATACCAGCGGGCCGCGCGCGCTGCCCAAAAGATCGACGCCGCCGAAGTGCAGCCCGAGCAGACGGCAGCTTTGAAGCGCGAGCGCCGTTTCCTCTGCGGTGGGCGAATACGCCTCGCCCGCGCCGCCGAGCCCGATGTTTGCGCGAAAATCGCCGCTCGAACGGCGACGCATCGCCGCGACCACGCGGTCGCCCACGACGTACAGCCGTTTATCCGTTCCGGCGCTTTCGGCAATAAATTCCTGCAGCAAAAACGGGCGGTGTTTCATGCGGCTCGCAAGCGATTTCAGCTCCTGCTCGTTTTGCGCGAGATACACCTGCTCGCCGAGCGAGCCGAAGCATTCCTTCACGACCAGCGGAAAGCCCAATTCCCGCGCGCCGAGCGCCAAAAAGCCGTCGCCCGCCGCGGTATAGTCCACGTAGGCCATCGGTGCCACCAGCGTTTTCGGCATCGGCACGCCCGCCGCGCACAGCACCGCCTGCGTTTTGGCTTTGTCGTCGCACAAGATCACCGCCTCGGCGCTGTTGAACACCCGCGCGCCCGCCGCTTCCATCGCGGTGAGCAGACGCGTGTCTTTATCAAAACAAAACACCACGTCGCCGGCCGTCAGGTCGGCTTCGCCGTCAACACCGCGAACGAGCGTTCCCTGCTCGCTCCACTCGGCGGCAAACGAGGTGTTTTTTCGGGGAGACAGGGAAAATCCCAGCGCCGCGCCCGCCGCGCACAAGCGCGAAACGGCATCCGGCACCGACTCGGCGTTCCAAAACCCGTTATACAGCACAAAGCCGTTCATCGCGGCACCCCCTTTTACGAAAGTTTGTTTTTCCCGCAAAAAAGCGTGCGGGAAACAAAACAGACTCGTGAGGTTGCTCACGAGTCTGTCTGTTCGCAGTATCAGTCGATTTCCACAGAGACCTTAACGCTTTGACGCGCAGCAGCAGCATGCATGACGGTTCGGAGAGCTTTTGCAATTCGTCCCTGTTTGCCGATCACGCGACCCATATCACCTTCCGCGACGTGCAGATGGAATACGATGACGCCTTCTTCGTTCGGCTCGTCCTCGACCACCTCGACGGCGGACGGATCATCGACTAACCCTTGAGCGATCAACTTCAACAGTTCCTTCATTGCCCTTAACCTCCTTTACTGCGATAATAACCTTTGCCAACAAATTAGATGCCCGCTTTTTTGAGCAGGACTTTCACGGTATCGGTCGGCTGAGCGCCGTTCGCGATCCATTTTTGCGCTTTCTCGGTATCGACGCTGAGATCCGCCGGATCCTCCATCGGATTGTAATAGCCGATCTCTTCGATGAAGCGGCCATCACGCGGGAAACGCGAGTCCGCCACAACGATACGATAGAACGGAGCGCCTTTCGCACCCATGCGACGAAGTCTGATTTTGACTGCCATGTTCCTTACCTCCAACTTGGTTTGATGTGATTTGTGTAATACTTTATTCAACCTCATTACTCATTCGGTTTGAATACTTTTTCATAGCACGGTGATCCGTGCGTTTAGAACCTGAACGGATTCTGTCCGCCGGGCATACCGGGCATACCGCCCATCATCCCGCCGAGGCCGCCGAAGCCGCGGCGACCCTTCTTCCCTTTTTTGCCCTTGTTCGGGTTTTGGAAGCGTTTCATAATCTGCATCGTCTGCTCGTACTGCTTGAGAAGACGGTTGACGTCCTCCACCTTCATGCCGCAGCCGGCGGCGATACGCCGTTTGCGGGAGGGGTTGATGAGCGACGGCTTGTGCCGTTCCGCGGGGGTCATCGACAGGATGATCGACTCCACGCGAACGATCTGTTTATCGTCAATGTCCAGGTCTTTCACTTGTTTCGAGAGACCGGGAACCATGCCGAGCATTTCTTTGAGGTTGCCCATTTTGCGGATCTGACGGAACTGATCGAGCATATCCTCGAGGTCGAAGGTTTCCTGCTGCAGCTTTTTCGCCAGCTCCTCCGCCTCTTTTTCGTCCGCCTGCGCCTCGACCTTTTCGATGAGCGACATCACGTCGCCCATACCGAGGATACGGGAGGCCATACGGGACGGGTGGAACACCTCGAGATTGTCCATCTTTTCGCCGGTACCGGCGAATTTAATGGGCTTGCCGGTCACGGCACGCACCGAAAGCGCGGCACCGCCGCGGGTATCGCCGTCCAGCTTCGTGAGGATAACGCCGGTAATGCCGAGCGTATCGTCAAAGCTCTTGGCGACGTTGACCGCGTCCTGACCGGTCATCGCGTCCACAACGAGCAGCTGCTCGTGCGGCTCGACGGTTTTCTTGATATTTTGCAGCTCCTGCATCAGCTGTTCGTCGATATGCAAACGGCCGGCAGTATCCAAAATGACGTAGTCGTTACCGTGGTCGCGCGCGTGTTTCACCGCGGCGTCGGCAATTTTGACCGGGTTTTCGGTGCCCATCTCGAACACCGGAACACCCACCTGCTCGCCGACGACCTGCAGCTGCTTGATCGCGGCGGGGCGATAGACGTCGCACGCCACGAGAAGCGGGCGGTGACCCTGCCCTTTAAGCATTTTCGCGAGCTTCGCGCTGTGAGTGGTTTTACCGGAGCCCTGAAGACCGCACATCATGATGATGCAGGGCGGGTGGTTGGTCGTCGCCAGGCGCTCCGCCGTACCGCCCATCAGGGAGATCAGCTCCTCGTTGACGATCTTGATGACCATTTGGGCGGGAGTCAAGCTCTCCATCACGTCGGCGCCGACGGCGCGCGCGGTCACGTTGTTCGTAAAATCTTTTGCGACCTTATAGTTAACGTCCGCTTCGAGAAGCGCCAGGCGCACCTCGCGCATCGCCTCTTTCACGTCCGCTTCATTCAGTTTTCCTCGACCGCGCAGGCGTTTAAACGTGGCGGCGAGCTTGTCGGAAAGTCCTTCAAAAGCCACGGGAAATCTCCTTTACATCAAAAAACGGGGTGGGATCATTCCTCCGCCAGCGCCGAGGCGATCTCCTCGATACGGGCGGCGCGCTCCTCGATCTCGCGGGAGCGGGAAAGGTAGTTGTTTTGCTCGCGAATTTCTCTCGCGGCGGTCTCCACGATCTCCATTTGCGCCCGCAACTCGCGGAAACGGCGCGCCAAGCCGAGGCGCTCCTCCATCTCCACAAGCTGGAACTCGGCGCGTTTGATCGAATCACGCACACCCTGGCGGGTGATGCCCGCGTTCTCCGCGATCTCGGACAGCGAGAGGTCGTCGTTGTAATAGAGCTCCATCACGTCACGCTGTTTGTCCGTAAGCATTTCGCCGTAAAAGTCGCACAGAAACGCCATTTCCATATTTTTAGCCATATATAAGCACCACGCTTCAAATATTTTACGCCTTCGTAAAGGCTGACAACTTTACACACCATATATTATACTCAAAAAAAACTATTTGTCAAGTAAATTTTCCCACATTCTCTAAAAAGGGGGTAATTTTTTGGTTCTCTCCTTGCATTTCCGAAAAAAACCGCATATAATAAAGGGGAAACATCGGAAAGGAGCCACGCTATGACGGGACTCAAAGAACAATGGGAGCAAAAGCTCCTGCATCAGTTTTCCGTTTCCCCCGAGGAAGCGCCGGATCGGTATTTCTACGAAGCGCTGACGCAAATCCTGCGTGATCGGATGCGCGTCAACCGCGTAGCGTATATCGACCGCGCGCACGTCCAAAACGCCAAGCAGGTGTATTATCTGTGCATGGAGTTTTTGATGGGGCGCTCGCTGGAAAACGCGCTGGAAAACTTAGGGCTGAAAGAAGAGGCGGAGGAGGCGTGCCGCGCGTTCGGCACGAAGCTGTCCGCTTTATATGCGTTAGAGCCGGACGCCGGCCTCGGCAACGGCGGTCTCGGTCGGCTCGCCGCCTGCTTTTTAGACGGCCTCGCCAACGCCCGCATTCCGGCGGTGGGGTATTCGCTTTTATACGAATACGGCATTTTTCGTCAAAAATTAGTGGACGGCTGGCAGACCGAAATGCCGGATTTCTGGCTGCCCGGCGGCGGCGGCTGGCTGATCCCCCGACCGGAGCTGACGAAAGAGGTGCTGTTCGGTGGCAACGTCGTGGAATCGTGGGAAAACGGCTATCACCGCGTCTCCCACGAAAACGCCACCCGCGTGCTGGCGCACGCCTACGATATGATGGTACCGTCCAAGGGCGGGCATTGTGTCTCGACCCTGCGGCTGTGGAAAGCGCAGGCGCCCGGCGGCATCGACATGGCGCTGTTTAATCAGGGCGAATACTTCCGCGCGATGGAGCAAAGCGCTATGGCGCAAGCCACCACCCAGGTGCTGTACCCCGCCGACAACCACCGCGAGGGCAAGTCGCTGCGGCTCACGCAGCAGTATTTCCTCGTGTCCGCCTCGGTGCAGGATATGGTGGAGCGTCATTTGAAGCAATATCCCTCGATGGACAGCTTCCCCGACCGCGCGGCGGTGCATCTCAACGACACCCACCCGACCCTCGCCATCCCGGAGCTGATGCGTATTCTTTTGGACGAATGCGGCTACGGCTGGGAGGACGCGTGGAGCATCGTCTGCCGCTCGGTGGGCTACACCAACCACACCGTCATGGCGGAGGCGCTGGAATGCTGGCCGGAGGACTTGTTCGCCGAACGCCTGCCCCGCATTTATCAAATCGTCAAAGAGATCGACGCCCGCTACAAGGCGGAGGTGCGCGAAAAATCGGGCGGCAACGAAGACGCCGTCAACGCCACCGCGATTTTGCAATTCGGGCTCGTGAAAATGGCCAACCTGTGCGTAGCGGCGGCTCACTCGGTCAACGGCGTGTCCACCCTCCACAGCGAGATCATCAAAACCGACGTGTTCCCTGCGGCGGCCGCCCTTTTTCCGGAAAAATTCACAAGCGTCACCAACGGCATCGCCCATCGGCGCTGGCTGTGCCAAGCCAACCCGCGGCTGACCGCGTTTTTAAAAGAACGGATCGGCGACGGCTTTGTTGCCGACGCCGGCGAGTTAGAAAAGCTGGCGGCGTTCGCCGACGATCCGGAAACGCTCGCGGCGTTCGCCGACGTCAAGCGACAAAACAAAAAAGCGTATGCCGAAGACCTGCTTAAAAAGAGCGGCCAACGCCTCAACGCGGACGCGCTGTTCGACGTGCAGGTAAAGCGGCTTCACGAGTATAAGCGCCAGCACTTAAACGCCCTGCATATCGTGGATCGGTATTTGGATCTGAAAGAAAATCCCAACGCCGACGTCGCTCCCCGCGTCTACTTCTTCGGGGCAAAAGCCGCTCCGGGGTACTTTTTGGCTAAGGAGATCATTCGCTTCATCTGCAAGCTCGGGCAAGAGATCGAAGCCGATCCCGCGGTGCGCGATCGGCTGCAGGTGGTGTTTGTGGAAAACTACTGCGTCACCGCCGCCCAAAACCTCATCCCCTGCGCCGACGTAAGCGAGCAGATCTCGCTCGCCGGCACGGAGGCGAGCGGCACCGGCAACATGAAGCTGATGATGAACGGCGCCGTCACCCTCGGCACGCTGGACGGCGCGAACATCGAGATCGTGGACGCCGTCGGACGGGAAAACGCGTTTTTGTTCGGCATGACCGCTCCGGAGGTCGCGGAGCTCAAGCGCGCCGGCTATTATCCCCGCTTCTATTACGAAAACAACCCCCGCATCCACCGTGCGCTCGACTTTTTATCGACCGGCTTCGGCGGGCAAAGCTATCGGGAGATCGTGGATTCGCTCTTAAACGCCGATCCCTATATGGTTCTCGCGGATTTCGAGGATTACCGGCGAGCGCAGGCACTTTCCGCCGAGGTCTACGCCGACAAAGACCGCTTTGCGAAAATGGCGCTGCTCAACACCGCCAAAAGCGGCTTCTTCTCCTCCGACCGCGCCATTCGCGACTATTCCGACCGCATCTGGCATTGTAAACGCGTAGAGGATTGACAAAAACAAAAACACCGCAGACGCTCGTCTGCGGTGTTTTTTCGTATACGTTTATTTATCGTTGCGCGAAAGCGCGTATTCGAACGCGTCCACCAGCGCCATAAACGACGCCTCGACCACGTCGGTGGACACGCCGACGGTGACAAAGACGTTTTTCGCGCCGTCGGTCGTCTCCATAAGCACGCGGGTGGTCGCGTCGGTGGCTTTGTTCGTCTCGATCACGCGCACCTTGTAGTCGCTCATACGCAGCTCGCCGATCTCGGGGTAAAACGCGGTGAGCGCCTCGCGCATCGCGGTATCCAGCGCGTGCAGCGGGCCGATACCCATAGCGCCCGCGGTCTGCGTTTTGCCGTCCACCTCGATTTTGATGACCGCGGTGGACTGCCGCTCGCCGTCAGGGGCGGGGAAATCCTCGCTCAGCTTATACATAATGACGTTAAAGTGCGGCTTCCACTTGCCGAGATACCGCTTGACAAGCAGCTCAAAGCTCGCATCCGCGCCCTCGTATTGGTAGCCCGCATACTCGCGCTGCTTCACCTCTTCGACGATTGCGGCGGTCTCGGGCGACTGCTTCGTCAGCTCCGGCGCGTATTTGTGCAGCCGCGGCAGCACCGTACCGCGCCCCGCCACCTCGCTTAAAAGGAAGCGGCGCTCGTTGCCGACCAGCGACGGCTCGATATGCTCGAACGACGACGGCATTTTCATCACCGCGTCCACGTGCATCCCGCCCTTGTGGGCGAACGCGCATTTGCCGACGTACGGCATACTGCGCTGCATCCGGATGTTGGAGATCTCGGCGATCTCGCCCGCGACGCGTTTCATATCGCCGAGCTTCACGCCGCAGTCACAGTCGTATTTAAACGTAAGGTTGCCGATGACGGTCGTGAGCGCCGCGTTGCCGCACCGCTCGCCGAGCCCCAAAAACGTGCCCTGCACGTGGGTCACGCCCGCATCCACCGCCGACAGCGTGGCCGCCACGGCGCAGCCGCTGTCGTTGTGACAATGGATACCGAACGTCGCCTCGGGGAACGCGGCCTTTGCCACCGCGACCGCGGCTTTCAGCTCGTCCGGCAGCGTGCCGCCGTTCGTATCGCAAAGGCAGAGCACGTCCGCGCCGGCCTCGTTCGCCGCCGCGAGCGCCGAAAGCGCGTAGTCCGCGTCGGAACGAAATCCGTCGAAAAAGTGTTCCGCATCAAAGATGACCTCTTTGCCGGCGGCCTTGAGATACGCCACCGTGTCGCGGATCATCCGTAAATTTTCCGCACAGTCGATCTGCAAAATCTCAGTCACGTGAGCGGCGGACGCTTTGCCCACCACCGCCACCGTCGGCGTTTCCGCCGCGAGCAGGCTTTGGAGATTTTTGTCTTTTTCCACCGGGGTGAACGGATGCACCGTCGCGCCGAACGCACACAATTTGGCGTGCTTCGGCGGGTTTTCCTTCAGCATCTCGAAAAAGTGCAGATCCTTCGGGTTGGAGGCGGGGTTGCCCGCTTCGATATACGTCACGCCGAAGCTGTCCAGCGCGCGGACAATATGCAATTTATCCTGTAACGAATAGGAAATCGATTCCGCCTGCGAACCGTCGCGCAGCGTGGTGTCGAAAATCGCGATGGGTTGTTTCAACGTGGGCTCCCCCTTTCTTTGAATCTTCATTATAACACAGTTTTTAAAAAAATCAAAGGTTTTTTGATTTTGAAAAAACGTGTGGCGTGTCCGTAGGGGCGATTGCCAAAAAATAAAGGGGTCATTCGTGAATGACCCCTACGAAATCATTTGAGTTTTGTGTGTAGGGGCTGGCGTCCTCGACAGCCCCACGGTCGGTGCATATTCCTTGGGGTCGTCGGGGACGCCGACCCCTACGAAATCACCCAAAGCGAGTGCAAATTTCTACGCTTTTTTCGCTTTCTTTTTCTTCTTTTTGCCGAAGCAGGCGTTGAGCAAAAGCGGGCACAGCACCGACGAGGTGAGAATCAGAAAAATCGTCGCGGCAAGCGGGTCGATACCGAGCAGCCTGCCATCCGCATTCGTATAAATGAGCGACGAACCGGCGGCATATACCGCGAGAGCCACTTCGCCGCGCGCGATCATCCCGCAGCCGACGGTCGCCGCCTCTTTTCGCGGCATTTTGCACGCGCGCCCGATGCCCGCACAGCCGACGATCTTGCCGACAATGCCGAGCACCACAAACGCGAGGCAGAACCACAGATCGGACAGCTTAAATTGGCTGAAATCGGCGCTGATGCCGATATACGCGAAGAAAATCGGGGTGAACAGCATATAGCCGGACACCACCACCTTGCGATCGACGAACGAGGTGTCCTCAAGTCCGCTGAGCATAATGCCCGCCATATACGCGCCGGTGATCGCGGCCACGCCGAAATATTCCTCGGCGTAATACGCGAACAAAAAGCACAGGCCGAACGCCAAAATGCTGGTGCGGCGGCGGTGCGGACGCGTTTTGCCGAGCCAACGGAACAACGCGCGGAACAAAAGGCCAAAGCCGACGGCGAACGCGAAGAAGCCGACCGTGCGGCCCACCGTCGCCCACATACTGCCGCCGCTTTTGAGGTTGGTCACGACGCTCAGAACGAGAATGCCGAGAACGTCGTCGATGATCGCGGTGCTTAAAATCACCGTACCCACCGGGGTTTGCAGCTTTTTGAGCTCGCGCAGCGTCTCCACCGTAATGCCGACGCTGGTGGCGGTGAGAATACAGCCGACGAACAGCGCGTTATACAAGACGTGCACGTCCGAAGCGGCGGAGAACCCGCCCATAAAAAGGAGCGCGCCGCCCGTACCGAGCAGCAGCGGCACCGCCACACCGCCGCAGGCGATGAGGGTGGCTTTCAGCCCGCTCTTCTTGAGCTCGGTCAAGTTCGTCTCCAACCCGCTCGAAAAGAGAACGAGACACGCGCCCACCTGCGCGAACGCGTGGAGCGCGTCCATCTCCGCCTCGGTCGGGGCGATCAGCCCGTCGATGCCGAGCGGCAGCTGTGACACGATCGCAGGGCCGATCAGCAGTCCCGCGACCACCATGCCGACCACCTGCGGCATTCCGTAGTGGCGGGTGAGAAGCCCGAAAAATTTGGTGGCGAGCAAAATGACCGCCAAATCGAACACGACGTTCATCACGTCAAACTCCATTTTTGCTCGCCTCCTCTCAAAAAATTCCATAGGAAAACCCCCGAACCGAAATTCGGGGGTTGGAGCTACTGATCCGATTCGAACGGACGACCTGCTCATTACGAGTGAGCTGCTCTACCAGCTGAGCCACAGTAGCATCTGAACATCGTCCATTATAAC
>JAZUKW010000028.1:0-5984 GCA_045643425.1 Acutalibacteraceae bacterium
CACAGTGATGTTTTGCGGCGTTGCCGCAAAGTGATGTGATGTATTCCACCCACGCCCGCAGGCGCATCACTCGCCGGAGGCGAACATCACGCTGATAAGCACATCACATTCCACGCAGTGGAATACATCGTGTTCGGCGCGTGACGGAAATGCTTCAAAAAACATCCTTATCGACACGCGCCGAATTCGCAGGGTGCTTTTGTTTTTCTAAATTTATTTGTCTTTCGGCAAGCGGCTTTTGAGCTTGTCCTCCAGCTGCTCGACCTTTTCCTCGATCTTCTCTTTGCGCTCGGAAAGCGCGGCGGTCTGCGTCTTCCAAAACGCGCGCAGCTGCCGTTTGTGGTGGCAGAGCTTTTCTTTACAGTTTTTGCAGGCGAGCGACTCGTTGCTGCATTCGCAAAACCGTGCGGGATAGGCGTGTACCCGCACCTCCCACAAAACGAGCAGCAGCACCGCAAGCCCGAGCAGCGTCCACGTATACCAGGACGGCATAAACACGAACGGCGTGAACATCATCGCGTAGTCCCAATTGTAGATGCGGCAGGTGGTGCAGCATTTGTTCTTCATAAACCACGTTTGGAACGGGCAGAAGAACAAAATGCAGATCATATCGCACACCGAGTAAGCGAGCGCGATAAGCAGCAACAGCCCGCGGTCGAAGATCCCCGCTAAATACAGCCCGCCGAACAGCGCGTTTAAAGCGATCCACACAAACGCGACCGCAAAGGTGCTCTTCCAGCTTTGCAGGTGCGGCTCGGCGTTTTCCACCGGCTTGTAGTTGCGTTTAAACTGTTTTTCGCAGCCCATACTCTCGAGCGGCGACGGGAACATCCGCGACAGCATTTCCGCCACAAACACCACCCAGATCACACCGAGCAGCACAAGCATCAGCGTGTTTTTTTTGTCAATCAGCTCGACGCCTTGTATCCGCGACACGATATACGCCGCCACCGCCGCCAAAAACAGCAACCCGCGGTAGACGAGCTTTAAAATATGAACAACAGAGATTTTGGAAAGACGTTTCTTTTCCATAAAAACCCTCTTCTCTTACGGCTTGCGCCGAAAGATTTTTTATTCGGTACGCAGCGCCACGACCGGATCCTTTTTCGCCGCCGAGCGGGACGGAATGATGCCCGCGATCAGCGTCAACAGCATACTGATAACCACCAAAGTGACCGCGACCGGAACCGGCAACACCGCCGACAGGTTGTTGATACCCGTAAGACTGTGCAGGATGAGGTTGATGGGGATACACAAGAGATAGGTGATGAGCACGCCGAGGAGACCCGACGTAAAGCCGATGATGACCGTCTCGGCGTTAAACATACTCGACACGTTGCGTTTGGACGCGCCGATCGCGCGCAGGATGCCGATTTCTTTCGTGCGTTCCTGCACCGAGATGAGCGTAATAACGCCGATCATAATGGACGACACGATGAGCGACACCGACACGAACGCGATCAGCACGTAGGTAATGGCGTCGATGATGGTCGTGACCGAGGACATCATCAGCCCCACGTAGTCGGTATACTCGATTTCCTTCACGTCCTCCACGCTCTCGTTATACGCGGTGATCGCATCTTCGATCACGTCCTTGTCCGCAAACGACGACGCATACAGGTTGATCGTTTCGGGGCTGTCGAGATCGACGTAGTTGAGGATGCGCATATTGGCATCGTAGGTGGAGATCGAGAACTCCAGCACCTCGTCGTAGTAGTCGGCGCGCTGCGCGTCGGTATACGCCTGCATCTCCATTTGGAGCGCACCCGCCAGCTGCTGGGTCGAGAGATTCGCCATCTGCTCTTTCACGCCGGCGGCATACTGCTCGCGGAACTGCTGCTCGATCATCTGACCGAAAGTGTCCTTCATATCCTCGTCGCTCATCGCCGCCACGTAGGATTCCACCTCTGCCTGCTCCATGCCCATTTGCTCTGTGAGCGCGGTGATCATGGTCTCCTCCATCGCCGCACGGTCCATTTTGGCGAGGGTTCCGTCCACCGTCTGCTTTACGAGCGCCTCGTCCGGCAGGCATTTGATCTTGATATACGCGTCCGCCTTGCCCTTTTCGTCCTGCTCGGCGATATAGTCGTTAAACTCCTTCGCTTTTTTCGCCTCGTCCAGCACACCGTCCTTGTCCTCGAACGGGAGACCGGTGAACACGTCCGTATGCGGGTTATCGAGCTGGGCTTTCAGCGCCTCGGCGTCCTTCGTTTGGTTAATGACGTACTCGGTGAGCAGGCTCGTGTAGCCGATCGAGCCGGTGAGCATGGTCGCCACCGCATCCTCGTTCGGACGGATGATACCGGAGACGTGCAGATCGATGCCGTTGTCGTAGAGATATTTGAGGCCCGCCTCGGTATCGCGCAGGTCGGTATACACACCGTCCTTGTCGCTGTCGGTGTAGCAGTTCGCGCCGAGAATGGTGCGGAACGGCGTCTCGCAGATGTCTTTGTAGCTCCATTTTTCCGCCGTATAATCGACCTCGGTCTTGTCCTTGGCGGCGATCATCAGCGCCTCGATCTCCTCGCGGGATTTAAGGCCCAGCGCGTACAGCGCCAAATCGTTCATCTCGTTTTGGCTGTCGAGCACGAGTACGATCTCGTTGTATTTTTCCGGCCAGTGACCGTACACGAGGTCGTATTGCTTCTCGAGCACCGGGTTGATGACCTTACCGTCGTCGCCCGGAAGCATCTCCTGCCACAGCTCCGCGCCGGAGGAGGACATATTCGCCATGCCGCCCATCACCGTCTGATCGCGCATCTGCATCATGAACGACAGATCGACGTTCATATACTTGAGCAAAATATCCTGCATCAGCGCTTCGGCGTCGGATTGGATGATCTCGCCGTCCACCGATTTGGTGTAAACGAGCAGATCCATCCCGTAGGTGTACTGCACGCCGGCAACCGCCTTGTGCAGGTCGCTTTCCTCGTCGGCGCGCTCTTTTTCAATATATTTTTTGAACGCCGCAAGGTCGTTTTCCTGCAGCTCCATCGTGTTGACCGCGTTGACCAGATCGTACAGCATCGCTTTTTGGTACACCGCGTCTTTTTCGTGATTGTGGGTGGACTGCGCCTTGCCCATAAACGTCTCGATGAGGTTGCCGAGGTCGGCGTGCTGCGCTTCGAGCGTCAGCGGATACGACGACAGCGTGTCCTCCTGCACCGTGTCGATATAGGTGGTCGTGCCCTGCGACACCGCGTAGATCAGCGCGATACCGATAATACCGATCGAGCCGGCAAACGAGGTCAGCGCGGTACGGCCTTTTTTGGTAAACAGGTTTTTGAGCGACAGACCGAACGACGTGCCAAACGACATCGACGGCATTTTTTTGCGGCCCTTCGGCTCGGTCTTCTCCGCCTGCGCCGCTTGCTCAGCCGCCACTTCCTCGGCGGTCAGCGGGGCGGAATCGTCGGTCACAAGACCGTCGAGCATACGGATGATGTGGGTGGAATACTCGTTCGCAAGGTCGGGGTTGTGGGTAACCATAATGACGAGGCGATCTTTGGCGATCTCCTTGAGAATATCCATGACCTGCTTGCTCGTCTCGGTATCGAGCGCGCCCGTCGGCTCGTCGGCGAGGATGATGTCGGGGTTGTTGACGATGGCACGGGCGATCGCGACGCGCTGCATCTGACCGCCGGACATCTCCGCCGGTTTTTTCTTCATCTGGTCTTTAAGGCCCACACGGATAAGCGCTTCCTTAGCGCGCTTGCGGCGCTCGGATTTTTTGACGCCCGAAAGCGTCAGCGCCAGCTCCACGTTTTGCAGCACGCTCTGGTGCGGAATGAGGTTATAGCTCTGGAACACGAAGCCGATCGAGTGGTTGCGATAAGCGTCCCAATCGCGGTCTTTAAAATCCTTGGTGGAGCGGCCGTTGATCTGCAAATCGCCGGAGGTGTATTGGTCGAGACCTCCGATGATGTTGAGCAGCGTCGTTTTGCCGCAGCCGGAGGGGCCGAGCACCGACACGAATTCGCTTTTGCGGAATTGCATATCGATGCCCTTGAGCGCCTGGACGTTTTCGCCGCCGGCAGGATAGATTTTTGTGATTTGTTTGAGTTCGAGCATAAAAATGACTCCTTTCGGACGATATTTACCGATTATATTACATTTTCTTATTATAACAACCGCAAAAACGCGCGTCAAGCCTTTTTCTTTTTGTTTATTATTTATTTACACTTACAAAACGAATATAACGAAACCGCCCGCTTTTCTTGACAGCGCGCGGCGGGTGTGGTAAAATTAGTTGGTTAGAAAGGGGCGACCTTTATGAAACTTCCGGAACTACACGACCATCTGTTTGATCTACTGTGTGTCATTGACGATATTTGCAAAAAAGAAAACGTCCGTTACTTTCTTGACAGCGGCACCGAACTAGGCGCTGTCCGCGAAAAAGATTTTATTCCGTGGGACGACGATATGGATCTGAAAGTATTGTCGGAAGACTATCCGGCGTTTAAGGCGGCAATGGAAAAAAATCTGCCGGAGCACATGCACATTATCGAGCCCGATGCATTCGCTCCCGGCTTTCATGATTTTATCGTTCGCATTTATGACGATAGGTATCTCATTCGTGAGGAAACCGAAGAAGACCGCTTTTATAAGAACTACGCCAATCGCGTTTCGGCAGACGTTTTTATTTTTGCCAAAGCCCCCGCCAATCCGCTTGCCCAAAAATGGATGTCCGCCAAAATCAAGGCTCTATACGGCATGGGAATGCGTTATCGCTACAAAATCAATTACGACAACAAAAGTTTTGTGGAAAAAGTGTTTATTCGCCTGTTTTCATTTATGGGACGATGGACAACGCCGACAAAGCTGTGGAAAAAGTTCTACGCGCTGGTTATGGCAAACAATAACAAACCCACAGAATATCGCTTGTGCAGCAACTATCAACCGGCGCACCTGTATTTTATGAAAAACGCATGGGTGGAAACTTCCTCTCAAGGGGAAATTCGCGGCCGCAAATTTCCCATTTCCGGAGATTATGACGCTTTACTAACCTTTGCTTACGGAGACTATATGAGTCCCCCGAAAAACTTAAATGATTTTATCCACCATCTTGACGAGCAAGATGCATGGAAAGGATGACGTGCTATATGAAAAAAGTGTTGACTGTCGGCGTTTTTGATTACTTTCACTATGGCCACCTGCGGTTGTTTCAAAACGCCCGCGCCCTTGGCGATTATCTAATTGTCGCCGTGCAGGACGGGGACTACATTTTGAAATATAAACCCGAAGCCAAAATCTTCTACACCACCGAACAGCGTTTGGAATTGGTGGGGGCATTGAAGGCAGTAGATGAAACGTGCATCTATTACGACGTAGATAAAATCGTGGAGCAAGTTGACTTTGACGTGTTTGCCGTCGGCGGCGACCAGAACCACGCCGGCTTCCAAAAAGCCATCGCTTGGTGCGAATCGCACGGGAAAGAAGTGGTTCGTCTGAATCGCACTCCGGGCGTCAGCTCTTCCGAAATCAAATCCAATAAATCCCTTTAACGTCAGGTTAAACGCTATGAAAAAACTCGGAAAATCCATTTTGACGGATTCGATGTGGAGCATCGCCGGCATCGTGCTGATGAACGCGGTGGCGCAGTTCCTCCTCTATCCGCTGTGGGACAAACAGTTGGGCAGCGAAGCTTACGGCAACATTTTGTACCTGCTGTCGCTGATGAATATCGTCGCGGTGTCGCTCGGAACGGCAACCAACTACGCCCGGATGTATAACAAGGGCGAGAACGTGAAAAACCGCACCTACCTGCTGGTGCTCGGTGGCGGCGCGGTACTGTTCGGCGCGGCGGCAATCCTCTGTCGCGGGTTGATTTCTCTCGACCTCAAAACCGCCGGAATGTTTGCGCTGCTCATCGGCTTCACGATGTGGCGGTTTTACGCCGACGTGGAATTTCGCTTGTCGCTTAACTACAAGGGCTATTTTCTCTACTACTTGCTCATCAGCATCGGCTACGTCATCGGCGCGCT
>JAZUKW010000029.1:0-23492 GCA_045643425.1 Acutalibacteraceae bacterium
GGCAACCTCGTTATTGCCATTCTCGGCGCGGTGATCCTGATTGCCGCCTACGTTACCGCGGTGTCGATCAAACCGCCGCCGTCGGCGCGGACCGTCTTTTTCGTCGCGGTGCTCGCGGTCATTCTCGCCACCTATCTCTTGTTCATCTCCGGCTCGGTCGCGCTTTGCCGCCTGCTGAAAAAGAACAAGAAATACTACTACAAAAAACAGCATTTCGTCTCCGTCTCGTCGATGGCGTACCGCATGAAACGCAACGGCGCGGGCCTCGCCCCGATCTGTATTCTCTCGACGATGGTGCGCGTCATGATCTCGTCCTCCGCGAGCCTCTATTTCGGCAAGGATCAGTCCATTCGCTCGACCTATCCGCGTGACTGCGAGATCGACGTGGATCTGGAAACGCTCGCGCATATGAACGACGACGTGATCCCCGAACTTCGCGCCGCGTACGAAAAAACCTTTGCCGACAACGGCTTTACCCCGAAAAACCTCTACGAGACCCGCTATACCTACATCGCGGCACTGCAAAAGGGCGCCACGTTCGACCCGAACGCCGCGTTCGAGGGCCCGTCGTTCGACTTTGACAACGTGCGCCAGCTCGTGTTTATCAGCGCCGAGGATTACGCGAATTTGACCGGCGAAACGGTGGCTCTTAAAGGGAGCGAAGCGCTTCTTTGCGCCGACCGCTGCCGCTACGATTACCAAACGCTGACCCTCGATGCCCTGCCGTTGCAAATCACCGGCCACATCAAAGAAAACCCCGTCAAAACCGAGTCGGAGGCGTTCTTCGTCCCCACCCTCGCGGTGATCGTATCCGATTACGACGTGCTTTCCCCCTTTGACAGCAAAACCGACCCTTACGGCAACCGTCTTATGACCTTCCGCTATGCCTACGCCTACGACAGCTCCCTGCCGGACGAGGAAACGGAGGAGATTTTCGCCGCGCACTACGACGCGATGAACGCGGTGTTCGAAAACCGCTCGGATTTTGACGGTTGGGGCTGTTTTTCCGGCTGTGTTGCCTCGGCGCGGGCGGACTTTTACGGCGCGTACGGCGCGCTCTTCTTCCTCGGCATCATTTTGTCGGTGGTGTTCGTGTTCGCCGCCGCCATGATCATCTACTACAAGCAGATTTCCGAGGGCTACGAAGACCAAGCCCGCTTCGGCATTATGCAAAAGGTCGGCATGACCAAAGCCGACATCAAAAAGAGCATCAACAGCCAGGTGCTGACCGTGTTCTTTGCGCCGCTGCTGCTCGCGGGATTACATTTGGCGTTCGCGTTCCCGCTCGTGTGGAAAATTTTGCAGATGTTCTCGCTTACAAACCTCTGGTTCGTCATCGGCGTGAACGTCGCGGCGTTCCTTTTGTTCGCCGCGTTCTACGCGCTCATCTACAAGCTCACAGCCCGCGCCTATTACAAAATCGTGGCGGAATAAACCGACTTTGCGAAAAAATATTCTCCCCTTACAAATTTTCGTGAATTTTTACACGAAAAATGCTTGACAGCGGTTTTTTGCGGTGGTAGACTATATGCGAATATTTTTATATTGGAGGTTTTCATAATGAACGCTTATCTCAATCGTGTTCTCGATGACGTCCGCGCGAAGCACTCTAACGAGCCGGAATTCGTGCAGACTGTCGAAGAAGTTCTCTCCTCGTTGGAGCCGGTCATCGACCAGCATCCCGAGTATGAGAAGGTCGACCTGCTTGGCCGTATGGTCGAGCCGGAACGTATGTACACCTTCCGTGTGACGTGGGAAGATGACAACGGCAATTGGCACACCAACACCGGTTATCGCTGCCAATTCAACGGCGCGATCGGCCCGTACAAGGGCGGCCTGCGTTTCCAGAAGAACGTCTGCCCCAGCATCATCAAATTCCTCGGTTTCGAGCAAACCTTTAAAAACAGCCTGACCGGCCTGCCCATGGGCGGCGGCAAAGGCGGTTCCGACTTTGATCCCGCCGGTAAATCCGACGCGGAGATCATGCGCTTCTGCCAGGCGTTTATGTCTGCTCTCTACCGTTACATCGGCCCGGACGTTGACGTTCCGGCCGGCGACATGGGCGTGGGCGGCCGCGAGATCGGCTTCCTGTTCGGCCAATATCGCCGCCTGAAAGCCACGTTCGAGAACGGCGTGCTCACCGGTAAGGGCCTCTCCTACGGCGGCTCGCTCATCCGTCCTGAAGCCACCGGCTACGGCGCGGTCTATTATCTGAACGAAGTCCTCGCTCACGAGAACGATTCCATCGAGGGCAAAACCATTGCCTGCGCCGGTTTCGGTAACGTGACCTGGGGTATCTGCAAAAAGGCTGCCGAGCTCGGCGCGAAGGTCGTCACCCTCTCCGGCCCGGACGGTTACATCTACGATCCGGACGGCGTTGTCACCGAAGAGAAGATCAACTACCTCCTCGAGATGCGTTCCTCCGGCCGCAACCGCGTGCAGGATTATGCCGATAAATTCGGCGTGAAATTCGTCGCCGGCGAGAAACCGTACGGCGAGAAGGTGGACATCGTGATGCCGTCCGCCATGCAGAACGACGTGCACATGGAGCAGGCGAAACAGATCGCTGCCAACGGCACGAAATACTACATCGAGGTCGCCAATATGCCGACCACCAACGATGCCCTCAACTTCCTGCGCGAGCAGCCGGGTATGATCGTTGCCCCGTCCAAAGCGGTGAACGCGGGCGGTGTTGCCACCTCCGGTCTCGAGATGAGCCAGAACTCCGAGCGTCTGTCCTGGACCGCGGAGGAAGTGGACGCCCAGCTGCACAAGATCATGAAGAACATCCACGATATGTCTGCCGCCGCCGCCGAGAAATACGGCCTCGGCTACGACCTCGTTGCCGGTGCGAACATCGCCGGCTTCGACAAGGTCGCGCAGGCCATGATGGAGCAAGGCGCGTTCTAATCGAACCAAACCGAAAAGAAAACCCGCAGTCGCAAGACTGCGGGTTTTTTTGTCTACGATGCGTAGGTTGACGCCGCGAAAAAAAGCGGCTATACTAAAACGCGTAAGGAGGGATCCGTATGAACACTCACGTGACCGGAGCGGTCATCCGCGCCAAGCGAGAAGCCGCAGGACTTACGCAGGCGAAGCTTGCCGCGTGCATCGGCGTCACCGCCAAGGCTGTTTCCAAATGGGAGACGGGCGCCGGACTTCCGGACGTCTCGCTGTTGGAGCCGTTGGCGGCCGCGCTGTCCGTCTCGCCCGCGGAGCTGATTTCCGGCGAAGCCGTGAAAAACGACAACCGCTCCGCCAACATGAAAAAAACCGCCTTTTACGTCTGTCCCGTCTGCGGCAACGTCATCCACAGCGTCGGCGCGATCGCCGTATCCTGCTGTGGCGTCACCCTCTCGCCCCTCGAGGCGAAAGCAGCGGACGACGCGCACGCGCTTTTTGTCTCGCCGGTGGAGGACGAATGGTTCGTCGAAAGCCGCCACCCGATGGAAAAAGAGCATTTTCTCTCCTTTGTCGCGTTGGCGCAAAGCGATCGGGTAACGCTTTTGAAATGGTATCCCGAGGGAAACGCCGAGGCACGGTTCCCCCGTCGCGGGCACGGCGTTTTGTACGTGTACTGCGCGCGCCACGGCCTTTTCAAACAAAATTTGTAATTTCGGAAAAAAAGAGGGCAAACGCCCTCTTTTTTTATTGCAACGCGCGCGGTTTTGTTTTATAATAAATCCAAACTGAAAGAAATTCCGATAGCGATGTAATTTTTTGCGGTGCTTCGGGGTGTTATGGATGAACGCAAGCATCACATTTTGCGGAAAGAAGGGTTCATATGACCGACCAACAATGGCAAAAGGTATTCGTCTACGGCGATTTGAAAGCGCAGTTTCCTCATCGAGAGGATCTTTTGCGCTATTTTAAACAGCAAAAAGACGAGGAGCGTCTCCCCTTTGGGGCAAACGCTCTCTATGAAGCGCTGAAAAACACCGCGGCGGCGATCGGCAAGGAGGACGAGGCCGATTTTGAGCCGTTCGAGGAGTTTCCCGCCGAGGAGCGGGCACGCCGTCATCAGTTGTCCCAGCGGGCGCGCATGGCAATCGCCAAGCGCGGCGCCGACAAGCTCTACTCGAACATCCCCGGCACGTCGCTGCGCTATGTGGCGGACGTGGTGCTCAAGCGCCACCAATTCCCGCAAGAGGGCCAGCCCGAGACCGAGGAAATGCGCGCGTATAACCGCCAAGTGGACGAGGAAAACGCCCACACCATCGAGGTGTTCGACCACATGGACGAGCATCGCAGCGAGGCGCTGTCGCTGTACGTGGGAATGTTCAAAAAATGGGAAGACTACGATCCGCTCGAATTTATTTCCCGCGACGTTTCGGACGAGGAGATCGTCTGCAACTTCGAACGGATCAACTACATCTGCTCCGTCTGCACCCAATTTTCCAACGTGATCAACGATTTAAAAGCGAAAGGCATCACGCGGGAATCCTTAGACGCGCAGATTTCCGATCTGTCGGCGAAGGAGAACCCCACCGAGGCGGAAAAAGCCGCGCTCTCGCAGCTGCAGGAGGACAAGAAAAAACTCGACTACGTCTATGAGGTCGAGGCGAAATATTCGATTTTCGGCGAATCCTTCTACCAGCTGGACGCCCGCATGGGCCTCATTGACTCGCCGTATTATGAGATCGTGGATATGACCTCGCCGAACGTGCGTAAAGCGTTCGGCTTTTGGCAAAACAACGAAATGGACATCGACACGCTGGAGATCCCCGGCGACGAGATCCGCTCCGAGAACGTCAGCCGCTCGCTCGGCCTTGCAAACCACTCGGACACGGTCAGCACCAATATGAAGCAGCTGGGCGACCACTTCTGGCGCGGCGAGTATTTGGCGGCGCGGGAGAAGCTTCTCCAAAACGGCGCGTCGATAGAGAATTTAGTATTTAAGATCGGGGACGACGGCGCGGAGACCGCCTGCGCGGACGATACGCTGTTCGTGCGCAACGCCACCGATGCCATCGCCGACAAGACGGTGGCGGTGTACGACAAAACGAACCCGCAAAACACGGTCACGCTGTCGGCGACGACCTCGCTTTTGCAGCAGCTTGCCCACGAAAAGCAGCTCGAGTCGCCGCGCAAGCCGTTCGACCTGCCGAAATATCCGGCGCCGCCTGCGCCGGTGAGCCGTCCCGTGGATCCCTCTCCGAGCTTCGGCAAGCAGTTTTGGTACACCGTTTCGTTCCACACCGCGTATTCGGCGGAAATGGAGACGTATCTGAAATCGGCGAAGCCGCAATACGAAAAAGAGCTGGCGCGGTATCAGCAATATCTGCGCGACGTGGCGGACTATAACGCCGAAAAAGCCGCGATCGCCGCCTACCGCCGAAAATACGTCGCGGAGCATCCGGATGACGTGCGCGCCAAGCACACGATGGAAACCGACAAAGAGCCCGCGGACGCGGTCGCCGTCACCGAAAGCTATCTGCCGGACGCGGTGGAGGCGAAAACGCGCGCGCCGCGCCCCGCGACGGCGGGCGGCCAAACGGTCGCCAACGTGTTCGGCGCGGAATTTGCCGCTCCTGCCGAGACGCTCGAAGCGCCGTACCCGGAGCGTATCGCCACCGGACGTATCAAAGAGGTTTTTAAATCCCTTTCCGAAAACTGCGGCCTGCTGCTCGGAACGGATGACCAGGCCCGCTTGTATTATCTGGATCTCGACAATCGGATGTATTCCTTTGAAAACGTCGATCTGTTCAACCCGAAAGAACAGGTGCGGTTCCTCCAGCTGTTCCACAGCAACCGTCTGTTCGCCATTCCCGCCGGCGAGACGACGCCGGTGCAGCTGCAGCTGCTTGACCGCACCTCGCACCACGGTGTTGTGTATGCGGACAACTTGGGTCGCCCGCCGAAAGCGCCGAGCGTCAACCGCTTTGCCGCCCGTTGGTTCGGCCGCGGTCGCGAGCAGATCGAAAGCTACAAAGCCGCGCTGAACCAAAGCGCCCGCGCCGTTTCGGTGCGCGCCGAGATCGACCGTATCACCTGCGAGCGGCAAGAAAAAGGCTTTGACCGCCGCGCGCTGTCCGACGTCAAGCCCGTTTACGGCTCGGCGGCAGACACCGAGAAAAAGATCTCCGCCGAGCTGATGCTCGGCGAACAGCGCACCCATTCGCTCCTCGATCGTTTCACCGAGGTCGAAAAAGCGGTGGAACACGCCGAAAAAGTGAAGCAGGTTCTCGCAGAGCTGGGACAAGAGCGCCACGCGCAAACCGCCCTGCGGGACATCTACGGCAGCAAGCCCACCTTCCGCGACTATATGGTGGAGCACCACTGCTATACCAAAGAGGGCTTCCAAAAATTGAAAACGCTCCACTGCGGTCTGCTGCCCGCCGGCTCGCCGTCGGAAGTGGGCGAAAACGGACTTTTAAAGCTGACGGAGGACGATTTCGTCGCGCTGGCTTCCTCGGCCACGATGCTGCCGGAGCTGTCCAAAAACGTTCTCAAAGACCAGCCCTCCATCACCTCCTGCCCGAAGGGCGGAGAAATTTTGGCGCTGCTGCGCCCGGAGGCGTGCTTCGATATGAACTCCGCCATGCTGCGCAACGACATCTGCAAGAGCTTTTCGCCGGGTGAGGGCTGGATCGGGCGCGACTCGCTCCACAATTTCTTCGGCAACGTCATCGAGCCCGCCCGCGAAAAAACCGCCGACGCCGTCAAGGCTTACGCCGCCGGCGACCGCGCACCTATGGCGAAAATCATCGCCTGCAATATGCTCGAGTTCCGCCGCGCCGGTGCGCGCTGCGAATTTTCCAGCGTGGGACTGCGCGCCGTCGATCACCTCTACGCCCGTTGCGTCCGTATGATGGAGGCGGATCCCGCCTTGAAGTCCGCGGTCGGAAACGAGCTGACCGGCTTTAAGGCGCAGGCAAACAAGGATCTGCAATCGTATACGGCACAGCGCGAGGCGTTACGCCGCGAGAATCCCGATTTCGAAAAATTACGCGAGCTTCATCTCCAATGCGGCACCTCGAAAGAAGCGACCGCCGCATACCGCCAAGCGATGAAGACCCACTCCGACTATGCGGGCCTCTTGCTGAAGGATGCCGCCCTCGCCATTAACCAGGCCTACGCCAAGCAGGCGATGGTCACCAACCTGGACGAGGTGACCGCGCAGATTAAGGCGCGTGAAAAGGTCGGCGACGTCTACGCCGCCGCCAAGCTGGAGCGCGAAAAAATCGCCGTTGCCGTCGCGGAAAACACCGAGCCCTCCGCCCCGCAAAAGGAGGCCTGCCTGAAAGCCGTTTTAAAAGAAGAGCTGCTTTTGCGCCACGATCATGAGTTCCGCCGCCTCTCCGAAAAGAACGGCGCGGCGAACGAGGTCGCGCGCGATCCCTCTATTTCCGCGGTCTCGCCGGCCTCGTATACGCATCTCGATCCCGGTCATTTGATGCTGGCCTCCGAGCTGTGTACGCTTTCCGGACACGCCAACCTGATGGTCAGCAGCACGTTCTCGAAGCTGTATACGGAATTGGGCGAGGCGAAGGATGCTTTTGCCGCGCTGGATGAGCCGGTCGATCGCATCGTCTCACCCGACCAGCAAAAGGCGTTTTGGGATACGGACGTCGCCACGCTTCAAAAAACCGTCAAAACGCCCTGCACGCTTATGAACAACGCCGTTGCCGACGAAATCAGCCGTCAGCACGCGGAAACCTACGCCCAGGAGCTGGCGCGCAGCGAAGCCCAGCGCGAGCTGGTCACCGTCACCTTTGACGACGGGCCGGAGCCGGACGCGGCGCCCGACATAAACGTACCGATGGCATAACCCACTTTTATGCGAAAAACCCGCGGACACGACTGTGTCCGCGGGTTTTGTGTTTTTATTTTTTATACCGTTCCAGCGCCGCCGCTAAATCGTCGCGGATCACATCGCGCAGCGATTTCGGGGACAGCACCTCTACGTAATTGAGAAATTGCTCCGCCCAATGGCGCATCGCTTTCGGCGAAGCTTTCAGCGTGACCAGCACCCTGCCGTCCGCCTGCTCTTTCATCTTGGCGGTCTTGCCGAACCAATCCACGACCTGATCCACCACTTCCTCTTTAACGATCATCTCGATGCGTTGCGGCTCGTCGGCATACAGATACGGGCGCGCCGTGTTGGTAAAGAGAAAATCGACCGTTCCGCTCTCATACCCCTTGACCGTGCGCAGTTGGCGTGCCGGCTCGTCCAAAATCTCCATATTCGTCATGTGATCCAAGCGCTGGAATGAAATGTCGCCCCACGTGTCGTGGTAGGCCATAAGATAATAGCGCTGGTTATGCAAAATCATCTGATACGGCGACACGGTGTAGCTGTGGGATGTATGCAGCCGACCGTCCACGCCGTATTTGTTATAGACGTAAGAAATCTTGCAGCCCTTAACGATCGCCTCATCCACCCGCTCGATGTTGTAAAACAGGTTGGGCGACTCGGTTTTGTTTTGCTCGCCGGTCTTGTAGACGTTGTCCATCCGCGACTCGAAATACTCGCTCGACAACCCCGCCAGCCGCCCGGCCAAGTCCTTGGAATGGGTCGAGTTGATGTGGCGGCTCGCCATGACCGACTCGATCAAAAGCCGCAGCTCCGCGTCCATAAACCCGCTGGGGTTGAGCAGCCATACGCCGTCGTAGCTGCGCATGAGCTCGTAATCCGCTTCCTCCAGCGTCTCAAGATGGCGGCCGATCGCCTTGCGCTCCATCTCGATGCCGAACTCTTCTTTCAGGTAGTGCGCAATATCCACCTGACGCAGATGGTGGTTCTCGTCGGTTTTCTCTCGCAGAATCTGTAAAATCGCCAACAACGCCAGCGATTTCGGCTTCATCGTATATTTTTCCATGGCGTCTCCTTTCCTCTCGCGTCCGCATTCTGTCGCATCTCCCCGCGATCGTTCCTTTATTGTACCATATTCGGTGCGCAAATGCAAGAGAAAAGCGGGACGTCACTTTCGCATTTTTCGTCTTCGCTTGCCTTCCTCGGCCTCCCGCCGGGCATACGCCTCGTCGAACGTCGTCTTTAACGACAGCGCCGTTTCGCCGCGCGGGAACACCGGCTCGACGTTTTTCTTTTTGCACAGCTGCGTTTTTGAAGCGCAAATAATCGACCAATCATCAAAGCCGAAATAAGCGGCTTGGGAGAGCTCCTTTTTCAGCCGTTCTTCCATCATCGACAACGGTTTTTTTCCAATAAGCTTCTCTACGCCGGTTTGGATAGAGCCAAACCCTTTGAAAAGATTTTGTAAGCCGTCGCTGAACAGCACCACGCGTTCTACCTTGGTGCCGTCTAACAGCGCCGCGTGGAAATGCTCGCCGGCATCCGCGCGGAACGTGAAGTAGGTCATGTTGCTGGCTTCGCCATTCTCCTCCTCCGAGCGATACAAAACTTTTCCGTTTTTCCCGAGACAAACCGCGTTTCCGTCGCCGATATGTCCTACGAGCAGGCGATTGCGTTCCCACTCCCACACGACAAACACCAACGTCGCAAATAGGTCACGATCATCAATAACACACTGTTTTTGTTTTTCCAGCTTCTTTTTGCGACGCTGAAATTCCTGAAAAAACAACTCGGTCAAGCACTCGGTAAATCGGCTGTTTTTCGTCACTCTCGACACGCTTAAATCCAGGTGTTTTGACATCACCTCGTAAGGTGATTCCCAGCATTGCGTGATCGTATTTTTACGAAACAGCCCTTGGATGATTTGATTGTTGATCGTCGCCGCCTCTTCCGCAAAAGCGGAACCGCTGCAACCGTCAGACACCACCATCACCAGCCGTTTCGGGTTTTGGGAATACGACACGCTCAGCCGATCCTGACACGGCTTTTGTTCTTTCTCGTGGTGCGTACCTCTCCCCAACAAATACGTTACTGCCGGTTCTTTTTTATTATCCATTAACATCCTTCATTTCCTTCCGACAATCTCAACGCCCTCGGTCGTTTTATCCTTCCATATTGGTCATAATCAAATTATCCCTGTCCGCTTCAAGACGTATAACTTTGTTCACTCCCATGTTCGGCGTCGTGGTTATCGTCACAATCGCGGGGATACATTCTTCAAAAAACTTCTTCAACTTTCTTTCTATTCTCTCTTTTTCCCTAAGTTCTGCTTCCTCGGTTTCCACCTCTGCTTCCGTAATAATCAAAGGTTGAATCACAATCTTACTCCGGCCCGACTGAATTTGTTGCATCGACTTTTGGGCCTCCTGTTGTTCCCGCAGCTTACTCTCCATCTCATCAGCTTTCACTTTACCAATTCGATGAATAAGCCCCACACTCGCCACGTTCAACACTTTTTCGTCTTTAATTTTTTTCGCACTATTCTCAAATTCAACCGTATCAGAAGGCTTTCCGTCTGAAAAGTAAACAAGGAGCGGATGGGCTCGCTTATACCCTGCCAACTTCTTATATCGTCTTTTCGCTTTGTCAGCAACTTTTTCCAAAACCTTGGAGGGATAAGTCTGACCGTAGCCTTCTTTTATCTTAATGTTCAATTTTTTACTCTTCACGTTATGAACTTCTTTACACGATACGTGGGTGTTAACTTCGTTCGCAAAGGAGTACAGTGAAAAATACAAATCCAACCCCTGCTCATCGGCTACTTTGCACAGTTCCTTCACCAGGTTTTTCAGCGCCGTATTCATCGTATTCTGAAACGGAAACATCGATCCACTCCGGTCGACAACCACAAAAACGTCGACAATTGTCTTGCTTGCGTCTTTTTTCATGTATACTCCCCACCTTACTTGTTAAAATTCTTTCGCCATTTCAGCGTATCGATCCATTCGCCGATTGACGGCACACGGTCACAACGTCCGACTCCGGTATCATTTGCTTCGTTCTTCAAAACCAATCCTCTTTTACCGGATTTTTCGCTTTTTTTCGGAGCGGAAAACGCCGTGGCAAATAGGTCCCGTTGCCTCGGGGAAAGTCTTCGCCATTTCATTAAATATTCGCGTCTTGCATGCGTTCCCCTTGTTCGAATGCCAATCGGACCCAGCGTGGAAAACGGGAATACGTACTTGTCCCCCCATTGTATGTCATCATCTTCTTCGTCTTCGCTATCCCAGGGCTGCAAAAGCGGAGTGGTATCGTTTTCAAACTTGCACAGAATATTCCACACCATCACTGCCACAGAAAAATACAAATGGTGCAAATCGCGCAAGCCTACAAGCTCCATTCCAAAAGTTTCCGGATGGCGATATGCGTTTACATTGCCACCGCCCGGATAATTCACGAGCTGTATCGAATCCGCGTCCACCGCAAGCAGCTCGTTCTCTTTACTGTAAATGAAATTCTTTCCGCTTATGTCCACCACAAAAAATTGCAGAAGCGAGAGCTCTAAGTACAACGCCAAAAAATCGAGCAGCATTTCTTCTCTTTCTTCAGAATTTTTCGGTTTTCCGAAGACCTTGTCTCCCACCGGAATTCTCTTCATAGTAAATCCAACACAAACGGGCTCACGCGACTGAAAGCATCCGTCCCCGTTGGCATCAAGTCCCGTACATCTTTCTGCCGTCGCGTAAACGAGTTTTTGAGGAAACGCTGCAAACGATTTCCCTGTTTTACCAACCTCGCTCATATCGTTCAGCTTGTTTTCAAATTCGTCCCTACACAAGACGCGGTCTCGATACAGCTTGAGGTATACAGGCTCACTCGCGTCGGTTTGCATTTCAAAAATTTGCGCTTCTCCTCCGCCAAGTCCTGTTGGATTCAACTCGCTTACCTTTACGTCGAAACGGCCCGCCCGGTCACCGATGGAAAGCTCTTCATAGTTCACACGCAAATAGTCATCGCCTTCAAAACCATCTTGTTCGTATCTTTTTCTAAAGAAGCATTCTTTACCATCTCTGGGCTCGCCCTTTTCCTTAACAGCTTTGGGCACATCGCCGTTGTTCGCATCGTAGAAATAAGCTTTAACGAGAGTGGCCGTTTCTCCTCGCCCAAAATCCATATCAGGTTCCGTTGATGCAGTTTCTCTATACGGGGAAAACGAAGATCTTATGTCAACAGGTTCATTTTCGCCCGGAAGATTTTCTGCTTTTTTAACCGTCGCGAGCGAATCGGGATGCGAGTCGGCGTAATCCCTTGCATGTTGCGAATCAAACAGTAAGTAACGATAATTCTTTACCTTGAGTCGTCTCATCTGCATCACAAAGTTTTTTGCGCGTAAGGGCTCATAAAACAAAAACACATGTCTTTCCTCGCTCTCGGCGCGTGCAATGGGGGATCGCAGCATTTCACGTTTGGAAAACCAGCGCGGAACGTCAGCAGCAATAATCTTCCCCGCCATTTCTTTGATCTTCTTCGAGCGCGCCCTGTTAGAAAGCAGCAAAATTTCGTTGTAGTCATCCTCTGCAATCATGACGTTAAACTTCTTGGAAAGGAGCAGTTTTTCGATTTCGTCAAAATCCTCCAAAACACAGCTGGCATCTAAAAACACCGTAAAATGTTTGTCCTCTTCCCCCTCCCACGAAGGTTTTTGCGCGACGCTTTTTTCAATATACGCCTCGATTTTTTTCAACGGGGAAAAGGTGTAAGTTTTTCCGTTAATCGTCCGTTCCATTGCCGCATCCCTCTTTTTCCGTAGTTTTTATACGACGTCAACCACAATTGCCGTGCAATTGTCCGATCCTTTTTTCTTCTCCGCAGCAGCAACCATCGCGGCCGCGCCGCCTTTTTTCGCCAAAGAAACAAAGGCTTTCGTTCGTAGCTCGTTTGTAACTCCATCCGTAGCCAAGATAAAACGATCGCCAACCTTTATTATACCACACTTTATATGCGCCGTCAACGAAGAAACTGCCGTAGCATCACCTAAATGTTTCAGTAACACGCGCGCATCCTCTTTTGAGGGCTTTTCGCCCTTTCGCAACTTTTCATAATAGGCGTTGTCGCGAACACTTAACTCCTTAGCGCGGCGTTTTTGAACCAAAAAAACGGGGCTATCGCCGATGTTGGCGGTGTAATACTCGTTTTCATAAAGAAGCAACAACGCAATCGTCGATGAGCCGCTCGTTTGCGCCTTTTTGTTGTAAGCAAGCATCGCTTGCTGAGCGCGGTCAAGGATGAGATAAAGAAAATCTTTCACCTTCGGTCGAAGCTCGCGCGGCATAGCATTAAATTCATCGGCTTCGTTTTCAATTGCGCTCAGCGCAGCGGACGCCGCCGCTCGGCTGTCCGGAAGTGAGCCAACGCCGTCGGCAACGGCAAAAACAGCAACCGCATCCGTCCGCCGGCGTTTGCCGCTGACAACTTGCGTTTCGGCACCTACGGTATACGAGAGCAACGGCGGCACCAAAAACACGTCGTCGTTTCGGTCACGCTGACCGAGCGCGGTCGCAGCACTAAAAATCGTCATTCTTTTTTCCTCCATATCGTTGTTTGCGCATTCATCTCCCGAACGCGGCAAAAAGGGTGTTGCTCTGCGGCAGCGAACGTCGTTCGCCGCCGCAGAGCGCCTACGGTTACGGTAGTATTTGCTTTAGGCGGCGGCGTAATTCAGCACCGCGTCAATGAGAGTGAGAACCCGCTCTCTAAGCGAGCTGCCCGTCAGATAGCTGCCGTCTCCATTTTTCGGCGTGTCAGTTCGCGACACGATGAGGGCATAACGCTCACCATTGGGGAGCTCCATGCCAACAGTGTAATATATGTGGTCGGGTCTATTTCCACCAACCTCGGCAGTGCCGGTTTTGGCGATGAAATACGCCTCGTCCTCGCCGTAAACGTCATAAAGACAGTAGGCGCCTCCTTCGGTGGCAACCTGATGAAACAGCTCTTTCGTCTTTTTCGCAGCCGATTTGCCAACCGTCTTCGATAACACCTTTTCTTTCGCCTTGAGGGTGGTACGACCGTCGTTGGAGATAGACGTAATCAGGTTCGGCTTCATCATCGTTCCGTCGTTTGTTAGAGCAGAAGTAATCAGGCAAGTCAAGAGAGGTGGAACGGCGAGCTCTCCCTGACCGAAACCATTACTTGCTAGGAGGTACTGCGTCATGGCTGAGTCATCGTTTTTCCAGCTGGAGGAGAGCGTACAGAAGTCAAGCTCGACCTCTTTGCCCACCATAAACGACTCGGCAACACGTTGCAATTTATGCGCTTTGAGCTCCAAGCCCAGGCGAGCAAAATAGACGTTTACGGAGTCCCGAGCGCCGGTAAAGAGATCGTAGACGCCACTCTCGCCGCCAAAGTTGGTGATGTACCCGTCGCCCACTTGAAACGGACCGGTAACGTCAGTCTCGAAATCCTCAAGCCCTTCTTTGAAAGCTGCCGCCGCCGTGACCATCTTGAAGGTCGAGCCGGGGGCGTCCTTAGAGTCGACCGCATCGTTATACCAGAAGCCGTCCGGCTGCGCGTTATACAGCTGACTGTAGGTTACTTCTTTGCCGTCAACCGTCTTGTAAACGTCATCCATTTTGTTAACCTCGAACTCGTATTTTGCTGAGCGGTTGGCGAAAGCAAGAACCTCGCCGGTGGAAGCGTTCAAGATAATCGCAGAACCCGTCATCCCCGCAATCGCCTGATACGCGGCTTTTTGGAGAGATGTCGCAAGGGTGGTCTGGATCGTCGCCCCCACATTATCACGACCACCGCTGAACAACGGCACTTCGTATTTTTCACGGAGGCCGGAAACCCCGAAGGTGCAGTTATACCCGATGATCGAGCCGAAAGAATTGTCGAGCACTTCGGCTGGAACACCCGGCTCCGAGGCTGCAGTAATCGCAGCGCCATCCCGGTCAAGGAAGCAACCTTCCACCGTACTCTGCTGGTTGGATTCGCGAATAAGACCCCCTTTCTTCTCTTCAATCTCCGGATTCAGGCCCGGGATGATCGCCGTCTTGCCCACCATCGTACCGAAGACCAGCAAAACAAACACCGACACAATAACGCCGAAGGCGCGAGCGATTTTCTTCTCTTTCATAGCATTCATTCTCCTTTTTCACATGTAAGTGCTGCCGTCGCTGAGAGAAGCGTAACGCCCAGAGTTGAAAATCCGGACGAAATCAGAGGAAGACACACCCCAACCAATGGCGCGAAGCCTGCTGCCGAAGCCAGATTCAGCGCCGCCTGTATTGCAATAGAGAGCATCAGCGCAAACGCCAGCGCGCCTTGCCTCTTTTTGCCGTGAATCGCTTCACGACCACAGACTAGCAAAAGCCCAACGTACCCAGCGAAGACTAAAAGTGCAACAATAAAGCCTAATCGTACAAAAAGGTATATCGTCACCAAGTCGTCGGAAATCTGCGGAACAGCCGCGAGACTCGTCTCCGTGTCGCCAAAGAGGGTTGTGAGGCTTAAAGCTTCCTTTGCCTTATCGGTCTGATAAGACTCATCCGCAGTGACTTTTTCCGAATCAAATAACACCTTAAACCGGCTGCTGATTTTCGGCCAAATACGTGCAAGACGGTTGACCGACGGCTCATTCGGTTCTTTGGGAGGAGTTGCCTTCACGATGGCTTCTTTGCCCTCGATCTGATCGAGCGTGAGCGGCATTTTCGCTTGCTGTTCGTTGAATGCAGAAAGATCTACGTAATATTTCTCCAGCTGCTTCTCGTAATCCGCATACGGCGAAACTTTATAAGCGACAAAGACAACGACGAGAGCGACGAGCGCAAGGCCCGCCATAACACCCATCTCCGAGAACAAAACACGCTTATTGTTCGCGTTGATAAAGCGAATAATGAGGTAAACAGCGCCGAGTATAAGCAATGTCCCCAACTCGCTGCAGACAACCAAACACACGGTTTGGAATACCATCATTGCCGCCGAGAGGCCCCCCTTTGCTTTTTCAGAAAACCTTTCCTCCGCGTTCACTTCCGCAAAGAAGCACACCGCCGCCAGCTGCGTAAGCGCCGTAACCTGAATAGAAGTTTCATCACTGCCGATATAGATCCAACACTTGGCGCCGTTTTTTTCCGACCCCAAGATGAAGAGGAGAGCGTAGAGCAGGGCCGTGCCGGCAAAAAACCAGAGCGGGAGTACCCACGGCTTAATCCTCGAACGATCGAGCTTCAAAAAGAGCCAAACGAATATCATTCCTGCGACCAATCCGGCATAGAGAACAGCAATATAGAGATAGGCCGACGTTTTCTCCTCATCGGGATTCATATAGAGCTGAACCGCAGCGCCGGTCACACACAGCAGAAAGAGCAAAAGCGGCGTCGCACGCGAGGCATTGTAAGCCTTCGAGATGAGCACCATCAGCGCGGCGACACCAGCGAGGGGCAAGACAATGCTGGCGAAGAGGTCGCCAGCGCCTTTGCGTCCCCACGTCCAAAGAGCGAACGCGACAAGCACCATGAGCGGCGAAACCAAATCCTTGCAGTAGCCCCGCCACTCGATAGTCTTCACACCCTCGGCAAACTCGCGCACGCCGTTCCAGAAGCTGCGCGCCATCGCCGGAAAGACGCTAAACACGTCTTTCACAAGCGATTCCTTTTTCATCGTCTCAGTCACGGATCAACACCTCACGTTCGTTATGATTGTCCATTTCGGGTTCCATTTCAACAAAAGAGGCGTACGCCGACTGGTCACGTTTAATCTCTTCTTTCCCTTCCAACAACGCCGACGAACCCTTTTCCCCTTTCGGGGCAAAGGGCCGTTCGTATTTCATAACGCAGCGGATCGCCACCACGCCGGCCAGCACGGCCACCGCGATTACCGCAAGCCAGACCAACTGGCTAAACATCTGTTGCATAGTACTCTCCTCCTATTGCGCAAGACGCGTTTTGCGCGTGTCATCCAGCATGAACGTCGGAGCCGGCTTTTTCTCGCGTTCAGCGTAAATCTTCATGTCATGGTCATCTTCCGACAACTCACGGTTCGGGTTAAAAGGAATCACGCGATAGAGCGGTTGTTCCTCATCGTCAGTCGCCTCAGCCACAAAGCTGGGAGCATCAATGCTCTTGCGGCACGGACAGAACTTAAGATACTGCGACCCGACGAGCACGTACAAATCCTTGGTCAGCGGAATTTGGTCGTTCTCTTCCATTTGAATCATCTTATTTTCGTGTCCGACACAAACTTTACTGTCCATGCCAATGTGCAAAAACAAGCCTTCTTCGTCCATGCACACGAGGAGGGCTTCATGAGGAACGGTAAAAGCGGCATAAGTGTCATCGTCCTCCATGTCGTACTCCCCGTTGATCATCTTGGCCGTTAACAGCAGACCACGACGATTTTCGTCGGGTTTCAGAATGGGAACCCCCACCATCTTCCCTTTTTCAAAAAACTCGCTCTTACTATCGATCGTATGGGTTGCCAACACTCTCCCATAGGCGTCCAGCTGTTTAACCACGCAAACGTGGTTCACCTTCGGTATCAGAGGGATAAAGGTTTTGATGGGGGGTTTTTTCTTATCCTTCTTTTCCGATTCCCCAGCGGACGACGCGGTTTTCTCAACCGTTTCTTTTTTGGTGATTTTGCCCGTCAGCGACTTGATGCTCTTTTTCAACGCTTCAACAACGTCATAGCCAATAAGAGAAGCCGCAAACGCTCCAACCAGCGCGAGAACAAAGATAACCATCAAAATCTTCATAAAAACCACTCCTTTTTTCTGACTCGACTCACTTTATCGAGCTCTTTGAATACAATATAACACGATAGTTTGCAAATGTCAATAATAAATTATACAAAAAAGTGAAAAAGACCACACAAATTGTGTGGTCTTTTTCACTGCGATGTAATTACGCTCTCAAATCATTCTGTTCTGTAGTATTCTGTTCTGGTCTGCACACATTCAGAGATGCCTTTGCCATGTCTATCCACATCGGTTCAAGGTCTTTGAACGCTCCCACAAAATTCTTCTCCATAAAACACGAAAGCCTTTTTACGTCGTTCTCCGAACAGTCGTCTAAGTTTCTAACAAGATCATCCAAGAACTTCATCTTTTCTTCAGAACACGTATTAAGTATTTCCGCAAAAATTTTGACGATCTCAACTCTTTTCTCCGAACAGTCAGTCACAATGCTCGTAATATCTCTTATCTTTTCGATTTTTGCGTCGGAAGCGTCACTGCCAATGGGAACCTCTATTCGCTTTTGCTGCCTGGTATTCGCCACGTAAAGCCTCGTTCTCGCTTCCTCTTTCAGCTGAAAAGCCGCGTTGACCATATCCACAAATCCCGCCGGCACTTTTCTCGCACCGGTTTCAATGGCATACAGCATTGACCCACTAATATCGAGCTTTTCCGCCATTTCTTTTTGGGTCATATTTCGCTCAACACGTATCCGTCTCAAAAACATTCCGATTTCCGTAGCTTCTTTCTTGCTTCCGTAATCAGTTCTCTCTTCTTCCATCATGTCTTGTCTTCCTCCAAATCATAACTTGCTTTCATAAACCGCAGGGTGTATACTAACTTTATACCGTTATTAAACGTGGTATACCGCAGCGGACGAAGTGAAATTCTCCGCGTCACCCTACGATATACATTATACACGTTGAGTTGTCTTTTGTCAAGTATCCGTGAGGCTTTTCTCACAAGTTGTATTTTTTTCTTTCGGAGGAGTATTATGAAATACGTAATGCCGCGGGCGTGGCGGAAATTTCGGTGTGTTGCCGAGCGTTGTCGCCACACCTGCTGTGTGGGGTGGGAGATCGACGTGGACGAGGACAGCCTCGCCCGCTTTTGTGCCGACCCCGTCGTATCGCCCCACGTAGAACACGCGCCGACACCGCATATTCGGCTGGAGGAAAACGAACGCTGTCCGTTTTTGAACGACCGCGGTTTATGCGAGCTGATTCTCACCCGCGGCGAGGATTTTCTCTGCCAAATCTGCCGCGATCATCCGCGCTTTCGCAACTTTTGGTCGGATCGCGTCGAGCTGGGGCTCGGCCTCGTCTGTGAAGAGGCGGCGCGGCTGATTTTGTTTTCCGACGAGCCGCTGACGCTGGAAACCACGGCAACCGCGCCCGGCGGCGATACGCCGGATGACGCGGAGCAGGCGCTTCGCGCGCTGCGAGACGAATTGCTTGCCGCCGTGACCGAGCAAGGCCCGAAAGCAAGGCTTCGGGAATATCTTCTCTATCGCCATTTGGCAGACGCGCTGTACGACGGCCGCGTGGACGAACGGCTCGCGTTTATCGACCGCGCGTTTCATACCGTGACCGCTCTGTGGGCGCAAACAGACGGCGATGAGGCCGCCTTGATCGACGTCGCGCGACAATGGTCCTACGACGTCGAATACGACGACGAAGAGCTTGCGCGACAGCTCAACCAAACATAACAAAAAACCTCCGGGGTCATGCCCCGGAGGTTTTTTACAGTTCACAGTGACAATGCACCCGCGACAGAAAAAAAGCGAAAAGCAGAGCGGCGGCAAAAAAGAAAAGAGCAATGAAGGAAGAAAAAACCGCCGCTCTGCAGAAACTGTCTCTATCAAAAAGGTCAGAACGAGATGTCCTCGTCGTCCTCCCACGCATCGTCGTCGTCATCGAGCCAGTCATCGTCGTCAAGGTCGTCATCGGGCGTC
The DNA here is from genome assembly GCA_045643425.1 of Acutalibacteraceae bacterium. GTDB lineage: Bacteria > Bacillota > Clostridia > Oscillospirales > Acutalibacteraceae > RGIG426. The sequence goes on from JAZUKW010000029.1 coordinate 19,444, forward strand.
CACCCGCCGTCCTCGTCGTCGTCCGCCCACAGCGCCTCTTCTTGCGCAAGCATCTCCTCTTCCAGGCGCGCGTTCATCTCTTCGTACACGTCGCCGCGGGACATCCCCGCGTCGTACGCCGCGAGCAGCTCCATCTGGGCATCGTCGTAGCCGCTGTGCCCGTTGTCGCGCTCCCACTCCATCTCCTCGCGAGCGCGAATGCGGTAGGGATCTTCTTCCTCTTCCTCGTCATCCCCGTCGTCCTCGTCGTCCTCGAGGGTCTCTTCCTTAAGGTCGTAGATGCCCCCGATCTTCCACATCGCCTCTTCCTGCTCGTCGTGCCACATCTCCTCCGCCCGTTCCTCCGGAGAGTTGCCCTCGTCGTACTCGTGCGCGTCAAAAACCTCGTTCGTCATAAACGTTTCTCCTCTCTGTCCCCAAAAAGGGGACGCACCCGTTTTCTACTTCCGCTTGTCCGCAAAAAAGGGGATCGTCGGCGCGCTTACAGCGCGACCGACACCACCTTACAGGTCTTCCGAAGCTCCTCAATATCGCGGCAGGTGATCAGCCGCTTTTCCATCAGGCGCTTCGCCAGCACGTCCAAAAACGCGCGGTTTTGCGCCAAGACCTCTTTGGCTTTGCGGTAGAACCGCTCCACCTCCGCCGTCGTCGCCTCTTCCACGCGGCGCGCGTTCTCCGGCGACTCGTGATACCCGAAGGAATAGAAGCCGAGCCCGTTGCTGCACAGGTCACCCACCATGCCTTTCACCAGGCGGAACGCCATATCCAAATCGTGGGACGAGCCCATATCGCACACGCCGAACACCTGCTCGGACACCGCCATGCCCGCCAGCGACGTCACCGCGCGGCAGCATTGCAGATAGCCCGGCTCCACGCCCTGGCGACGGTAGGAGGTCAGTCCGCCGCTGCCGTCGTTGCCGGCGCAAACGGTAGACAGCGTCACCGAGCCGGGCAGCAGCACCTCGTTGACCACCGCGTGCGCCGCCTCGTGATACGCCACGCGCTCGAGCGTCGAGCCGGCACGGATGGCGGCGTAATCCTCGTCGTCGTCATCGTCATAGCCGTCGGGATCGCCGGTATAGTTCATCTTATACACGATACGCAGACACGCCTTGAGAAAATGCTCCGTCGTAATCTTCTCCGACCGGTCGTAGACGGCGTACATCCCCGCCTCGTTGATGACCGTCTCCAGCTCGGCGCAGGAGCGGCCGTCCATGATACGGGCGATCAGCTCGTAGTCGAGATCGTCCATCGTCTGCTTTTGGTCGAGATAATGGCGGATGATCTCGCGCGCATCCTCGCCGTGCGGCGCCTCCACCTCGATCACGCGGTCAAAGCGGCCCACACGCATCAGCGAGCGCGGCAGCTTGCGCACGTCGTTGGCGGTCGCCAGCACAAACACGTTCTTGTCCTTCACCTCGTCGATACACGCTTGCACCGTCACGTATTCCTCTGCGTCGCGGTGGTTCTCGTCGGCGTTGGCAAACTTGTCAATATCGTCGAGATACACGATCGCGGGCGCCGCCTCCGTCGCCTTTTTGAACGTCTCCGTGATCTCGTCCACGAAACGGCCGGCGGATTTGGTCTTGCGGCAAAGGAACACCGGCAGACCGCTCTCCTCCGCCAACGCGGTCGCCATCAGCGTCTTGCCGAGGCCGGGATCGCCGTAAAGCATCAGCCCGCGGGGCGTTTTCACGCCCAGCTTCGCGTAATCGTCGGCGTTTTTCAGCGCGTCGGCGATCTGTTTCAGTTCTTCTTTAATGGATTGGTAACCGATAATATCGGAAAAAGTAGCTTTCATACACAATATCCTCCATAAGGTCGGGGTTTCTTGGCTTTCGTTGTTGCAAAGGGCAGGCGCTTACTTGCTGCGGATAAGCCACAGCTCGCCGGTGGAAAGCGACTTGACCATCACTTCCCGCACGTCAAACTCCCGCGCCAGCTTTTTGGCGGTTTGGGCAACGGTGTTGTCCTCCATCCCCACCAGCACCACGCAAACGCTCTTTTTGCCGAAGAGCTCGCCCTGGCGGTACTTGTAGCCGTCCTTCGGCGCACCCGTAAAGCACTTGCAGGTAAACGCGCCGGGAAGCTCGCCCGCGTCCGGGATGGGGGTCATAAGGCGGAACATGTGCTCCGTCCACTCCTTCACCTTGCGCTCCGGCTGCACCGACTCCGGCAGCACGATCACGCCGCCATAGCGAAAGTCATACGCAAGCGGCGGGTCGATCGCTTTCCACGTGCGCGCAGACGCGCTGTACGCGTTGCCGTTGCGTCCGGGAAGAACGAGCATTTTCACGCTGTCAAACCGCATGGGTTTCCGTTTCATCATAACCGTACCTTTCTGCCGCTGTGCGGCGGTCGTCGTTTCATTTCTTACCGTTCATCATAACCGAGCGGCAAATCATCCGTTCGGTCGTCGTGCATTGCGGCAGCCGCTCCACCCGAGCGGTCGCCTTCACCCATTTCGCCGGGCTCGGCGCGCCGCCCTCGTTGGCGGCATACACGTGGAACCGCTGGTGGATCGGGATGACCTCGCCGGTCACCGGATGGGTAAAGGTCTCGGCGTCACCGCACGCCGCGGTCACCAGCGCCTGCACCTCCGGGGAACAGCGGTGGATCCTCGCGATGGTCACCGCGTTGCCGTGACGGAGCGCAGCCACAAACCAGCCGTCACGCTCCGCCGTGCCGAGCATCCGCTCCGGCGTAAACATCATCGGGGTGTCCGGCGTGCGCTGGTGCGTCACCTTGCAAAGCTGTTTGTGCACCACGTGATAGTTGCCCTCGTAAAAGGTCATACGTTTCATAGTGTTCCCTTTCTGCCGCTGTGCGGCGGTCGTGGTTTCCTGCCTACGCTTCTCGCTGAAAATGTGGGGCGCCCTTTGCGACGTTTGTCGTTTTTTCGGGCGGGAATATCAGTATAACATACCCCCAAAATTTTTTAAAGGACACTAAATGTCCGGTTCGCTCACTCCTCGTCGCGGCTGTTCTTTCGCCGCTTCAGCCGCCAGCTGTCGGTGATGTCGCCGGAGTGAAAATGCACGTCGATGTCCTCGGCCGCTTCGAGAAGTTTCGCCACGTCCCGCTCGTTCCAAATCAGCGCGGGCGCCCTGCGCGGCGTCGGCGCGGCAGGGGCGCGAGAATCGGCGATCTCCAACAGCGCCACCGTCACGCCTTCTTTTTTACATACCTCTATATACTCCAGCGCCTCGTCCGGGCGGAGAAACCATTCGTAGCCGTAGGGCGCCTCCTCTTTCGGATCGACCCAGATCTTCACAAACGGCGCGCCCCACAGCTTCGTATGATACGCAAGCTCGCCGGTCGCCGCCGCCGTCAGCCGCAGCTCGCCGTATTGCCGACACAGCGCCGCCGCGTCGATCTCGCCGCGCTCGTACGCGCGATACAGCCACAACGCCTCCTCGAGCGGCGTCGGCTCAAACGGGCCGTTGATCCAATCGAACACCTGACGCCTCTGCATCGTGGGGACGTACTCGAAATCCGTATACAGGTCGCAAAACGCGCCGTCATCAAAGCGCGCGCTGCAAAGCAGCCCGTCCGCCTGCACCGTTTGTCCGCGCAGCTCGCCGTCCGAAAGTCTGCCGTCCTTCGTGCGGTGCAGCCCCTCGAACACGACGTTGTCCGTATACCCGCCGCCGTGCGGCGCATACAGAACGTCTCCCGGATGAAACGGCAGCGGGAGATCCGGCGTCACGTCAAAAAACGCCGGTGCGGCGATACTGTTTTCGCCGCACCGCAGCTCTGCTACGCGCATCAGCGCGCCGTCCGCCACGCGGAGCGTCACCACGACACACCCGCCGTCGCGCCCGAACCGCTTTTTGCGGATCTGCACCGTATGCAGCGAGGACGCGTCGCCGAATGCCTCGGCGGTACATTCCTCAAAGGTGGTAAACACGGCGTCGCCCGTCATCGTTTGGCGCGTCGGCAGCGTAAACGCATAGGAAAACGCACAGCCCGGCTCATCGCGCTTAAACCGCGCCACCGCGTCGTTTTCCGCCTCCATAAGACCGCGCAGGCATTCGTGGATCCCCACG
>JAZUKW010000030.1:0-6906 GCA_045643425.1 Acutalibacteraceae bacterium
TCGCTGTTCTCCTGCAATTTGAAAGCTTTCATCTATATAGTGTCAAAAAAAGAAAATCGGTTAATGGGATATGCAAAATTTCTCCACAAACACAGCGGCGGGGTCACCCCCGCCGGTGTTGCTTTTGCTTTTTTACTTGTCCCCCGTCATTTTCTCCTGCTTCACCTTTTTGTCGATGACGTGGCGGGAGGCGAGTTCTTTGTGGATGTCTTTGAGGTCGATGCCCGCCTCGATCATCAGCACCATCACGTGGTACGCGAGGTCGGCGATCTCATACACCGTCTCCGCCTTGTCCTCCGCTTTGGCGGCGATAATCACCTCGGTGGACTCCTCGCCCACTTTCTTGAGGATCTTGTCAATACCCTTGTCGAAGAGGTAGGTGGTGTACGAGCCCTCTTGCTTGTTCACCTTGCGGCCGCGGATGAGCTCGAACAGCTGCTCATAGGAAAACTCTTTGCGCTCGTCGCTCTCGAACCCCGTATTCTCGAAGCAAGTCTCCGTTCCCAAGTGGCAGGCAGGGCCATCCGGCTCCACAAGCACCAAAAGCGCGTCTTTGTCGCAGTCGGCGGTGATGGAGACGATATGCTGGTAGTTGCCGCTCGTCTCCCCTTTGGGCCACAGCTCCTGCCGCGAGCGACTCCAAAAGCAGGTCAGCTCTTTTTCCATCGAGATTTTGAGCGACTCCTTGTTCATATACGCGAGGGTCAGCACTTTGCCCGTTACCGCATCCTTGACGATCGCGGGGATAAGGCCTTTTTCGTCAAATTTCAGTTCGTTAATGTCTACCATAACGCATTCTCCTTTATACACGGGCGGGAATCCCGTTTTTCTTCATTTCTTGTTTTAGGTCCGCAATTTCGACCTCGCCGAAGTGGAAAATCGAAGCGGCAAGCCCCGCATCCACTTTCGGAAGCGTTTTAAACAGCGTGATAAAATCCTCGATATTGCCCGCGCCGCCGGATGCAATAACAGGAACAGACACGACGTTGCACACCGCTTCGAGCATCGGCAGGTCGAATCCGCCTTTCACGCCGTCGGTGTCGATCGAGTTTAAAACGATCTCGCCCGCGCCGCTGTCCACGCCGCGTTTGATCCACTCGATCGCGTCGAGTCCGGTGTTCTCGCGCCCGCCTTTGGCGAACACACGAAACACGCCGTCCACCCGTTTGACGTCCACCGACAGCACCACGCATTGGTCGCCGTAGAGCTTGGCGGCCTCGCCGATAAGCGCCGGATTACGGATCGCACCGGAGTTCACGCTCACCTTGTCCGCGCCGCATTTGAGCACGCGGTCAAAATCGTCCACCGTGTTGATGCCGCCGCCGACCGTCAGCGGAATAAAGACGTTTTTCGCCGTCTCCCGCAGAATGTCGGTAAAGAGTTTTCTGCCGTCAGACGACGCGGTGATGTCGTAAAACACCAGCTCGTCCGCGCCGCAGCGGCTGTAATATTCGGCGAGCTCGACGGGCGAGGCAACCTGCCGCAGCCCCTCGAAATTCACGCCTTTGACCACTTGTCCGTCCCGCACGTCGAGGCACGGAATGATACGTTTTGTAATCATACGCCCACCTCGATTGCGGTTTTTAGGTCGATCGCGCCCGTGTAATACGCTTTGCCGATGATCGCGCCGTACAGGTCGAGGGCGGCCAGCGCTTTGACGTCGTCGAGCGACGACACGCCGCCCGACGCGGTGATGTCCATCGAAAAGCGGCGGGAAAGCTCGCGGTAGAGCTCGCGGTTGGTGCCGACCATCGCGCCGTCTTTGGAAATGTCGGTGCAGATGATCGTTTTGACACCGATTTGTTGCATCTTTTCGCAAAACTCGAATGCATCGACGCCGGAATCCTCCGTCCAACCTTTGACGGCGACCTTGCCGTCGCGGATGTCGATGCCGACCGCGATCTTGTCGCCGTAGGTTGCGACCGCTTCGCGCAAAAATTGCTCGTTTTCCACCGCGGCCGTTCCCAAAATCACGCGGTCGAGCCCCGCTTTCACGTAAAGGTCAACCACTTGCATCGTGCGGATACCGCCGCCGATTTCGCAAAACAGTCCGCTTTCGGCTTTTAAGCGTGCCACCGTGTCAAAGTTCGGCGTTCCGCCGGTTTTCGCGCCCTCCAAGTCCACCAAGTGGACGTGGGTTGCGCCGCATTTTTTAAAATCTTCGATGACTTCAAGAGGGTTGTCGTTGTAAACGGTTTTTTGCGCGTAGTCGCCTTTGTAAAGGCGCACCGCTTTCCCCTCGTATAAGTCGATTGCCGGGAAAATCAGCACGTTGACCCCTCCTTCATCTCACAAAATGCCCGCAAAATCGCGAGTCCGACGTCTCCGCTTTTCTCCGGGTGGAACTGACAGCCCATCACGTTGCCTTTGGCCACCGCCGCGGTAATGTCCGCGCCGTATTCCGACCACGCGATGCGGTCTTTTTCGCAGTTGACCGCGCAGAACGAGTGGACAAAATAGACACAGTCGCCCTCGTTCACGTATTTGAACAGTGGATGCTTACCGTGTTCGAACGTCAGGGCGTTCCACCCCATGTGCGGGATCTTCAGATCCGACACGCGGTCGGCGATCGGGCGAATTTCGCCCGAAATGAGGCCAAGGCCCTCGTGTTCGCCGTATTCGTAGCTTTTGTCGAACAAGAGCTGCATTCCGAGACAAATGCCCATCACCGGCTTGCCCTTTTCGATCTGCGCTTTGAGCGCGGGAACCATGCCCGAGGCATTCAGCTTGTCGGCGGCATCCTTGAACGCGCCGACACCGGGCAAAATAATGCGCTCGGCGGCTTCTAACACGGCGGGATCGGCGGTAATGACCGCTTTTTCGCCGATTTTTTCAAACGAGGAGACGAGGGAAAAGAGATTCCCCACGCCATAGTCGATAATCGCGGTCATCAAAGCACCCCTTTGGTGGACGGAATTTCGTCCTTGAATTCGGCGTCGATCGCCACCGCCTGCCGCAAACTGCGGCCGACAGATTTGAACGCGCCCTCGATGATGTGGTGAGAATTCTTGCCGCACAGCGTACGCAGGTGCAACGCGCAGTTCGCCTGCCGCACAAATCCGAGCCAGAATTCCTCGACCAGCTCGGTATCAAACGTGCCGACCTTTTCGGTCGGGATTTTTAAATCAAAGCCAAGATAATCGCGGCCGGAAAAGTCCACCGCCGACAGCACGAGCGTTTCGTCCATCGGAAGTACCGTGTCGCCGTAGCGATGAATCCCTCGCTTGTCGCCGAGCGCCTCAAAAAACGCCTTGCCGAGCGAGATACCGATGTCCTCGACCGAGTGGTGATCGTCCACGTAGGTGTCGCCCGCGCATTTGACGGTCAAATCAAACCGCCCGTGCGAGGCAAACAGCGTCAGCATGTGATCGAGAAACCCGACACCGGTTTGAATGTCGCTTTTGCCGCTGCCGTCAAGGTTAAGGGTTAGCGCAATATCCGTCTCCGCGGTTTTGCGGTTTACCGTAGCCGTTCTCATTTCGCCACCCCCAAAATCGTTTTCAGCGCCGAAACCAGCGTTTCCATTTCCTCGCGTGAGCCGACCGTAATGCGGTTATAGTCGCGCAAGAGCTCCGTCTCGAAGTGACGCACCAAAACGCCCTGCTCACGCAGCGCGTTATAGAGGTCGAGCCCGCCCATTTGCGGATGTTTCGCAAACAGGAAATTCGCTTTCGAGTCGGTCATCACAAAGCCGAGCGCGTTAAGCTCTTTCTCCGCCCACGCGCGGTTTTCCATGATCGCGCGGCAGTTCTTTTCAAAATACTCCACGTCGCAAAACGCGCCGATCCCCGCCGCCGACGTCATCCGGTTGACGTTGTAGGGGTTGGTCGAATATTTGAGCGTGTTTAAGTCCGCGATGAGCGCTTTGTTGCCGATCGCCACGCCGAGGCGACCGCCCGCAAGCGAGCGCGATTTCGACAGCGTTTGGCAAACAAGCAAATTATCGTATTTCTTCGTAAGGCAAACCGCGCTCTCCGCGCCGAAATCGACGTACGCCTCGTCCACCACCACGACGTTGTCGGGGTTCGACCTGACGATCTGCTCGATTTCGGAAAGCGAAAGCGCGATACCCGTCGGCGCGTTGGGGTTGGCGAGGAAAATCGTCTTACCCGCGCCGCAGTAGTCGGCGATATTGAGCGTAAAATCGGCATTCAGCGGCTTCGTCTCGTACGGCACGCGGTTAAAGTCCGCCGCCACGGGATAAAAGCTGTAGGTGATATTCGGAAACAGCGCCGGCGTTTTGGCGTCGCAAAACGCGTTGAACGCAAACCCGATCGCATCGTCCGAGCCGTTGAAAAAGAGCAGCTCGTCCGGCAAGACGCCATAGAATTCCGCGCCGGCGGCAACGAGGTCGCGGCAGGTCGGGTCGGAGTACAACTGTAAATCCCCCGCCGCTTGGCGCGCAAGACGCTGGGCGATCGGCGACGGCGGGAACGGCGACTCGTTCGTGTTGAGTTTTACGTATTTCCGTTCGCGCGGCTGTTCGCCGGGCGTATACGGCGTGAGCGCGGCAAATTTGTCGCTCATAAATCGACTCATTTCACATCCTCCGTTCGGATCACGGCGCTTTTCGCGTGGGCGGTCAGCCCCTCTTTTTTGGCAAAGGTCGCAACGTCTTCTGCGACACCTGCCAGCGCCTCTTTCGTATAGTAAGTAAACTGCATCTTTTTCACAAAATCGTCCACCGACAGCGGGCTCGAGAACTTCGCCGTGCCGCTCGTCGGAAGCGTGTGGTTCGGGCCGGCAAAATAGTCGCCGAGCGCCTCGGGGCAGTTGCGCCCGAGGAACACCGAACCTGCGTGCCGTACCTTTTCGAGCACGGCAAACGGCTCGTCCACGCACAGCTCGAGGTGTTCCGGCGCGATCTCGTTCGCGATGTCGATGACCAGATCGAGCGTGTCCGCCACGATGATCTTGCCGTTTTGGTCGATAGACGCGCGCGCGATCTCCGCCCGCTCGAGCAGCGGGATTTGCACCTCGAGTTCCGCCTGCACCGCCTGCGCCAGCTCGGCGCTGTCGGTCACGAGAACGGCGGACGCCAGCTTGTCGTGCTCCGCCTGCGACAGCAGGTCGGCCGCCAGGTGGCGCGGATCGCTTTTGCCGTCGGACACGATCATGATCTCGCTCGGGCCGGCGATCATATCGATCGACACGCGGCCAAACACCTGCTTTTTCGCCTCGGCAACGAACGCATTACCCGGGCCGACGATCTTATCGACCTGCGGGATGCTCTCGGTGCCGTAAGCGAGGGCGGCGATGGCCTGCGCCCCGCCGACTTTATAGATTTTATCCACACCGGCGACCGAAGCCGCCGCCAAGATCGCGGGGTTGATTTTCCCCTCCGCCGTCGGCGGCGTGGTGATGACCACCTCTTTGACACCGGCGATTTTCGCGGGGATCGCGTCCATCAGCACCGTGGACGGATACGCCGCCGTGCCGCCCGGCACGTACAGTCCCGCGCGGTCAACGGGGATCACACGCTGACCGATGACCGTGCCGTCCGGCGCGTCCAAGCGGAAGCCCTCGCGCTTTTGGTTTTCGTGAAAACGGCGAATGTTCGCCGCCGCTTTTTTAAGAATTTCCAAAAATTCCGGCTCGACGGACGCGACCGCCTCGTCGATCTCCTCTTTCGAGACGAGCAGGGTGTCGAGCTTCGCCTTATCGAACTTTTCGCCGTATTCAAAAAGCGCCTTGTCGCCGTTTTTGCGGACGTTGTCGATAATGTCCGCGACGATGTCGGTGACGTTGAAGCTCGGCGTAACGCGGGCGAAAATCTCGTCGTTCGACACCTCGCCGTAATTCAGAATTTTGATCATACTTTACTCCTCCAAATTTGCGGCAAGTCCCGCGGCAATTTGTTCGATGGCCTCGCTCTTAAACTTAAACGACGCTTTGTTGGAAATGAGCCGCGCGCTGATGGGAACGATATCCTCGATGACTTCGAGGTTGTTCTCGCGCAGGGTAGCACCCGTCTCCACAATATCCACGATCACGTCCGACAGTCCCAAAATCGGCGCAATTTCGATCGAGCCGTTTAAGTGGATAAAGTCGATGTCGCGGCCTTTTTTACGGTAAAAGTTCTTCGCGATATTACTGAATTTGGTCGCCACGCGCAGAGTTTTCGTCGTGTCGTCCTCAAACCCTTTCGGTGCCGCCACCGCCATTTTGCACACACCGGTGTGCAAATCGACGAGTTCGTACACATCCGGCTCGTATTCGAGCAAAATATCTTTGCCACAAACACCCACGTCCGCCGCGCCGCGCTCGACGTAAATCGCCACATCGGACGGTTTCACCCAGAAATAGCGCACGCCTTTTTCGGGGTTCTCAAAAATGAGTTTGCGGTTCGGCTCCAAAATCGACGGGCATGGAAACCCCGCTTTGGCAAACGCTTTGTCCACGCGCCCACCGAGCCGCCCTTTCGGAAGCGCCACGTTGATAAATCCGTCGTCCGCGGCGACAACCTCGTCCACCCGCTCGAGCGCATCGGTATACACCGCGAAGCCAATGGCGTTCGAGCGGCGTTTCATTTTTTGCATAAGCCGGTCATACTGCCCACCGGAGAGCACCGCTTCCGGCACACCCGGCAAAAAGCCCTTAAACACGATGCCGTTATAGTAGTTCACGTCGTTGAGGATGGAAAAATCCACCCGCAGTTCCGCCGCGTTCGCCGCCGACAACACCGCGCGGAAGTTCTCGTACGCTTCGCTTGCCGCAAACACGCCGTCAAGCGTGGGAAGCACCTCTTGCGGCGTACCGTATACACCGGCGAGCGCGAGCAGCGCATCCACCGCGTCCGTATCGGCGCAGTCAGCACACAACGCGGCGATTTCGTGGCGGTTTTTCTCGGAAATCGCCTGATACAGCGCGGCAGTTTTCTTGCTGCCGAGCGCCAAGCGATCGACA
>JAZUKW010000031.1:0-9728 GCA_045643425.1 Acutalibacteraceae bacterium
TTAAAAGAGCTCGTTGCCACGTTTTAAAAACACATAAAAAAAGAGCAGGACTTTTCGTCCTGCTCTTTTTGTTTCGGCTTAATACATACCGCCCATATCGGGAGCGCCCGCCGGCATCGGCGGCTGCGGCTCTTTAATATCCGTAACGAGCGATTCGGTGGTCAGCACCATCGCCGCGACCCACGCCGCGTTTTGCAGCGCGGAACGGGTCACCTTCGTCGGGTCAACGATGCCCGCCTCGAACATATCGGTGTAGGTGTTGCCGGCGAAATCATAGCCGTAGTTGACCTTGTCGCTGGTGCGGATCTTGTCGATGATCACGCTGCCCTCCATACCGGCGTTGAGCGCGATTTGACGCACCGGCTCTTCCAGCGCTTTTTTGACGATGCAAACGCCGGTTTTCACGTCGCCTTCGGCGGCTTCGATCATCGGATCCAGCACCGCGAGCGCGTTGACAAGCGCCACGCCGCCGCCCGCAACGATGCCCTCTTCCACCGCGGCTTTGGTGGCGGAAAGCGCATCCTCGATGCGGAGCTTTTTCTCTTTCATCTCGACCTCGGTCGCGGCGCCGACTTTGATGACCGCCACACCGCCGGCGAGCTTCGCCAAGCGCTCTTGCAGCTTCTCACGGTCGAAATCCGAGGTGGTGTTTTCGATTTGGGTGCGGATCTGCGCCACACGGCCGGCAATCGCATCCGCGTCGCCCGCACCGTCCACGATGATGGTGTTTTCTTTTTGCACCTTCACCTGACGCGCACGGCCGAGCAGGTCGATGGTGGTCTCTTTAAGATCCAAGCCGACCTCGTCGGAGATGACCGTACCGCCGGTCAGGGTGGCAATATCCTGCAGCATCTCTTTGCGGCGATCACCGAAGCCGGGGGCTTTGACCGCCACGCAGGTGAACGTGCCGCGGAGCTTGTTGACGATGAGGGTGGTCAACGCCTCGCCCTCGATGTCCTCGGCGATGATAACGAGCTTTTTGCCCGCCTGCAGCACCTGCTCGAGCAGCGGCAGAATATCCTGGATGTTGGAGATCTTCTTGTCGGTAATGAGCAGGAACGCATCGTCGATGACCGCTTCCATTTTGTCGGTATCGGTGACCATATACGGCGTGATATAGCCGCGGTCAAACTGCATACCCTCGACCACCTCGGAATAGGTGTCGGCCGTTTTGGACTCCTCGATGGTGATAACGCCGTCGGCAGAAACCTTCTCCATCGCCTCGGCGATCAGATCGCCGATGGTGTTGTCGCCGGCGGAAATAGTCGCCACGCGGGCGATGTCGGTCGAGCCGGACACGGTTTTCGAGTTCTCGGCCACACGCGCCACGACCGCGTCCACGGCCTCCTGGATGCCGCGTTTCACGCCGACCGGGTTCGCGCCCGCCGCCACGTTCTTCATGCCCTCACGGATGAGCGCTTGGGCAAGCAGGGTCGCGGTGGTCGTGCCGTCGCCGGCGATGTCGTTCGTTTTGGTCGCGACCTCTTTGACGAGCTGCGCGCCCATATTCTCGAACGGATCCTCGAGCTCGATTTCTTTCGCGATGGTCACACCGTCGTTGGTGATGAGCGGCGCACCGTACTGTTTATCGAGCACCACGTTTCTGCCGCGCGGGCCCATCGTGATCTTCACGGTATCGGCGAGCTTATCCACGCCCGTTTGCAGCGCTTTGCGAGCTTCCTCGCCAAACAAAATCTGTTTTGCCATAATGCAAATTCTCCTTCAAAAAATACTTATTCGACAATCGCAAGAATGTCGTTTTGACGAACGATCATATACTCGACGCCGTCCAGCTTCACTTCGGTGCCGGCGTATTTGCTTGTAAGCACCTTGTCGCCGACCTTGACGTACATTTCGACCTCTTTGCCGTCCACAACGCCGCCGGGGCCGACAGCCTTGATTTCCGCGACCTGGGGTTTTTCCTTCGCCGTTCCCGCCAGGATGATCCCGCTTTTGGTGGTCTCCTCCGCCTCCACAAACTGAAGCACGACGCGATCGGCCAACGGTTTGATATTCATAACTTTGCCTCCCTTTATGTGAATGATTTTAAAGACGTTTTAGCACTCCGCGTTCGGGAGTGCTAAAACCTATTATAGCCAATTTTTTGAAAAATGCAAGCGAATTTTGCGATTTCTTCCCATTGTTTACGGTTTTTTCACAAAAGAAAACCGCAACGGCAACGCCCTTGCGGTTTTTCAGTCGGATTTTATCGGTGGAACAGCTTTTTCGTCTGATAATTCGGCTCGCACGTCACCATAATGCCGAGGTTTTTAAGGGTTTTCTCGTCCACCTGCGACAGGATAACCGACGAGTGCAGCTGGCAATTTTGCAGCTTCGGCAGCTGGTCGAGCGCCAGCTTGGCGTTTTGATCCGTCACGGCGCACACCGACAGCGCCAGCAAAATTTCGTCCACGTGCAGACGCGGGTTGTGGTTGCCGAGATAGGCGGTTTTCAGCTGTTGGATAGGCTCCAGCACCTCAGGCGACAAAAGGTGGATGCTGTCGTCGATCCCGCCGAAGATTTTCAGCGTATTGAGAAGCACCGATGAGCAAGCGCCCAAAAGCCGCGACGTTTTGCCGGTCACAAGCGTGCCGTCCGGCAGCTCGATCGCCGCCGCCGGCTCTTCGGTAAGCACCGCTTTTTCCAAAGCCGCCGACACCGCCGGACGGTCGGCAAGCGTTACGCCCGCCTGCTTCATCAAAAGCTCGATCTTATAAATCGGTTCGTCCGACGCCAGGCCCTTGCGGTTCTCGCATTGTGCGGCGTAGTAGCGGCGGATGATCTCCTGCCGCGCGGCATCGCACACCGCGTCGTCATCCACAATGCAGTAGCCCGCCATATTCACGCCCATATCCGTCGGCGATTTGTAGGGGCATTCGCCGTAGATCCGCTCGAAAATTGCAGAAAGCACCGGGAAAATTTCCACGTCGCGGTTGTAGTTGACGGTGGTCTCGCCGTAGGCCTCGAGGTGGAACGGGTCGATCATATTCACATCGTCCAAATCGGCGGTCGCCGCTTCGTACGCGAGGTTTACGGGGTGCTTCAAAGACAGGTTCCAAATCGGGAACGTCTCAAACTTCGCGTAGCCGGCACGGTTGCCGCGCTTATGCTCGTGATACAGCTGAGACAGACACACCGCCATTTTGCCGCTTCCCGGGCCGGGAGCGGTCACCACAACGAGGCGACGGGAGGTCTCGATAAATTGGTTTTTGCCGTAGCCGTCATCGCTGACGATGAGCGGAATATTCGAGGGATAGCCGGCGATCGTATAGTTGCGATACACGGTCATTCCGAGGCTTTCAAGGCGTTTTTCAAACGCGACCACAGCGGGCTGATCGGTATAGCGGGTGATGACCACGCTGCCGACGAACAGACCGATACCGCGGAACGCGTCGATCAGGCGCAGCACGTCCAAATCGTAGGTGATGCCGAGGTCGCCGCGCACCTTGTTTTTCTCAATGTCGCCGGCGTTGATGGCAATAACGATTTCCGCCTCATCCTTCATCTGAAGCAGCATCCGCACCTTACTGTCCGGCTGGAAGCCGGGAAGAACGCGGGAGGCGTGATAATCGTCAAACAGCTTTCCGCCGAATTCCAGATACAGCTTTCCGCCGAATTTTTGGATACGCTCACGGATATGCTCCGACTGCATCGTCAAATAGCGGTCGTTATCGAATCCGTTTCTTATCATTCTTCCTCACGCTCCCGTTTTGGATTTCATACAGCCCTTATTATAGCGTAATTTTTGTCGGATTTCAAGAGGTAAATCCGACTTTTGCGATTATCTTTTTTGGGAAATGCAGGTAGGAGAATTGACATTCCGCTTTGCACGGAGTATAATGAAAATACTATGAAAATTAAAAGTGGGAGTTTGTGCGTATGTGGTCTGCTCTTGTGGAAATCACTCGGTACTGTGCTTTGCCTATGCTGCTGGCGGCGTTCGTCGCCTATCTGCTGGGCAGCGTCAACAGCGCCATCATCCTCACTAAAATTCGACAGGGCGGCGACATCCGCGACGTAGGCTCCGGAAACGCCGGTGCCACCAACGTCCTGCGCACACAGGGCTGGGGGCCGGCGCTGATCACCGGCTTCGGTGATTTGGCGAAAAGCTTGGTCGCCGTTCTGTTAGGACAGTATATCCTGGTCCATTTCAGCAGCGGCGATTTCGACGCCACCGTGCTGTCCCTTGTCGGCGGCTATTTGGCCGGGCTTTTCTGTATCATCGGCCACCTCTTCCCCGTCTATTTCGGCTTCCGCGGCGGCAAAGGCGTCGTCGCCACGCTCGGTTTAGGCCTTATTTTGGATTGGCGCGCCGCGTTGCTGGCGCTTGCCGCGTTCGGCATCGTCGTCGGCATCACCCGTATGGTCTCCGCCGCGTCCCTTTGCGGCGGGCTCGGTATGGTCGCGGGAACGTTTTTGTTCCCCACGCTGTTCGACAAGCTCGACCCCACCGTCATCGGCTTTTGCACCGCGATGATGGGGTGCGCCGTGCTGCTCGTCTTTATCAAACACATCCCGAATATCCGCCGTATTTTTAACGGCACCGAAAGTCGTTTCGGCAGCAAAAACAAAACCGAAACGTCCGAAAAAACCGAACAAGGAGAATAACCTATGGCAAACATTACCGTTTTAGGCTCCGGCGGCTGGGGTGCCGCCCTCGCCGTCATGGCCCAGCGCTTCGGCCACCGGGTCACGCTGTGGTCGCCTTTTAAAGAAGAGATCGACGAGATCCGGGAACACGGCGAGCATCGCCGCCTGCTGCCCGGCGTGGCGATCCCCTCTTCCATGACGCTGACCACCGATGAAGCCTGCGTCTCCGACGCGGATCTGACGCTGATGGTCACCCCCTCCTTTGCCCTCGAGCAGACCGCCCAGCGCATCCGCCCTTACTTTAAAGACGGCGGCATTGTGGCGATCGCCACCAAGGGGTTGGAGGACAAAAGCTGCCGTCGCTTCTCCCAAATCGTCGAAGCGACCCTGCCTACCGCGCGCGTCGCGGTGCTGTCCGGCCCCTCCCACGCGGAGGAAGTCGGGCGCGGCGTTCCCACCTCGGTGGTAGCCGCCTCGCAGGATACGGCCACCGCCAAAGCGGTGCAGGATATTCTCATGAACCCGGTGTTCCGCATCTACACGAGCGACGACGTCGTCAGCGTGGAGCTCGGGGGCGCGCTCAAAAACGTGATCGCGCTGTCTGCCGGTATCTGCGACGGCCTGCAAATGGGTGACAACACCAAAGCCGCGTTGATGACCCGCGGGCTTGCGGAAATGATGCGGCTCGGCGCCGCCGCCGGCGGTAACGAGCGCACCTTCTCCGGTCTTTCGGGCATGGGCGATCTCATCGTCACCTGCGGCAGTATGCACAGTCGCAACCGCCGCGCCGGCATCCTGATCGGTCAGGGAACCGCGCCGGAAAAGGCCATCCAATCCGTCGGCACGGTGGAGGGCTATTTGGCGGTCAAGACCGCTGTGCGCCTCGCAGCGGACTACGGTGTCGAAATGCCCATTACCGAGGCCTGCTACCGCATCTGCTACGAGGGCGAATCTCCCCGCGATGCGATCACGCAGCTGATGAACCGCCCGAAAAAGAGCGAATCAGACACCCCGTAATCCTCGCAGTTCTGAATTTAAGCAAACGAAAAACCCCTCTGTACGATCGTACAGAGGGGTTTTCTTTTAGGGCTTTTAGTAGGCGACGTCTTCCTCTACCTGCGGAGTTTCTTCATACTCGAAGATCGTAATGTTGCAGGAGACGTTGGCGCTTTCGGCACCGTTTTCACCTTGCGACACCGTGAAGGTGATGTTGTTAAGGAGACAACCGTGCTCCATCTCGTTGAAGCTGCGAAGCACGTTGTACGCATCCTCGCGGGAGGTGGTCTTGAAGGTCACGGAAATATCCCGACGCCAGCAGTTTTCCTCACGGGACGGGGGCGAGAAGCTCAAGGAGAAGGTCTCGGTCACGCCGAGGATCTGGTTCACCTCGTCAGTCAGCTCCACCAAGTTGTTGTAGTCGGCGATTTTGGTGAAATCGGTCACGGTTTTGTCGTCATCCTCCAGCGTAAGGCCCAGATCTTCCATCCAGCCCTTCAGCACGTTGATGTCGTTCAAGACCTCGGTGTTTTCTTCGTTGGTCGTTTGGATGAGACCCTTTTGGCTATCCGAGCCGCGCAGCTCTTCGATGCGCGCCTTGTTCGGCGTAAAGAAGAGCATATACCACAAGGCGGCCACAACAACGAGACCCAAAACGCCCATCATAATCTTATCACGACTGCTCATCTTGTTCGTCATTGTGCGCTCACCTCCTCAGCGGAAACCTCTTCTTCGGGCTCTTCCTCCGGCGGAATTTCCACCTGGAGGGTAATCGTTGCCGTCAACACTTTTTCGGTGCCGCTCAACATATTACCGTTCTTGTCCTTGTTGGTGGAAGCGGTCTGCAGATCAACGTTGGTGACCAGCTCGTTATCGCTCAGATCCTGGGCGAGCTGACCGACCTGCTCCAGCGTCACGTCGTAGAAGCTGATACCGATGGTGTTGCCGTTGATGTTGATGCTCTGCATCTCCGCCACGTTAAAGAGGTGCTCATCCAGCATATCAATAAGCTGGATACGGTCAACGAGCTTCAACTCGTCATTCGTGAGGAACGCCTTGAAATAGTGGCTGAACTTCTCGAACACCGCCTCATAGCGGGTGAGCAGGACTTTGTTTTGCTCCAGCTCCTGCTGGGCCGCGGCGTATTCTTCCTCCGCCGCCTTTTTCGCGTTGTACTGATCCAGCACGCCGAACTTAGCGAACACCGCCAAGACGACCACAAGCAGCACGACAAGCACGATGTCGGTCGTTTTGGAGTTCTCGCCTTTTTCCAAAATCACCAAGTTCATGGTGGTCTTGCTGGGCAGTCCGGAGCTTGCCTTTTTCTTGCCGAGATCTTTTAAGAAGTCCAGGTTGACGTCCATGCTCAAGCCTTTGCCGCCGCCTTCGGCGCCTTCCTTGACCTTCTTCTCTTTTTTCTCTTTAGCCATCCGTACTCCCCTCCTTACTGTAACGTAGCGCCGAGCGACATCGCGCAGCGCGTAGCGTATTCATTCTGGAACTTTTCAGGAAGCAGGTCGTTGACGCTGCGCGCCGTCAGTCCCGTGGTTTCGGTGATCACGCGGAGAAGCGGCTGAATCTCCGAGCCGCCGCCCGCATAGTAGATGTGCTGGGCGTTTTCCGAGTTGCTGGTAAAGCCGTAGAAGTTCAAAGCCTTCATGATCTCGAACGCGATGTGGTTATACACCTCTTCGCATTGCGGCTGATCCAGCGCGGAGTTGTGGTTCGTCTCTTTATACGCACTCGCCACGTAGACGTCCACGTCCATCGCCTCGGCGATCGCCATATCGATCGCGGTGCAGCCCACGTCGATAAGCTTGGTCGCCTCGTGCTGGGTGCCCTTGTAGAAATAGGCGTGCGTGGACAAATGTCCGATATCCACGATGCAGTAATCCTTTTTGCCTTCGGCGATTTCCGGATTTTGCATCAACAGGTTGCGGTACGCCATCTCCTGCGGGATCGCGGTGGTCAAGCGAAGACCCGCGCTTTGCATCATCAGCGAGTTCTCCACAATCGTGGTCTTAAGAACCGCAGCCGCGGTCGTCTCAATACCCATCGGCGCACCCGACTCATCCTTCGGAACATCGTCCACCAAATAATCGTAATAATACCGATCACTCTCGCCGGAGAGATAATCGCGCATCTCATACGGCAGGTTGATCCGCAGACGCTCCTCTTCCATCACCGGAAAATGGATATGACGGCAAAACACCTGCGACGGCGGCAAGATCAGCGTGCAATCGCCGCCGGGCAATTTGTATTTCTTGCGAATATTTTTAATAAAATCCGCCATTGCATCCTGCAACTGCACAACGCCGTCCTTGACCAAGTTGGTCGGCAGTTTTTCACTCACCATACGAATGGTGTCACCTTTGCGGGCTGTGATCTTAATCTCGTTGTTGCCGATATCGATCCCTAACATCCCGTTTCCTCCCTTGTAACCCTAAATTTTTTTGAAATGTATCTATCGCACCGAAGCGGTGGGATATTCGATTAGAAATTGAACAGACTTTGGTACCAGTCGACGACAAAGCTGCCGCAGAACATGGCGACCCACGTTCCCGCCGCAATAGACGGGCCGAACGGGATGAGCTTTTGCTCCTCGTTCGCCTCGATCGCGGCTAAAATCTCCTCCGTCGGAGCGGAGGCGTCCGGAACCTCAATGGGTTCCTCATCCTTTTGACGCGCGTTGTTGACGATACCGAAAATCAGACCGAACACACACGCCACGATCATAATAAACAGACTGCATTGCCAGCGGAAATAGAGTCCGATCATAAAGATCATCTTGATGTCGCCGCCGCCCATCGTCTCTTTGTCCATCACCTTGTCGGCGATGATGACCAAGAGATACAGCGGAAGCGCCACAGCGAAGCCGCCGACGACCGTATTGAGCAGTTCTTTCCAAAGATCCCCTTCATAGATGCCCGACGCAATGGCAAACACCACGCGGCCGGCAATACCGGCAATGATCAAGCGATCGGGGACGAGGTAATCCTCCAAGTCAGCAAAGGAGATGCACAAGAGGAGCGCCGCCAAAAACGCCGCTTCCAGCGCCTGCATCGTAAAGCCCAAGCCCACGAGAATGGAAAGGAACACCGCCGCGGACAACAGTTCCGCCAACAGATAGCGGAACGCGATCTTCTGCCCGCAGTAACGGCATTTTCCGCCAAGGCAGATATAGCTGAACAACGGAACCAAATCCAAAATGCCCAGCGGGTGATCGCATTTGGCGCAGTGGGAACGACCGTGAAGCACCGATTCCTCATGCACGATACGCCACGCGGCGCAGTTTAAGAAGCTGCCCATGCACAAGCCGAACAGTCCGACGATGCAAAGAATATACACGTACGTTCCCATGCTGTCTTTGAGGTAGTTGAGATTGCCGAGGTGTTCAAAAACAGGAAGCACCTGCCATCACTCCTTTAAAGTGGATTTCCGGGAGGGGAAGCCTCCCCTCCCGGGGATAGTTTTTTTACGCATCCACGCCGTCGTACATGGCGAACATCGGCAGGTACACGGACAACAGAACGAAGCAGACGAACACGGCCAGGAACACGATCATGATCGGTTCGATAAGCGCGGTCGCTTTGGTGGTGGCCAGGTCCACCTCGTTGTCGTAATATTCAGCGGTAATGCCGAGGGTGGTTTCCAGAGAACCGGTCTCCTCACCGACGGCGGTCATTTCTTTCAGCAGATCGGGGAAATACTCAATATCGCGCATACAGTCACCGAGACGACGACCGGCTTCGATACCGCCGTTCATCTCGAGCACCGCGCGGCTGACCACGTAGTTACCGATAACCTTACCCGTCACGTTGATGGCCTCCACAACGGTCAGACCGGCGGAGAACATGTTAACGAACGTGTTGGCAAATTGGCTGGCGCAGCTCATGCTGTTCACCTTGCCGAGAACCGGCATATTCAGCATGAAAATCGCGATCTTCTCGCGGCCAAAATCGGTTCGCGCAAAGATACGGTAGGCCAATATGATTGCCGCTACGATACCTGCGAGCAAAATAAAGTGCTTGGTCATGAACTCCGACATGGCGATCAGCAGTTTGGTCGGCAGCGGCAATTCACCGCCCTGGCTCTCGAACGTTTCCTTAAACATAGGAACCGCGACCACCATGATGATGACG
>JAZUKW010000032.1:0-16686 GCA_045643425.1 Acutalibacteraceae bacterium
GCAATCGACACACTTCCGCAGCCGGCTTCATATCCCGCACCGATGGGACTGGCATCCGAACTCGCCGTTGCTTTGACGTAGCCGCCGGAAATAGTAATGTTGCCACAAGAGGAATAGTAATATCCGCTGCCGATGCCGGCGGCGAAATTGTCACCCGTTGCCGTCACTATGCCACCGGAAATGGTAATGTTGCCGCAAGAGGAAAAGTTATATCCGCTGCCGATGCCGGCCTCGCCCCCCTGTACCGTCACCATACCGCCGTAAATGGCGATGTTGCCGCAAGGAGCGTGATAGGTCGAACCGATACCGGCACAGTCCGAGTCCGCACCCGGCACGATGAGTTTACCCATCGTGGCCGCATCATTCGACTGCGCATAAACGGCAAAATCGCCGTCCATTGCCACGGTAATGCCCTTTTTCGCGGTCATCGTGGCGCCGTTTGCCAAAATGAGGTTGACATTTTTCGGAAGCGTAATGCGCTCGTCAAAGGTCACGTTGCCGTATACGATATTCCAGCCGGATTCAAACCCAATCGCCTCGTTTTCGACAACGTGGACGCCCCACAACTCACACGCGGTATCCACTTGTCCGGTGGTTTCGTTATAGTCGAGATAGGTGGCGTAAACCGCACCGCAGCCGTCGCACTTCGTATCTCTGTTTAAATCCCGGTGGGGAAGTTTTTCTAAGAAACCGGCGCCGCCTTGCGCTTTCCAGGCGGCAAGCGCCGTCCCGTCGCCGATAAGTCCGTCTTCCGTAAACGGGAACGCCGTATAGTAGTTGCCGCTGACGTAATCTTTGACATACGCCGCCGCGCCGACGCTGGTGCAGGTCGGCTCCACCTTGGCAAACGGCTCGTAGTTAATATATTGCGCATCGTCTTTAAAAAGCGACGTGCAGGCGTCGTCAATCGACTTTTTGACAATGATTCCGCCATGGCCGAGTCCGATGGACTCGGCGAAATATCCCGCCGTTGCTTTGACGTAGCCGCCGGCAATCGTCAATTTGTTGCAGGTACCCTCGAATCCGGTGCCGATACCGGCGCCATAGTCTCCGCCTTGCGCCGTCACAATACCGCCCGTGATCGTCACTTGACTGCAAGAGCCATCTAATCCGCCGCCGATGCCGGCGCCGTCAAATCCGCCCTGCGCCGTGATATCACCGCCGGAAATCAAAATCGTACCGCATCGAACGCTTCGACTGCCACCGATACCGGCGCCATATTCTCCGCCTTGAGCGGTCACGATACCGCCGTAAATCGCAATATCACCGCAAGGAGCTTCGTCCGAGCCGCCGATGCCGGCGCCGATATTGCCGCTCGTTGCCGTTACATCACCGCCGTAAATGGCGATATTGCCGCAGCCGTCGTTGTCATAAGCGCCGATGCCGGCACTGAAAGTGGACGTGCTCGTCGCGATAAGTTTACCCATCGTGTCCTCGTCGTTCGATTGCGCATAGACGGCAAAATCGCCGTCCGGCGCCACGGTAATGCCTTGTTTTGCGGTCAGTGTCGCGCCGTTCGCCAAAATGAGGCTGACGTCTTTCGGAAGCTCAATGCGCTCCTCGATTTCCACGTCGCCTTTGACAATATTCCATCCGGTAACGAACGCATCCTCCGCATCGTCGATGACGTTGGCGTTCCACACCTTGCGCTCTACATCCACCGCGCCGGTCGTTTCGTTATAGTCGAGATACAGCGTATACGACGAGAGCGCCGCTTCGCAAGTATCGCAAATCTCGTTTTCGTCCGCATCCGCGTGCACTTCGGTAAGATCGCACCGCGCACAACGGTGGATGCCGCCAGCCGCATTTTGCCAATCGTGGCCGAGCGCAGCGCCCGTATATCCGTCGCCGTCTTCCGCTTTCCACGCGGCAAGCGCTGTCTCATCGCCGATGAGCGTCTCTTCCGTAAACGGAAGCGCCTCGTAGTAGTTGCCGGTATAGGGGTCGATATAATGCGCCGCAAAACCGCTTTCGGTGCAGTTCGGCTCTCTCGCCAAAATCTTGTAGTTGATATACCGCGTTTTGTCAACGATCACCGACGTGCAAGAGCTTGCAATCGACACCAAAACGGCAGGGGTGTCGTCTTCCCCATAGGAGTCTTCTCCCTTGCCGATCGGCTCGGCATTCCGTGCCGCCGTTGCTTTTACGTAGCCGCCCGTAATCATTACGCCATTACAAGGAGATTCGGAACCGCCACCGATACCGGCACCGTAATTTTTCGATTCCGCCGTTACGATGCCGCCGCCAATCGCAATGACACCGCAAGAATTCGAATAGTAGCCGCTTCCGATGGCCGCCGCGTTCTGGTTGCTGGTTGCCGTCACGGTACCGCCGTAAATGACAATATCGCCGCAATCGGACATCAGTCCGCCGCCGATACCGGCGCCGTTATCACCGTTTGTCGCCGTCACAATACCGCCGTAAATCGTAATAGTGCCGCAGTCACCCATGTTGCCGCTGCCGATGCCGGCGCCGTACTGACCGCCCTGCGCCGTGATATCACCGCCGAAAATGACGATGTCGCCGCAACCACTTTCTTGGGCGCTGCCGATACCGGCATAGCCATAGTCCGCAACCGGCACGATGAGCTTGCCCATCGTATCCGCATCGTTCGACTGCGCATAGATGAGAAAATTGCCGTCTTCCGCCACCACAATGCCTCTGTCGGCGGTCAGCGTGGCGCCGTTCGCCAAAATGAGGTAAACGTTCTTCGGAAGCGTGATACGGGTTTCGATTTCCACGTCACCCTTTACGATATTCCAGCCGGTGACGAACGCATCCGTCGCCTCGTCAATCACGTTAACGCCGGTAGCGGTACGTTCCACGTCCGTCTTGCCGGTGGTCATGTTATAGTCAAGATAGGTCGCCGACTCCGCCGAGGCGAAAATCGGCGTCACCGTCGCGAGCATTGCCACGCAAATTACGATAGCGAGCAACCGCATCGGTAACGTTTTTTTCATAAAACATTCCTCCTAAATCGCGTTTCGTGTTTGGGGGTGAACTTTATTGTTTTCAATATAGCATAAGGAGAAGAAAATGTAAAGCAAAACCGCAGGGATGACTCCCTGCGGTTTTGCTGTGTTCCCTTACGCGCCTAACGTGTCGATAATGTTCGCCAAATACTTGCGCAGCATCAGCACGTCTTTCATATTGACGTCGCCGTCGGCGTTGCAATCGGCGTTTTCCATATTCATCGCGTCGGCGTTATCCGCCAGATATTTACGCATCAGCAGCACGTCTTTCATATTGACCGCGCCGTCGCCGTTCGCGTCGCCGAGCAGCTTTTCCGGCTGCGGGTCGGTCGGATCGTCGTCCAAAAGCGCTTTCAGCCGCTCGATTTCCGCTTGCAGAGCTTGGATCTCCTGCTGATCCTGACTGATCTGCAGCTCCTGCTCCGCCACCGTGGATTTCAGCTTGTCGATGCCGGTTTGTGCGGCATCCAGCGCCATCTGTGCCATTTCGAGAGACTCCTGCAGCTCTTTCAGTTCCTCCGTCGCTTTCTCAAGGTCGGCTTTGGCGGTTTCGAGGTCGGCTTTCGCCGTGTTCAGCTGTTCGGTCGCGGTGTCGAGCGCCGCTTGCTTTTCGGCAAGCGTGGCCTCGTTGCTCTTAACGGTGTCGCGCAGCTCGTCGATCGTGGCGTTTGCCGTGGCGATGTCTTCCCGCGCCTGTTTCAGCACGTCCTCCATCGCTTTTTGGTTCGCCTCGGCGGTCAGCTGCCGCTCCACCGCTTGACGCGCAATGTCAAACACGTTGTCGAAAACCGTCGTGTCCGCGCCGAACAAAACCAGCTCGCGCGCATCCTCGATAATCCGCGTCACTGCGTCGGACGGCTCTTCGGGCAACAGCGCCTGAAGCTCTGCCAGCCAATGGTCGCGGGTGGCTTGCAGGTTGATCGCCGTCACGTATTCGTAGAGCACGTACTCGATGTCGGTAAGGTCTTCGGCCGCGTTCAGCGCTTCCACAAACTCGCGTACAAGCGCTTTCACGTCCTCGGAATACTCGTCCGATGCCAAAATCATCTCGCATTCGGGGAGATAGCTCTCCCGCTCGCGCTGCAATTCGATTTGCTCGGAACAATAGGTATATGCCTCTTCAAGCTCCTCCATATTCGTTGTTGCCGAAAGCTTTTCGGCCGTCATCTCATACAGCGCTTTCATCGCGTCGGACATATCGACGGTTTCCAGCGCCTCGTTGCATTGCACCAGCATCAAATCCTTGATCGCGTGGAAGTGGATGAGCGGCTCGTTTTCCTCATAGATCCCGTCAAGCACGGCGATCGAGGGCGCGTTGTCGAGCGCCGTTTGTACCGCTTCGACAAATTGCTCCGTCTCCTCGCTCACCACATCGGTGATCGCGAGAGCGAAGGTGGATTTGTAGTTGTCTAATTTGCCGACGAACGCGGTGTCCTTGGCGCTCGCCTTCTCTTTTGCCGTGTTATAGATACGGCTCGCCTCGTCGATCGAAGCCGCGGTATCCAAATCGATACGCGCCATATAGAGGAGGTCTTTCGCCTCGTCGCATTTTGCCGACGGGAACAGATTGTCGGTAATATTCGCTTTCAGCTCGTCGATCTTCGCCGTAAGCTCGGCGGCTTTTTGGGCGGCGATCGCGGACAGCCCGCTCGCTTTCGCGGCCGCCACGCCGTCCGGCGTGGTCGCGGCATCCACCGCCGCTTTCGCGTCGAAAAGCACCTGCTCCTGCGCCTCCGAGCCGATCGGAGCGGCGGCGGCATCGAGAGCGTCTTTCGCGGCGGTCTTCGCCTCGGCAAGCGCTATGGCCGCGGCCTGTTCAAGTGCCGCCTCGTCAGCGAGCTGCGAAAGGATCGCGGCAAAGCCGGCCTCCTCCGCGGTTTGCACCGTCGCGACCGTTGCGGCCTCGTCCACGTCATTCAGCGCATCACTCAAAATCGTCGCAAGCGCCGCAGACGGATGCTCGCCCGCCGCCGCTTGCAAAGCGGCTTTTGCGGCGGTTTTCGCATCGGCAAGCGTTTGCGCGGCCGCCTCGGCCTCCGCCGCCACCTGCGCGGTGATCACCGGAAGCACCGCCGTTTTGATCGCCTCCACCTTCGCCTCCGTTTCGGCGGCGTTGATCAACTCTGCGGCGGCATTGACGCTCGCCTCTACCGCCGCGGACGGGGTTTCGCCCGCCACGGCGTTCACCGCCGCAAGGGCGGAATCTTTGACAAACCGCAGTTCCACAGCGGGAAGCCACGTTTCTTTGGCCGTCGCTATATCCGCCACCGTTTCGGCGGCGTCCACCGCGGCTTTTGCGTTATTCAAAACCGTGTTCATCGCATCCGTCGGATTTTCGCCCGCCGCCTCGTCAAACGCGGCTTTCGCGTCCGCGCGCGCCGCTTTGAGATCTTCATATCCGCACGCATCGCAAATATACGGCGCATTCACATAGGTATGCGGCCGAACGTCCTCGCAGTAGGTACATTTATGCCCGTTTGCGTCCACCGCCACCCAATCGTGGTCAACGATCGCGATATAGCCGGCGCCGCCCTCCGCTTTCCACGTGGCAAGGGCTTCGGCATCACCGATTTTCGCGCCGCTGTCGCTCATTTCGTAATACAGCGCATCCACCGTGTTTTGGATATACGCTTTACAGCCCACCCCAAAACACGTGGGAGAAACCGCGGCGGTCTGTATGCCCTTACAAATCTGCGCATATTGCTCATCGCTGTATGCGGCACAATACGCAAGGCTGTCAGCGGCATTACCGGCGAACACCGAAAGGGTTTCGCTCACCGTGATCGTGCCGCACGTACCGTTCACTCCGCAGCCGATACCGGCGGCACCGCTGCCGCCGTTCGCTACGATCACACCGCCGTTCAGCGTAATATTTCCGAACGACCCTCCGTTGTAGCTGCCGATACCGGCGGCGTTTGCGGCACCGGCCGCGGTGACGTTACCGCCGTTAACGACAAGATCGCCGTCTCCGCCGATCGCCGCTTTATTCGCACTCGTTGCCGTCACGGCCAGCGCACCCATTTGCGCCGTGTCCAGCGTTTGGGCATACACGGACAAGTCGCCGCCGTCCAGCACAATGCCGTTCGTCACCGTCAGAATAGCGCCGTTGCCCAAAATGAGATCGGTGTCGTCGGAGACGGTCAGCGTGCCGTTTACCGTCACGTTGCCGAACACGATGTAATAGCCGCCGTCGATCTCCACGTCCGTATCCGAAGAGCAAACGCCTTGAAGCTCGTCCATATACGGATCGATCGTCACCTGGAAAAACTGCTTCGAGACGGCGTTGTAGTCATAATATTTCACACTCGTGGTAATGCCGCAGTCGCCGCACGCATTATTATGATACGCGTGCCCGCTCACGTCGCCGCAGCGCGCACACACGTGCTCAAAGAAACCGAGATATTCGTAAATATGCCCGAGCGGCGGAACATAGCCGCCACCCGACGTTTTCCACGCAGCAAGGGCGGCATCGTCGCCGATGAGGCTGTCCGCTGTAAACGGAAACGCCGTATAGTAATTGCCGCTGACGTAATCTTTATAATACGCCTTTGCACCGTTCGTCACACAGTCAGGCTCTGTTTTTGCGAACGGCTCGTAGTTGAGATAGGTCGAACCGTTTTTCACAATTTTCACACAAGAAGACGTATCCACCGTCGTCGGCGAGGAAGAACCGAAGCCCTTTCCGATGGGCTGTGCATCCTCGCCGCCTTTCGCGCAAACATAGCCGCCCGTGATCGTCACGGTACCGCATGAGCCCATTTGTCCGCTGCCGATACAGGCGCCACCATCGCCGCCCTGCGCGTTTACCACACCACCGGAAATGGTAATCGTTCCACAGCTCGAATTATAATATCCGCTTCCGATACCGGCGGCATTATCGCCCCTCTGCGCATTCACCACGCCGCCGGAAATGGTAATGTTGCCACAGCTTGAATAATAATATCCGCTTCCGATACCGGCGCTGCCCTTGTTACCCAGTGCATTCACCACGCCGCCGTAAATCGTAATGTTGCCACAGCTTGAATGATAATATCCGCTTCCGATACCGGCACCATCACCCTCGCTTTTTGCCGTTATCGCGCCGCCGTAAATCGTAATGTTACCGCAGGCACCGCTGTCGGGCGCACCGATAGCCGCGTTATAATTGCCATTACTTCCCGGTGCTGTGAGTTTGCCCATCGTGGCCTCGTCGGCCGACTGCGCATAGATGGCAAAGCCGCCGTCAGAGGCAACCGTAATGCCCTTTTGGGCAGTCAGCGTCGCGCCGTTCGCCAAAATGAGGTTAACGTCTTTCGGAAGCGTAATGCGGTTATTAAACTCCACACTGCCTCTCACGATATTCCAGCCGGTAACGAACGGATCCGTTGCCTCGTCAATGACGTTAAGGGGACTCGGCAACGGCTTCGCCGTAAATGCGCCGTCAACGTAGTCCAAATACCGTTCCTCTTCCGCCGCGACCGACAGTGTAAACGTCGGCAACACGGTCAACACCAGCGCCGCCGCCAACAGCACCGCCAAGATCCGTTTTTTCATTTTACATTCCCCGTTTCGCGTATAATTTTCGGTACGTTTTATTCCGCACCGAGTGCAGTGACAAGTCCCGCAAGGAATTTGCGAAGCAACAGCACGTCTTTCATATTGACCTCGCCGTCCTCGTTGCAGTCGGCGTTCTTCATATCGATAGTCGGCGACAGCCCCGCAAGCTGCTTGCGAAGCGTCAGCACGTCTTTCATGTTGACAAGGCCGTCGTCGTTCGCGTCGCCGAGCAGGCTGTCCTCCACCACGACGGTCACCGTCTTTTTGCCGCCGTAAGGCGTCACAGACAAGCGCAGCGTGGTTTCGCCGGCGGCAAGGCCGACCAGCGTGTTATTCTCCACCGCTATCACCGTCGCATCGTCCACCGCGAACGCGACCGCGGCGTTGCGATAAAACGCGGACGGCTCATAGGTGGCGGAAAGCGCCAAGCTCTCGCCCTTTTTCAGCGTGATGACTTCTCCGTCCTTCACGTCGGAAAGGGTGATGCCAAACGGCGAAGTCAGCGCCGCCGTCGCGATCTCCGGCTCGGAAAGCGCCGTGCCGTCTTCATCGCGCACCGTCAGCACGTATTCGGCGTAACCGTAGGCCACGCTGTCCGGATCGATCTTCACCCGCGCCTCAAACGGCACGTCCACATTTTTGTCCATCGCGGGAAGCTCCACCGTGGCAAGCACCGCGGGCGAACCGCCGTTGCCGATAATTTCGATCGTTTGTTTGCCGGTCGCCGGCGCACCGACGTTCTTCACGAAGCCGGTAAGAATAAACTCATCGCCGTCCTGCACGCCGGATTCCGGCGTCAGCACGTACTCCGGCTTGCCGTCAAACAGCTTCGTCCGGCTGACGGACGATTCCTCGGCATTCTCCTCGGTCATCACCAAGCGAAGTTCAAGATCCTCCAGGCGGCCGACCGCTTTTTCGGGAAGCGTGAAGGTATCCGTCAACCAAATGCCCGACCCGGCCGGCACCGCGCCGTCCACTTTTCTTTCGTCGAGCTGCTGCAGGACCTCGCCGTCCAGCACAAGCGATGCCGTGTAAGAGAAGCTCGGCTCGCATTTCACGCCCACGTTGGCGAGGCGGAAGCTCACGTCAAACTCTTCGCCCGCCTCCCACGGCACGGTGATCGGCGCCGCTTCTTTGATCTCCAGCGAGCTGACGGTCACGTAATCCGTTTCCATCAGCGCCACGCTCGACTCCTCGTAGACGTCGCCGCTCATATCCACGTCGTATTTCGTGTTGACCATCATCAGGCGGCCGTCGCCCAGATCCGCAAACTCCGGAAGCTCGTTCAGCGACTTGTTGGCCGTCATCCGAATCGGCGACGACCACGCGGAATACGGCGTGCTTTCGTCGTTCGTTTTCACGTAACCCGCCAAATAAATATCCTGCGTCGGGTTAAATTCCGTCTCGTCCTGCTGTAACTCAGCGGAATTTTGCGCCCACGTCACGAACAGGTTTTGCTCTCTGTCAGCAAACGCCGTAAAGTTGTTGATAGACAGCTCGTTGTCCTTTTCGGTCTTCACGTCCACGACGTTCGCGTTCACGAGCCCGTTTTCGTCCACGTCGGTCATCATGCTCTCGGCGCTGATATAGCGGATCTCTTTGCCGTCGTGCAGCCAGAACAGATAACTCGTATCGGCACAGCAAACGAGCCGCGGCACGCTGTCGTTTACGTCGTTATCGGTCACGCGAATGGCCGGCTCGGTCGTGTGTGTGTCGAAATCATACAGCTGGACGAACAGCTCGCGATCGTTCTCCGTCGCTAAGTTGTTGTCCTCGTCCACCGTGTAGGCGTAAATGCCGTAATGCTTCGTGTATTTTTGCTTAAACGCCTCCAACGCCTCGTTAAAGGCCTGCGCCTCGTCTTCGGTGCAGCCCTCCGGCGTGATGTCGTGCTCGGTGAAATATTTCTCCGTAAACGCGTCGATGTCGGCGGCGTTGAGGTTTGTTACAATACCGCTGTTGACCGTGAAATCCGCCACAACGGGATTCGTTTTGCCGAACGCCGCGTTCGGTACAAAGCGCTGACCCTTAAACTCCTCCAAAAGCGCCTCGGCATCCGCACCGTCCGCCAATTCGTTTTCGAAGAAGCGGTCGCGCACCCATTCGCCGGTCGCGCCGTCATACAGCATATACATCAGCACCGAGCCGTTGGTATACGGCATACCCTCGTTCATCAAATCCGACGCGTTTTCGATCGTGTTTACCTCGGATTTTTGGTAGATGAGCAGTGCATCGCCGCTGTCCTTGTCGTAAACCGCCATCGGCGCCGTATCGTAATAGTCATCGTCCGTCAACCGCTCGATCTCGCCGAGCGTCATCGTCTCTTTATCCATACGCACGGTATAGATCTCGTTTTTAGACAGATACGCGGCGTAATCACCGGCCGTCACTTTTTCCGGACGCGACACCCACGAAATCAAAATGTCCTTGCCGGTGTCGCACACCGACGGCGCAAAGTCCGCCGTGCCGTCGTCTTGAATGACCACCGGCGTCTCCCAACGCTCGCCGTTGTAGAGCATATATTTGAGCACGGTGCGCTCGTTCGCCTCGCGCTCCTTGTCATCGTCCAGGTAAACCATCAGCACCTTGCCGTTGTCCAGCGGGATCAGCTTTTGCTGGGCATCGTCGTACGAGTTCGTAACGATCACCCGCGTGCTCACGCTCTTAAACGAGCTGCCGATGGTGTTGCGGTCGCCCATAAAGCGGGATTCTTTATCGCCGCGCGGTTTGCTCTCGATCGGCGCGTTTTCCATCGCCGACAGCATCGCGTTTTCGTTCGCTTTTTCTTTCTCTTCCTCGACGATCTCCTCCACGTCCTCAAAATAGCCTTGTTTCAGGAAATCCCAACTATACAGCGGGATCGGCATCGAGAACAGCACGAGATCCGCCCAGAACTTAATCGCGCCCGAAATCGCCACACCGGTCGGGCGTACCGTGGGATAATTCTTGCTCACCATGGGGTTGGCGATAAACCGCATCGTCAGCGTAAAGCCGCCGCGAATGCCGATCGTACCGCAAATGCCCACGCCGGCGTAGGCGTTGCCGACCACCATCGCGCGGAAAATGAATTGGAAGTGGGAATTGTTTAAAAGTTTGTCGAGTGCTTCCTGATCCATATCCATAAACGGAATATGCGTATCCGAGTCCACCGCGATACCGAGCTCCGCCATCAGCGTCAGCGACACGTCGCCGCCCACGTAGACGGGGATACCGTACACGAGCATATAGTAGGTATAGCGGAAGGTGCCGACCACGCCGACGTAACCGCCGCCACCCGTAAATTCAAGGCGTTCCTCCGCCTCCGGGTTCGTGGCATCATGGTACATCGAGAACTCGAGCCAAATGCCCGCCATCGGCACGATTTTCCAAACGGGAATACCGAGCGACATCGCCCCGAGCGCGTTTTTGCTGCCGAGGCTGTCGATCATATCGGTCATATCGTTCAGTCCCTCGTCGAAATTCGACAGGGAAATTTTAAAGCCGGTATCCGAAACCGGTTTGCCTTGGCCGTCAAAGCAGTTGCCGGTAGTTCCCGATTTGATCTGCTTGCCGAAGAACAGGCGCACGCCGCCGGTCTCGGTGGAGGCCACGCCGAACGAGATACCGAGCGCGTTGATCATCATGGTCAAGTCGCCGATGATCGGCAGGTTATAGCTCTCCCCTTTGCCCGAATGGTTGGCGGTTTTCAGCGCAATATCCATCACCACCGGCTCTTTCGGGTTAACGCCCGAAAGCGCAAGGCCCGTCCGCACCGGCGGATAGGTCGTCTGGCGGAAAATCTCCACCGGCGTGCGGTTGCCGTTTTCATCCTCGGTACAGCCGTCGCCGACAAAGCGGTCGGTGATCAGCCGCGCGTACACGAGGTCGCCCGCTTTGTATTTGGTCGCCTCTTCAAACGTGAAGGTATAGGCTTTGCTCCACGAAGTGCCGGAGCCGGTCGCTTTCGGAAGCACGAATTTTTCCGTATGCGTTACCGGGTCGATGATCACAAGCTCCACACCGATCGGCGTTTCCTCCCGCGTTTGGAGAACACCGTTTTCGTCCGTGTAGGTATAGGTATACGCCTCGCCCGTCAGCGGATCATCGGTATCCACCGTAACGGTAAAGGTGGTCACGCTGTCGTTGATCTTCACCTTGCCGTATTCCGAATTGAGCGGGTTTTTCGCCACCACGCTGATGATGTGCGGGCGGCGCATATCCGATTCGGCGATCACGTGGTCGGCCACGGCGATGGTCGTGTTCTTTTTCCCTTCGCCGGTCAGCTTCACGTCCATATACTCGTCGTAACCGGCGGTGCTGATCTTCACTCGCACAAAGTTGCCCGTAATGCCGGGGAACGACTTGGTTTTCACCGCACCGTTAATATCGGCGATGCCGTAATGCACATCGTCGATGATATAAAACGCGCCCGAAGCCGGATACCACGCCTGCGCCGAGGCGGTACCGCCGAGCGCCGCATCGTCGTAATACACGGTGCCCGAAAGCGTATACGCGCCCTTATCCGCCTGTGCGGCGGTCAGATACACGTAGTTGCTTTCCTCTTCGGCAAGCGCGGTAAAGTAGAACGTCCCCTGCGTATATCTCGCAAAGCTGTTGCCCTCGACCCACCATACCGGCACAAAACCGGCATCGGCGGCTTTGGCGCTTATCGCGTAGGTCTTGCCCGTCACGTTGCCGGCCTCGACAACGTATTCGTAGTAGCCCTCGTTTTCCTCCGCCAAGCCGCTCAAAATCCCGCTCGTGGTGTCGAACAGCGCAAGCTCGGATTTTTTCACGCGCACCACCACGGCGTTTCCGCCCCGCTCGGGAAGCGGCGATATACGCATTTCGGACACACACGCCACCTCTTGGGCGTAAGTTTGTCCCGGTTTTACGTAAATATCGTATTTCTGCTTGCCGGCCGGTCGAATCGGCTCGATCAGTACGCGCGGGCATTCGTATTGGTGCTCTTTATACTGCCCGAGAACCTCCGTATTGAGCCGCAGGCAGTCGCCCACGCTGCATTGGTAAACGGTCTCCGATTCATCCTCGGACACGATCGGAATGATCTTGCCGTCCCACACCGTCACCGCGGCGCGTTCGTCCTTTTTCACGCGGACGGTCGCCGGCATATTCGACAAAACGGGCTTGATCGCAAAGTGGCCGTACAAGCCCTGCGCACTCTCGTTTTTCTTAAAGTTGACGTAGTTCGCGAATTTCCCGATCATCTCGTTGGTGATGTAAAGGGACGCGCTGGTCGTTCCCTCCGGGAACGTCTTGACAACGGCGGCTTCTTTCGTATCGGTGTTGACGATCTGCAGCGCCGAGATATAGCAGATCGGCGAGGTGTTGTTGCGCAGCTCCACCGTCACCGCGTTGCCGCAGGTGGTGACAAGGCTGTTGTTCGAGTCGGAGTTGAGCATCATCACCTGGTTTTCGTTGGCATAGGCGGTCGTTTGGGTATTCTTGACCCTGTTGCCGTCGCTGTCGATGAGCGTAAACGGATCGGCACCGATCATATCCACCTTAAACAAGCGCATAATGGGCTTGACGGATTTGATCGTAAGCTTGCTTTCGCCGGTGATGCCGATGATTCCACCCGCGCTTCTGACTTCCATCCCGAATTCAATGCCCTCGGAAAGGCCCTGGTCTAAATAATATTTTTCCGACCTGGAAATGGACGAAATACCATACTGATAATTCCACCATTCCTCCGCCATACTGTCGTTCGTGATATTGTGGATATCCAGCGTGGTTATTTGACCAAAAGAGGGAGTAAATTCCCAGCTTACGTCATAACCGCAGTAGTCGTAGTGCTTGTGACCGCGCAGCTCGGAATCGGGATAAAACCACACACTGCTTTTGCGCGTTTCTTTGGTGCTGCGCGGTCCCACCGTTGTAAACAACCAACCGTTTGTTTCGTAGGCCTCGGCTTTGCTGGCGGTATCGTAGAGGAAATTGCATTTTTCCAATTTCGGCAGGCAGAACGGATCGCCGATGACCTCGCTGGCCAAATCGATGTCCTGCGACACGCCGAGCGAGTTTTGCATAAGCTCCTGCAACGCGACCTCGTCTTTGCCCACAAAGCTTTCGTCCGTGGGCAAAATGGTACACACCGCCGTGCTGTTTTTGCCGATCACGCACTCCTGCGGATCGTGGAGAACGAGCTTGAAGCTCACCGGGCCGGTCAGGCTGGTCGAGCGAACCGGAATGCGGATCGTCCGCTCCTCCAAGCCGAAGCCGAACACCAGCTTTGCGTGGACCTCGGAATAATCCAACCCGCCGATCGCCGTATCGTCCGCGCTGTCGAGCGAGGCTGTCAGCACCGCGGTCAAGCTGCCGCTGCGTTTCACCGTAACGGTCACGTAGCCGTCTTGCGGCGTATACGTTGCCGCGTCGAACTCGATCGTATCGGCCTCATACGGCTCGTCGTCGAGAATTTTCAGCGTAAAGTTGCCGTACATACCCGACACCGCGGCATCGTCAACGCCCTCAAGCGCAAAGCCGGATTGCAGCGTGCCGTCGCTTTTTCGGTTATCTTTCGGGGTAATGATCACGGTTTTTTCCGTCTCACCGGCGGCAAAATCCAACGTAAGATACGCCGCGTTCAGCGCCTCGCTCACCTCGGAAATGCCGTTTTGCATATAGCCGGTGGAATCGTTTTGCAAGCCCGAATCCTCCGGCAGCGTGTAGCTCATCGGCGCGCGGTCGTCCGCAAGACCGACCGCGTTTTCACGCGCGGCGGCAAGCGCACTGCCCGAGCCGGTCGATTCGGCAGAAGCGGCAGACGTTTCCTCGTCGCCGGAAAGCGTCGCCAGCACCTCCTGCGACATCGCTTCGACCGCCTGCTTGTCGCTCTCATTAAGCTCCAGCTTGCTCTGTTCTTCCTCGGTCAGTTGGTCGCTCGTGCCGATCGTTCCGTCGATGATCGCGTCCGCGTAGTTGTATTCCTCGGTCTCGTTGACCTCGAGGTATTCGAGCATCGACTGACTCTCTTTCGCGTTTTCCACCGACGCGCCGGACTCACCGTACAGCTTCACGGTGTAATCCTTGCCGTAAGAAGCCGTAACGTCGGTCATGACAAGGCGCACCGATCCCGCCGTTTTCGCCTCTCCGAAGCGGCAGATCTTTAAGAGATAGCCGTGACCGGCGTTCTCCTCGATCTCCGCACCGGCAGAGCCGAAGTAAAACGCGCCGTCCTCGATGTACTGCTCGTCGATCGTCACCGCCGAAAGCGCCGTCGGCTCCGGCTCGGCAAACGCCGTAAGCGGCACACTCATAATCGTGACCGCCACTATCAGCATAATTGCCACCAATCGTTTTGTCATTAAGACCAACCCCGTTTCGTTTATTATTTATCCGTGATTTTTCAAAAATTCGGTATACACAATCAGTATAGCACAACTATATAAAAAAAACAAGAAAAAGGTTAGGAGCCGCCGCTCCTAACCTTTTAAAACAAGAGGCGCACCACGCAAAAGCGGCGGAGATCGCTCTCCGCCGCTTTGTTTGGTATTCGTTTATGCGCCGAGTTTTTCGATAATGCCCGCAAACAGCTGACGCAGCATCAACACGTCTTTCATGTTGACCTCGCCGTCCTCGTTGCAGTCGGCATTGAGGGCGTTATACGCGATTTCCACGCCCGCCAGCATTTTGCGCAGCGTCAGCACGTCTTTCATATTCACCGCGCCGTCCTCGTTCGCGTCACCGAGCAGTTTTTCGACGGTCGGCAGCTTCGCGGTGATCATCATGATCTGGAAATCTTGCACGTTCGCGCCCGGGCAGTCCGCATAGTGGGATTGCAGGTTAAAGGTCACGTAATCGTCGCCCTCCTCGAACACCTGCACCTCGAGCACGCCGCGGCCCTCGCTGTCAAGGAATTTCGTGGACATCGACCAGTCTTCCGACATGCCCTCGATATCCAAGCCGTTTTGGGTAAGAACGGTGATATCCTGTATATCGTCGAGCGAATCCACGATCAGCGTTTGGTTGCCCTCCACGCCATAAAACTCCGTGTTGCCGATACGCAAATCCACAACCGTTTCAATCGGCTCGATCGGCGCAGTAGCTTTCTTCGACTTGGTCCAAAGCTTGAAGTAGCGCGGATTCGTGCTATACGTGAAGGAGTGGTCCATATCAACCGGATAGTCGCCGCCGTTCAGAAGGATCTTGGGGTTTGCGGCAAAGACGTAGCCCTCGTCGGCAACCAGCTCGCCGCCGATCGAGTACATTTTGCCGTCCTTAAACAAGGCTTCGGCATCGTAGATGAAGTTATCCGCAGCGTCGTCATACCAATGCATACCGTTGCCGAGGAAGCCATAGTGCGCATCATCGGGAACGAGGATATTCAGGTAATCGCCGACCTTGCCGCCGGAAACCGGATCGCAAAAACCGTTAATCACGATAGTGTCGATCTCTTGAAGCACCGCAAGATAGCCCGCGCCGCCCTCGGCTTTCCACGCGTCGAGATCGTCGATCGGGGTCTCGCCCGCTTCGTCCTCATAATAGGTGTCGCAGCCCTCGCAGTAGTAGTAATCTTTGTAGCCGTCCTCGGTCAAGGTCGCCGGTTTGCCGTTCACTTTTTGGATGTTGTGGCCGATCGAGAAGAAATACGAACCGGCGCCGCAGTAGATGGGATCGTCCTCCGACACGAAGAACGCGACGCAATAGTCACCCTCCTCGGTGGGAACTCCGTCCACCAGCATGAAGGAGTAGTCTTCTTCCTCCATCGCATAGTAGGCGATCTCCAGCTCCGGCTGCGGATCGAGCGCCACGCCGTTTTCGTCGAACACGACGGGCGTGCCGATTTCGATGTCCTCACCGAACGCGAACGGCTTGCCGTCGTTGATGATGAACGTCTCTTCATCCTCGAAGATGGCGTTCGCTTTAATGGTAAGGGTGATCGGCAGGGACGTGTCTTTCGGCGTCAGCGTCGTGCTTTCGCCGAACACGTAGTCCTCGTTTGCGTTTTCCAGACGAGTGTTTTGCAGCAGGAGATATTCCTCGGTGGTCCCGCCCGCCACCTGCAAGGTCGCGCCGGCCTCGCCGTAGACCGTAAAGGTGGTATCGGAAACGACGTCGCCCTTAATGGCGTTGTCGCCGTTCACGTAGACGCAGGGATACATCTCCTCTTCGCCCTTGATCGCGCGGAAATCGACCTCAATCGTGGAGTTTGTCATATTCACGATGACCGAGTTTT
>JAZUKW010000033.1:0-33845 GCA_045643425.1 Acutalibacteraceae bacterium
GGCAACGCGGCAGCCGTAAGCCATCGCTTTTTGGACGAAGCTTTGGAGGTTCTATTGTTTGCATGCTGTTTCTAAATAGGAATAGCCGGAGAAATAAATCTCGTTGATACCCGACTCTTGGTAAAGCGACAGATATTTTTCGCACTCCGTCTCATTAAAGCCGTCCTCCGGCCACCACCACCACGAGCCCAAACGATGCTCTGCGGCGATTTCCGCGCCGGTGGCCGCTTTGCTGGACAACGCGATCAGCGGCAGCGAGAAGATGATCATTACCGCCGCCAAGATCAGCGCGATAATGCGGGCAACTTTTCCCCGTTTTCCGGTCATAGTAGATACACTCCT
The DNA here is from genome assembly GCA_045643425.1 of Acutalibacteraceae bacterium. Lineage (GTDB taxonomy): Bacteria > Bacillota > Clostridia > Oscillospirales > Acutalibacteraceae > RGIG426. The sequence continues at coordinate 343 of JAZUKW010000033.1, forward strand.
TTTATTAACACTTGTATCTATAACTATACCACTTCTCCCGTTCTCTGTCAACCGATTTTCCGCGTCACGCCTCTGTAAAGCTCTTCATCTTTACGGCTTGTTTTGCCGTTCAGCCACAGCGTTCCCGCCGCACTCATCCCGCACAGAAGCAGCGAGACCGCGCCGCTTTTGTCGGCGGAAAGCGGTGGTATAACAGGAAAAACCGAAGCGGCGAGAAGTCCCGCCAGCGCGTAATGGATGAGCGGCGCACACCGACTGTAAAGGCGATTCACTATACACACGAGAATGGCCGCCACCGCCGCAAACCCCACCGAAAACGGAAAAAGCGCCGCCAAATCACCGCCGCCGATCATCGTCAGCACCGATTCGTAGGCGTTCATCGACAGCAGCATACACGAAGCGCTGACCCCGGGAAGCACCGTACCGACAGCATAGACACCGCCGCACAGCGCCCATTCCGCAAACGACGGTGTCGCCGACACCGTCAAATGCCCGCCGCCCTGCCACAGCCAGCATCCCAGCCCGAACGTCACGGCCGTCACCGCCCACCACCGCCGACGGGCGGAGGTCGCTTTTGCCTGCCTTAAAACGTCCGGGAACGTGCCGACGATCAGCCCGACCACCATAAAGCGCATTTCCTCCGGAAACAGCGCAAACAGCCGCGCCATTCCCCGCCCGAACACCACCATACCGAGAACGATACCAACTCCAAGCGGCAACAGCGCCGCGGCATCGGTTTTCAGCGCTTTTACGGGATGCGCCGCCGCAAACAGCAGACGCTCATAGTACCCGAACGACACACACAAGGCGCCGCCGCTCACCCCCGGCGCGATACCGCACAGTCCGATCAAAAGCCCACACCAAAACGGGCGGCGCCTTTCTCGCATTCGTTTCATACGATCCCCTCCCCTTTATGCCTATGCAGTAAAGGAGAAAACAAAACAAAAAGCACTCCGTACGGAGTGCTTTTTTTAAATGTGACCGAGTCTGTAAGCCGGGTTCTGTCTTGAATAGTCATCTATCTCGACCGTTCGTTGCCGAACGGCTCAAGCCGCCTTTCAAAGCACGTCGGGCCAACGTATCGCTTTTGTCGGCGTTGCATCGGATAGGGTTTGCAGGGCCACGCAGTCTCCTGCGCGCCGGTGAGCTCTTACCTCGCCTTTCCACCCTTACCCGCCAAAAGCGGGCGGTATCTCTCTGTTGCACTTTCCCTAAGGTCACCCTCGGCGGCCGTTAGCCGTTATCCTGCCCTGTGATGCCCGGACTTTCCTCATACCAAAGGTACGCGACTATCCGGCTCGCTCACAAGAAGAAAGTATACCGCAAACCGCGGCGTTTGTCAACCGTCCTTTTGCAGCGAGCGAAAATACAGCTCCTCGCAAATTTCCCGAAACACCGGCGCGGCGCTTTCCTCCATCGCCTCGCTGTTCTCGCAAAGCGCCGTGATAACGTACTGCGGCTCGTCCGCCGGGAAAAAGCCCGTAAACCAATGCTGTACGACCTCTTTTCCGTTTTCCACCCACCCGGTTTCCGCCGTTCCCGTTTTGGCGGCCGCCGGCGCGTAGTAGGGCTGACCTTTGTCGCCGGTCCCCTCTTCCATCGTATAGATCATCATATCCCACAGCGTCTCTGCCGTTTCTTTTGAGAACACCTGCTGTAACGGTGACGCCTGCTCTTTCTCGTAATTCCCGTTTTCGTCCACCGTTCCCGCCACAAGCGTCGGCCGCGCGATCGCACCGCCGTTGACCACCGCCGCCGCCAGCTGCGCTACGTGGATTGGCGTCGCCAGCAGCTCCCCCTGCCCGAACGCCAGGTTGCAAAGAGATGCCTGCGACGTTTTGAGCGTTTTAAGCGACGGCAACGTCGCCCGCGCGGTGGAAAGCCCCGGCGCGAGCGTCCACGCCCGGTCGAAACCAAAGGACACCGCCATATCGTACAGCGCCTCCGCCCCCGTCTCCTGCGCCAGCTGAATATAGTACGGGTTACACGATTTGGCGAACGCCTCTTTCATATCCTGCGTCCCGTGCCCCAGCCAATAGTGGCAGCGAAACAGCGTGTCGCCGAGGCGGTATCCGCCGGTGCAGTCAAACGCCGTGGACGGCGAAAGCCCCGTCTCCAGCGCCGCGGACGCGGTGACGATCTTAAAGACCGAGCCGCAGTTGTAGTCCGCCAGCGCCCGGTTGAGAAGCGGCGCGTTTTCCTCTGTCAGCGCCTCCTCCACCGCGGTGGGATCGTATCCCGGCACGCTGACCATCGCGCGAATGGCGCCGGTCTTCGGCTCCATCACCACCACCGCCCCGCAGGTCACGTGTTCTGCCGCCCGCTCGGCGATCTGCTGGATCTCGCTGTCGATCGTCAACACCACGCCGCCCCGGCTTTTGTCGGTCGTGTCTTTTACCGTCGGAGCAACGCCGGAAAGCGGCATTCCCAATCCGTCCACCGTATACGTCACCTCTACCGAGCCGCTGTAAGCGGACAAAAGCTCGTCAAAAGCATATTCCACGCCGCACACGCCGCCCGACTCGTCCGTATATCCCAAGACGTGGGTCGCCGTCGTTTTTTCGCCGTAGCGTTCGGGAACGGTCTTCAGCGTCATTCCCTCACAAAGAGGAAGCGGCTCTTTTGTCTTCACCGCGATCGGCTTTCCCTGCTCCAAGCGCTCCAGAATGCCCGCCGCCGTCTCCTTGTCAAAACACTCCCGCACGCGCGCCATCGCCGGCGCGGTCGGCGCGATCGCCGTCACGTAGACAAAGTCTCGGTTGACAAGCGGTCGCTTTTGGCAGTCGTAAATCGTCCCCCGGCTCGTTCCCAGCGTCACCGTTAAGCTGGATTGTCCGGCCGCCGCCTCTGCCAATGACTCCTCCCCCTGCAAGCTATACAACCGCACGCCGCAGGCCCCGATCAAAAGGATCAGCGCTATGCAGGCAGCCATACTTCGTTTTTTCATAAAAAAATCCTCCCGTTCACGGGTTAGGTTGCCCGTAAACGAGAGGATCTAATCACGATTTAATCCGCGTAAACGCCAATATCGTATTTATAGCAGATCGCCATGTGCTCGTCGAACGTCTCGGAGTAATACGTGATGGTGGGATCGACGCTCGTATCCGTTGCAAAGTAGTAGCAGTTGATGATGTCGTCATCGTCGTTCGGATACGCCACCGCGCGCAGCGCCGCCAAGCCGGGGTTACAGATAGGACCGGTAGGCAGGCCCTCGCAGATATAGGTGCTGTAGGCCTTGAAGTTTTCATTTTCCTTGCCGGCGCCCGGTTGGAAATGCTCCACGTATTCGGTGGTCACGTCGGACTGCAGATGCGGGAATTCCGCCGGATCGCCCAAACGGTTGTGGAACACGCGGGCGATTTTCGACATATCGTCGGTATTGTCCGCCTCCATCTGAATGACCGAAGCGAGCGTCACCGCTTCATCCAGCGAAAGGCCCATCGCCTTGATACCGGTTTTCAGCTTGGTATCCACGCGGGTCTCGAAGTTGTCAAAGAACTTTTCGAGCACCGCCTCCGGGCTGCACGCCTTGTAGAACGTGTAGGTATCCGGGAACAGATAGCCTTCCAGACGATAAATGCGGTACGGGTAATCGGTTCCGGCACCCACCGCCGGAGCGGAAGCGATAAAGTCATAATCGGAGTAGTCGCCCTCCTCCAGCTCGGTCAGGAATTCCTGCGCGCCGCAGACCTCGCTCTCCTCAAGCAGCTTGGCGATCTCCAGCACGTTGTAGCCCTCGGGAATGGTGACGTCCACCGAATCCCGCTCGCCCTGCTGCTGGAGAATGGCGATGATCCCCTGGTAGCCCGCGTTAGAGGCTACCGTAAACACGCCGGACTGATACTGTCCGTCCGCGTGAGAAAGCTTCGAGAAAACGCGGAAGATAAACGGCTTTGAGACAAGCCCGTTTTCGTGCAACACGTCCGCCACCTGCTTTGTGGTCGCACCGCGGGGAATTTCCACGTCCACCTCGCGCTCGGATTTGTTGAGGCCCAACATATCGAGCGCACCGGTCACGGCAATAAACGCCAACACGCAGGACACCGCCAGCACGCAAACAAGGTAGAACAGTTTTCCCATGCAGGATTTTTTTCTTGAGCCCGGCTCCTCGTACTCATCCTCTTCGTCGAGAATGCGCACCGGCGCGTTCGGGTCCTCATAGTCATCCTCCTCGTCGAGAATGCGCACCGGCGCGTTCGGATCTTCTTCGGGCGCTTCCTCCGGCTCGGAAACCGCTTCCGACGGCTGTTCGTCGGCAGGCTCGTCAGCGACAGGCTCTTCGATCGGTTCTTCGACCGCTTCCTCCTCCGTCGGCGCGGGCTCCTCCGGCTTCGTCCACTCGCCAATGTCGCCCTCCTCGCCTATTTTGGCGGCGACGGCGGCAGCGATCGCGCTCACCGCCGCGGCGGGCGCGGGTGCGCGCTCCTCCGGTACAGCCTCTTTTTCCGCCGCAACGCCGTTGACGGTAGACGGAACGGTATGGATCGCCGGTTCCTCTTCTGTATCGACGGACGGACGCATCGGCGGCGCCTTGCGCTTGGGAACGATGTCCAGCGGCGCATCCATATCGTCGGGGCTGATGTTCAGGCGAAAGCCCGCCACTTTTTCGCGGCGTTCCTCCGCCACACGCTCCGCCTCCGACTCCACCGGGTTCTGCCCGTTATCGAATTCACTCACGGAAGGTCACTCCTCTCGGTGTATGATGAAAGAATACTATCTCGTTTAACTGCATTGTAACGCGTTTTTCACCTCGTCGGCCACGTTTGCACCTTTGAGGTAACGAAGAAGCGCCAACGCGAACGGCAGCGCCGCCCCCGCGCCTTTACCGGTGATCACGTTACCGTCGGTCACGGCGAGCTCGTCGCAAACCGTCGCGCCCGCAAGCTCGCCCTCAAACCCCGGAAAACACGTCGCGCGTTTGCCGGAAAGCAAGCCGTTGTGTCCGAGCACCGACGGCGCGGCGCAAATCGCGGCGATGAGCGCGCCTTTTTCGGCGGCAACAGAAAGCGCCTCTTTGACCGTTTCGGATGCGTCGAGATTTCTCGTTCCCGGCATTCCGCCCGGAAGCACCACGCCCGAAAGCGCGTCAAAATCGACCTCGTCCTCGTCCAAATCGGCGGTGACGGGAATTCCGTGCGAGCCCACGATAACGTCGTCGCCGATGCCGACGGTTTTCACGTCCACACCGCCGCGGCGCAGCACGTCCACGGGCGTGAGCGCCTCTACCTCTTCAAATCCGTTTGCCAAAAACACGTAAACCATAGCATTTCCTCCTTAACAGTCTGTAAAGTTGGTTGCCATTACACCGCGTAAACCCGCTTAAACAAAGGGTTTCAGCCATTTCATCAGCGCATCGGTCACCGTTTCGATCGAGAACGGCTTGTCGCCCTCGCCGCACGGAATGACCGTCCATCCCCACCGTTTGGCAGCGTAAAGCGCGGCCTCGCGGCAGGTCTCAAGGAATTTCACGTTGCGTTCGTGCAGGTCTTTTTTAGACTCGTCGCCGTCGTACCGTTCGGTCATCAGCCGTTGGGACACGGCAAGCGGCATATCGAGAAAACACACCGCGTCGGGACGCGGAAGTCCCAATTTAACGTACTCGTAATCCTCCATCCACTCGAGGAACGCGTCCCATGTCTCGCGCGGCGAACGCGCCAGCTGGTAAATCGCGTTGGAGGTCGTGTAGCGGGCGGCAACGATGAGCTTGCCCGCCTCGTAGTCTTCTTTCCAAAACTTTTGGAAGCTCGCATAGCGGTCAACCGCATAAAACGACGAAGCGGCAAAGGGGCTGGCATCCTCGCCGAACTCTCCCGCCAGATATTGCTTCACGAGCACGGACGACGGCTGTGCGTAATCGGGAAACGAGATTTCCCGAAAATCCACACCCATGGCGGCAAGCCGCGTGCGGATCTGTTCGAGCTGGGTAGATTTTCCGCAGCCGTCCAGTCCGTCAATGACACAAAGCTTTCCCATTATTTCTGCCCCTTAATTGCGGCATATTTGGCACGCACCTCGGCGGTCTTGCCACAGCACATTTTCCCCTCGGGGCACGCTCCGGCAACGCACGCAGGCCCCGCTTTACAGAACAGCGTGGGCGCGACCTCGACACAGCATTTGAGCATCTGCTCCGCCATCTCGCGGATCTCCCATTGCGCGCGCATACAGCAGCGCTGACGGAACATATTTTGGAGGCTGCGGGCATTCATCGTCAAGAGGATCTTGGTGCAGCAGGCGTTCGGAAGCACAAAGCGCGCATCCTCGATCGCCTTTTTCTCGGCGGCACGGTGGGCTTCTTTCTCGTCCTTGCCCTGTGCCAAAAACGCCGCCTCGTGTTTTTTCATAAGGATCTCGGTCAGGCGCTCATAGTGGCGCTGATCCTCCTCCATCGCGGCCAAGAACTCCGCTTTCGCTTCGGGAACCGCCTCAATTTCCGGCGGCAACACGTACTCGAACTGCGCTTCGCGGACGTAGCGCTGGCTTTGCACACTGTACGAGGCGATGCGGTGACGGGTGATTTGCGCCAAAAGCGAACGGGACACGCCCTCGATGCCGAAGGTAAACGACGCGTGCTCCACCGGGCTTTCGTGGCCGAGCTCGGACAGCATTTCCACAAACGAGGCCGCTTTTTCCTCGGTCATCTTTTCGCGCAGGTCGTCGATCGACGCCGCGGAATAGCAAAGCCGCGCCGCGGAAGCAATCGTCTGCTCCGGGTGAGGCGTGTAGGTAATCAACGTCACTTTCATCACAAAAACCGCCTTTTCCTCTTAATTTTCAACGCAAAAATCACAGAATGATTTAATTAGAATTAGTATACCAAATTTTGTTTGGAATTGCAAGGGATTTTACAGAAATTGTGGGATTTTGATAGCGTTTGCGGCGTGTATGTCGAGGTCGGCGTCCTCGACGACCCCGCCTTCCCCTTGAAGGGAAGCCAGATAGGTTAAGAGCGTAGCCGCAAATGTGTGCGAAATCCCACGGCAGGACGTCGAGAGCGCCAATAGATTTTGTTCCGCACTTGACAAAACCGCGAAATGATTATAAGATAAATCCAACAAAAAAGGAGTATGAATTATGAAACACAACACTTTGAAACTGACGGCGGTTATCGCCGTTCTCGTGCTTACCCTTACGACGTTTGCCGGCTGCAAAGACACCGGCAAAGAGCAAAAAGCGGAACCGGGTTCCGCTTCTCAAACAGCGACGGCGACTGCTGCTGTGCCTACCGGCACGTCGGCCGAGAGCCAGCCGACGGCAACCGCTACGGACGCAACGGTTAAACCCACGTCCGCTACGACCACTTTTTCGGAAAACGGTACAACGAAAAAAGCGGAACCGGGTTCCGCTTTGACGACGAAGCAGGAAGCGCAGCCGACGAAAGCCCCGGCGAAACCGGCGGTGGCGACCACGAAGAAGCCGGCACCGAAAACAACGAAAGCCCCGGCGAAGACCACGAAACCCGTCCACTACGCAACTGCCTCCGACACGGAAGCCGTGGCAAATGCGCTTATTAAGTATATCAACCAATTCCGGGCGCAGGACGGTCAAGCCGCTGCTACGAAAGTCGGCGGCAAACTGAAACAACTTGCCGACCAGCGTTCCGTTTCCATTTCCAAAAACTTCTGCCACGACTTGCAGGACGAATATCGGATTGCCACGGCTATTAAGTTTGGCGAAAAATCTTTAAGGGGTTCTGCTTGCGGCATCCCAGACACCTGGGTAAATGAAGCGGATTTAGATGTCATTACAGATTTTATCCCTGCCCAAAGTGGTGAATATCGCTACGAGCCGGCTGCTTGCACCGAAGCGATCGGCAGCGACGGACCGTATTACGGAAACAAAACGCCGGACGAACTCGGCAAAGAACTTGCGACCGGTTGCCGCAATAGCGCCGGACATTGGCGCTACGTTGGTGACGGCGTGACGTATCCGTATATTTCCGTCGGTATGACGTATTCCAACGGCACCTGGTATGCCGCCGTGTGGGTCGGCTCTGCGGATCTTCCGAAATACAACTGATAACAAACAAATATAGGCATAACAAGGAACTCGATTTTCGGGTTCCTTTTTTTATATGCAAAAATCCAAAAGAAAGGTTCTGATAAATGTCGTGCCGCCCCGCACCCGCCGATGCGCGGACAAAACCGCAACGCGGTTTTCCGTTTTTTGAAAACGGGCGGGCGCAACGCCCGCGTCCGCGCGGTGGCGGGTGTGGGTCGGCAAATACGTTGGCCCCAATGTTCAACGACGGCGGGAGCAAGCCCCTCCCCTACAAGCGCGCCGAAAGTTTTGTGCGCATTCAAAAAAGGGACGTCGAGGCGCCGTCCCCTACGAAGCACGACGCGCCATTCCGCCTAATTTTCCCGTCTTTTCGGCGAATTTTATAAAAATCCACCAATTTTGTCTACATTTTTCGTTTCCTCTCTTGACAAGTTAGTGTTGGCTAACTATAATAGAGTGTGGTAGAATTGTACGTGTGAAAAAACGATTGAGTGATGAGGATTTTCGTATGCAAAAAACGGTTAACGATTTGAAAATCGGCGAAGGCGGCGTTGTCACGGCGCTCGGCTGCTCGGGTGCTTTACGCCGCCGCATTATTGATATGGGCATCACCCCCGGTGCGCACGTGATCATGCGCAAGGAAGCGCCGATGGGCGACCCGATCGAAATCAACGTCCGCGGCTACGAGCTGAGTATTCGCCGCTCGGAAGCGAAAGAAATTGAAATCGAGCCGGAGGTGGTCAAATGAGCTACACTTACGCGCTCGCCGGCAACCCCAACTGCGGCAAAACGACGCTGTTTAACGAGTTGACCGGCTCGAACCAATACGTCGGCAACTGGCCGGGCGTCACGGTCGAGAAAAAAGCGGGACAGCTGAAGAGCCACGGCGAGGACGTGACCGTCGTTGACCTGCCGGGCATCTACTCCCTCTCCCCTTACTCTGCCGAGGAAATGGTCAGCCGCAATATGCTGCTCGAAGACCACCCCGACGCCATTATCGACGTGGTGGACGCCACCAACTTAGAGCGCAACCTCTATTTATCGTTACAATTAGCGGAACTCGGGCTTCCGATGGTTATCGCGCTCAATATGATGGATATGTTAAAACAGCGCGGACTGATCATCGACGTACAGCGGATGGAACACCTGCTCGGCATTCCGATCGTCCCGATCGCCGCCTCGCGCGGGCAGGGCATTGACAAGCTCGTTGACCGTGCGTTCCACGACGGCGCCAAGCGCATCGCCAAAGAGGTGCTCCCCTTTGACGAGCAAACGATCGCGAAGCGCATCCAAAAAGCGTTCCCCGACAACGAATATGTCCACCACGAGCTGCACGAGCGCCGCGAACACCACGGCGCGGAGTATCGTTCGACCTACAAAATCGACGAGATTTACGAAGCGGACGTGCTGGAAGCCCTGCTCCGTATCGAGAAAATCATCGAGCCTAAATGTATGAAAGCAAATATGGCGCTGCGCTGGTCGGCGGTCAAGGTGATGGACGACGATCCCCCGACGATCGAGGCGCTCGGGCTGACGCAGGGCGAGGCGCACCTCATCGACGAGATCGTGTCCTCCCTCGAAACGGACAAAATGCAGCGCGATATGATCATCGCCGACCAGAAATACAAGTTCATCTGCCGAGTGTGCGACGAGTGCGTGGTGCATCTCAAAAAGCCGGGCGAGCTCACGATTTCCGACAAAGTGGACAAGATCGTCACCAATAAATACCTCGCCATTCCCGTGTTTGCGGGCGTGATGGCGCTCGTGTTCTTCTTAACGTTCGGGCCGATCGGCTCGTTTCTCACCGACGGTGTCGCCGCGCTCATCGACGCGCTGACCTCCACCATCCGCACGGGGCTGTCCTCGGCGGGCGCCTCCGACTGGGCGGTATCGCTCGTGTGCGACGGCATCGTGGCGGGCGTTGGGTCGATCGTCTCGTTCTTCCCGCAAATTCTGCTCTTGTTCTTCTTCCTCTCGCTGCTCGAAGACAGCGGCTATATGGCGCGCGCCGCGTTTATTATGGATAAGCTGCTCCACAAAACCGGACTTTCCGGTCGCTCGTTCGTGCCGATGCTGATGGGCTTCGGTTGCTCCGTCCCCGGCATTATGGCGGCGCGCACGCTCGAAAACGAGCGCGATCGGCGACTCACCATTATGCTGACGCCGTTTATGTCCTGCTCGGCAAAAATGCCGGTGTACGCGCTGTTTATCGCGGCGTTTTTCCCGCACTACGCGGGGCTTGTGATCTTCTGTATCTACGCATTCGGGCTGTTGATGGCGATTCTCTGCGCCGCCATTTTAAACAAAACCGTCCTAAAAGGCGGCCACCCGCCGTTCGTGATGGAGCTGCCGCCCTACCGTCTGCCGACAGCGAAAACGCTGTGGCTGCACTTGTGGGAGCGCATTAAAGATTTCGCCGTGCGTGCGGGAACGATTTTGCTCGCCGCGTCGGTCATCATCTGGTTCTTGCAGTCGTTTGATTTGGGCCTCCATCTCCTCACTCCCGAACAAGCGGGAGACAGCATTTTGGCGACCCTCGGCAAAGGGCTCGCGCCGATCTTCATCCCGCTCGGCTTCGGCACGTGGCAGGCATCGGTGGCGCTCGTCTCCGGCTTTGTTGCCAAAGAAGCGGTGGTGGGAACGCTCAACATTCTCATTTCCCCCGTCTCCGATGCGGCGATGTTTTCGGCGCTCGGAACGATGTTTACGCCGGTCGCGGCGCTCGCTTTTCTCGTGTTCGTGCTGCTGTACTGCCCCTGCGTTGCGGCGTTTTCCGCGATGAAACGCGAGTTCCGCTCGTGGAAATGGGCGATCGGCACCGTCGCGTTCCAAACTCTCGTCGCGTGGGTGTGCGCGCTCGTCGTCTACCAATTCGGCACGCTGTTCGTAAACGTCGTACAGATGCTGTAAAAAAGAGATAACAAAAATCCCTCCCGAAGATTCGGGAGGGATTTTTTCTTGTTAAAAGTGACCGCCGCCACCGCCGTGGCTGACGCCGCCGGAGCTCATGTGTGAGCCGCCGCCGCTGTCGTTGTCCTTCGGCCTTGCGGTACGCGTCACGGTGTTATACAGGAAATGCTCCTGCGCCAGCGTGACGTTGAGGCTGCCCGGCTTTAAGTAGTTGTTTGCCGCCGGCTGGAAGCGCACGGTTTTGAGCTTCGCTTTCATCGAGCTGACCGCGATCAGCGCGATGATAACGCCGATCACCAGCGCCACACCCAAGCGCGTCCAATTGAAAAAGCTCGTTTGGTGGACGATCTCGCGTTTTACCTCGTTGGCATACGCTTTAAACGCCGCGGCATAATCGCCGCTGCCCAGATCGCCGACAATGCGGTCGCCGACCGTGTTGTAATCGACCATTTGGATACATTTACCGCAGGTCGAGACGTACCATATACGCTCCTCCATCGAGACAAGCAGCAGCACGCCGTCCTCTCCGCTTTCGCCGCGGCCGTAACCGTTTTGGTCATAGAAGTCGTCGGCATACGCCACCTCGGATTTGAGTTCCAGCGTAGGCTCCGTCAAAACCACAACGTCGCAGCCCGTCTCGTCGCTGACTTGTTGCAGCAACGCAGTAACGTCCGTAAATTCCGCCGGCGAAAGCAGGTTGGCGTTATCCACAAGCAGGCCGGCGCTCGACTGAGCCGAAGCGGTAAAGGTCAACAGCGCCGTTAAAATCACAAGACACCCGAGAAGGGCGAAAATTCGTTTTGTCATCTTCGTCCCCTCCTTATAAAACGCCTAAGAATCCGAACAGCGTAAACGCCGCCGCGGCTACGCCGGCAGCGATGCCGCCGAACCAGCGCCAATACGCGCCCTTATCACACGGCAGATCGCCGACAAATTTGCCGGTTTGACCGTTCATGGCAAAGGTGTACTGACAGCCGTTCCACGTCGTATTGAGCAGCCACACGGGATACAGCGCGTATTTCGTCGTTCCGTTTTTCAGCATAACGCTGCTGCTTTCCGGAACCACGCTCGCAAACCCCGTCACCGTAGAAGCAAACACCTCTTCGGTGCTGCGTTTGATGCGGGCGTTGGCGCGGTCGATGCTTTGCTCGGCGGTCACGTCGTACTTATCCGCCAAAAAGCCGGAGAGGTACGCCGTTTGGAAATCCACCGCCTGCGAAAAATCGAACGGCTCGATCGATTCCATCAAATCGTCCGCCATACGCAAAGAGCCGTCCACCGGGACGTATTGGAAGCCGAGATCACCGGCGCGAAGCACCATAAAGTGGCTCGTTTCGGTATAATCGTAGTCGCTGTCGCTCCAATGGCGCAGGTTGGTCGCGTGGTAACGGATGTTGGCATCCGCATCCGCATCGAACAGCCAAAACGGAACGTAAACGCCCTTGATCTCGTCAATATGGTTTTGGCTTTTAAACACCTTCGGCAAAAGGCGCTTGCCCTGCAGGTGTTTTTCAAGGCCGGCCTTTGCCGCCTCTTTATCCAATTTAAACGGGATCACCACGTCGGGGCGAAGCGCGCCCGAAAGGTTGCCCTTCATCACGACGGGATTACCGCAGAACGGACAAGACGTCGCCGCCGTTGTCTTTTCGCAGGCGATCTCACCGCCGCAGGTATCGCACACGTAGGAAGCGAGCGCATCCTGCTCACCCTCCTGCCATTCGCCGCCGACGTCGGTCTTCCATTCCATTTGGTCCGGTTGATCCATTTTTAAGCCGTCGTCGTAGCTTTGGAGCGTTGCCATATCGAATTCCGTGCCGCAAAACTCGCATTTTACCTTTTGCAGGCCGGTATCGAAGGTCATCCGTCCGTTACAGCACGGGCAGGTATATTCCAAAAGATTTCCCATAAGAAAACCTCCTTTATCCAAGCGTTAACTATGTAAGTATAGCACAAAAGCCGCCAAAAGTCAACTTTCAATCCAATCCGACCGGTCGTAGGAGAACAGATTGACGTCGTAAAGATTCTCCTTTGCCGAGCGGCGGGACAAAATGGCTTTCCCCGCTCCCAGCGCCACACAGTCCTCCGCGTTTTCCGCCACACGGCAGGGAACGCCCAATTCGCGGGACAAGCGGTCGCACAGGCCGAACAGATGCGCCCCGCCGCCGGACAGCGTGATACCGTCTGCCATCACGTCGCCCGCCATTTCGGGCGGCGTCTGCTCAAGCACGGTCTGGATGGTGTCGAGAATGGTCAAAAACGACTCGGACAGCGCGTCGAACACGTCGGAGGCGGAAACGGTTTTCGTACACGGAAGCCCGGAGATCGCGTCGCGTCCGCGCACCTCCATCGTCGCCTCCCGCGGCAAAACGCCGCCGATGGTCTTCTTGATTTCCTCGGCGGTTTTTGGGCCGATCACGTGATTATAGCGGTTGCGCACCATACGCACGATCGCCTCGTCCATATCGTTGCCCGCCGTTTTCACCGAAAGCGCCGACGTAACGCCGCCGAGCGACAGCACACCGACGTCCGTCGTACCGGCGCCGATGTCCACGATCATACAGCCGCGCGGCTCTTCCACCGCAAGCCCGGCACCAAACGCCGCCGCGATATATTCCTCCACCAGCGCCACACGGCGAATACCGACCGACGTCGCCGCTTGCACCACCGAGCGTTCCTCCACCTCGGTAACCGCGGCGGGAACAGAAATGGCGGCGCGGGGCTTGAACACCTTAAACGCGCACACCTTGTTCACGAACGCCCGCAGCATTTTTTCCGTGCAGTCGTAGTCGGACACCACGCCCTTTTGCATCGGCCGGATCACGCGAATGGTCGGCGGCTCGCGACCGATCATCTCCTCCGCCTCGCTTCCCACCGCGATCACGCGACCGCGGCGAGTCTCCACCGCGATCACCGACGGCTCGCGCAAAACGATGCCGGCGCCTTCCTTATAAATCGTAACCTTCGCCGTTCCGAGATCAATTCCCAGATGGGTTCCCGCCACGTTCCTCGCCCCTTTCCAAACGGGTTTTGGCAAGCGTCGCTCCATACACGGCACTCGCCCCGTAAATTTTCAGTATCAACGCGCATTCGCGCAGCGTTGCGCCGGTGGTACACACGTCGTCTACCACCAAAAAGCATTTATCCGTCACGTCCGCACCCGGCAGACGATCCAGCGCACCGCGCAGGTTGCCCTCCCGCTCGGCGGCGGGAACTTCCTTTTGCGGCTTGGTCGCGAACGTCTTGCACAAGGTCGGAACGAGCGGCAGCTTCAGCCGCTTGGCCACCTCGCGCGCCAGCCACTCGCTTTGGTTATATTCCCGACGGCGAAGCTCGCTCTTTTGCATTGGCACGAAGGTGACGCCGTCAAAACGAACGTCCTCGAACTCCTGCCGAACGGTGTCGGCGATCTCGCGCGCATAGTGGGCAGCCGTCAGGCTTGTCCCCGCTTGCTTAAAGCGCAAGATTCCCCGCTTTACCGCGCCCTCATACCGAAACGGCGCACACACGGCGTCAAGCACCGTCGCGGTGCTTTTGCAGGTACACAGCGATTTCGACAGCCCGCAATGAAGACACAGCGGGCGTTCCTGCCGCGGGAGCGTTTGACCGCATTTGGCACACACCGCTTCGCCGGGAAGAACCACACAGTCGCAAAAGGCGCATCGCTCCGGGAAAAAGACGGCGGCGATCCGCCGCGATAACGGTAAGGATCTCATACGTTTTCCTCTGTCATAAAAGCACACAATCCGCTGAAACGGCGGGCTTTTTTAGCGTTTTTCACCATACGGGAGATCTCGTTTCCCCGCCCGACGATCACCAGCATATTTTTCGCGCGGGTCACCGCAGTATATAAGAGGTTGCGAAACGCCAGCGGCGAAGGCACGTCAAACAGCGCCAGCACCACGATGTCAAACTCGCTCCCCTGGCTTTTATGTACCGTCACCGCATACGCCAGCTCCAGATCCTCGGCGTCTGCCTTGCCGTAGCTGACGATGCGATCGTCCTCGAACTGCACCGTCAGGCTTTCGTCCCGTCGGCTGATTTCCGTCACGGTACCGATGTCGCCGTTAAACACGCCCTCACCGATCGTACCGTCCGGTTTCTCCCAACTCAGGTTGTAGTTGTTGCGGTTTTGCATCAGCTTGTCCCCGAGGCGGAACGTCCGAGAACCCAGCTTGATTTCCGCCTTGGTCGCCGAGGGCGGGTTACACTCTTTTTGCAAAAGCTCGTTGAGCGAGCGCGCACCGACGGCGTATTTGACCTTTGGTGTCAGCACCTGAATACCGTCGAACACCGTTTTTCCGTAAGCATTCGGCAAACGGCGGGTACACAGATCCGCTATCGTCCGCTCTACCGCCTGGCTGCTGTCCTTGGCAATAAAGAAATAGTCGCCGTCGTGCACACCGTGAAGCGGCATATCGCCCGCCACGATACGGTGGGCGTTTTGAACGATGATACTTTCCCCCGCCTGGCGGAAAATCGCCGTCAGCTCCACAGCGGGAACCATCCCGCTGTCGATCAAGTCGCCCAGCACGTTACCCGGCCCGACAGCGGGAAGCTGGTGAGCATCTCCCACCAGCACCAAACGGCAACCGGGCTTCAGCGCACACAAAAGCGCATACAGCAGCGGCACGTCCACCATCGACAACTCGTCCACGATGACGGTATCCGCCTCCAGCGGGTTTTGCCGGTCACGAAGAAACGTCGGTTCCTCCGTCTCCGACCATTGCATTTCGAGCAAACGGTGGATGGTGGCGGCTTCACGTCCCGTCAGCTCGCTCATCCGTTTGGCCGCGCGGCCGGTAGGCGCCGCCAACAGCACCCGCTCGCCCTGACATTCCAGCGCTTTCAAAATACCCTTCAGCGTCGTGGTCTTACCCGTTCCGGGGCCGCCCGTCAGCAAAAACACGTTGCGATCAAGCGCCGTGCGGATCGCTTTGCGCTGTTCCGCCTCATAGGTCACGCCGTCCGCTTTCTCGGCATTTTGTATCTGTTTTTCCGCGTCCACCGTCACCTTCGGCTGTTGTCCTACCCGGCGGCAAATATCCGCGGCGATAAATTTCTCTTTTACGTAAATCTCCGGCAGGAACAAAAAGCGCTTGTCCCCGATTTTTTCGAGGATCAGCTTGCCGGCTTCGATCAGCGCCGCCGATTCCTCCTGCACGGACGAAAGCGGGATCTCCAAAAGCCCGGCGCTCATTTCCTCGACCTTATCCTGCGGCAGGCAGGTATGTCCCCACGATTCCGTATTGTAGTGGATCACGTGGAAAATTCCCGCCCGAACGCGGCGAGGATCGTCCTCGCCCACTTTCCATTCGGCGCGGCGTTCATCCACGCGCTCAAACGAGACCGACACCGGCTTTTCGCATAAGATATACGGATTATCCCGAATAATGTCGTAGGCGTCCTCTTTCCATTTTCGGTAACAGCGGCCGCATTCCGTAGAGGTCAAGCCATAGGCAGACAGCGTCATATACGCCTCGCGCAGGCCCGCCTTGGCGGCAAATTCGTCTCCGATCGCCTTGGCCATCGCGCCGGTAATACCTTGCACGTCCACAAGCTTATGCGGATCGTCGCGCATCACGCGCAGGGTATCCTCCCCGAAATGGCGAACAATATCCATCGCCCGCTTCGGCCCGACGCCCTTGATGGCGCCGGACGCCAGATAGCGGCGAATAGCGTCGGCGGTTTCCGGTAAATGGATCTCACAGCGCTTTACGTCAAATTGCCGCCCGTAATCCGGGTGTTCGACAAACCGACCCCACGCGACAAGCTCCTCGCCCACGACGATTTCCGGCATAACGCCCACCACCGTATGCAGTTGTCCGTTCGCGGAAACCTCCAGCTTTTTCCAGCCGTTTTCCTCCTCGGCATAGCCGATTTGTTCTACCGTTCCGCGCAGCTCGTCAAGCAGCTGTTCCTCCATACCGTTTTCCTCGTTTTTCTCATAATCTCATAGGTAGAATTATTATAGCGTATTCCGACAAAAAATGCAACCGTTCCTTTTATTCCGACAGCGATTTTTCGTCACTTTCTTTTGCCTCGTTCTCGGTCAAGATCACGACGGGATGACCGCTTTTCCCCTCTAATAGCCGCAAAACGCGCGGAGGGATCGACTGTTCGTCCTCCACGCGAATGAGCGTAACGGCGTGGTAGCGCTTCGGCAGCCAAAACCACGCGGCTACGTCAAGAAGCATTTCACAAATACCGTAAACCGCCAACAGCGTTACAACGACAAAAAACAGCACCGTACTCATACTCTCGCCTCTTTCTGACAAACCCATCCCGCCGCGCCCTCCCGATTTCGTCGTTATCAGCCTATGCAAAAGCGCCCGCAAGGGTGAAAAAAAGCACACCGCGAAAAGCGGTGTGCTTTTTCTACGTTCTGTTACGCGAGAATATCGTTGAGTTCGTCCATACGCGCCACGGTCGTCACCACGATCACGCGATCGCCGGTCGTGATCATATCGTCGCCGGTGGGGAAAATCGGTTTGGTGTCGCGCACAATACAAGCGATCAGCAGATTGCTTTTCAGCTGCAGATTTTTCAGCGGCACGTTTTTGCCCTTGAAATCCTCAAACGCCTCAAATTCAATAGCCTCCACCTTGCCGCCCACGATTTTGGACAGTGCCAACATACTGCCGCCGGAGGAGCTTTGCATCGCGCGCACGTAACGCACGATACGGTCGGCCGCGATCGTGTGCGGCGTTACCACGCACTCGATGCCCGCCTTGGAAAGCACCTCACCGAAGGAGATGTGGTTGACCTTGGTCACCACTTTCGGCACCTTACACGCGTCGGCGTACATCGAGATCACCACGTTCTCCTCGTCGAGGCCGGTCAGCGCCACCAGCGCATCCATTTCCTCCACGCCTTCTTCTTTCAGCGTCTCTCGGTCGGTGCCGTCGCCGCAAAGCACGGTGGCCTTGGGATACCGCTCGGCAAGCAGCTCGCAGCGCACGGGATCGCGGTCGAGCACCTTGACGCGGATACCCGCTTCGAGCAGCGCACGGATCAGATAATACGCAATTTTTCCGCCTCCCACGATCATGGCGGTACGCGTTCTGGTGCTGACAAGCCCCAACGCCCGGAACAGCTGACTGATCTCGTTGGGAGCGGCCGTCAGGCTGACGAGATCGCCCTCTTGGGGAACGAAATCACCGTTGGGGATGATCACCTCATCCCCGCGCTGCACCGCACAAATAAGGATCTTCGCTTTGGAAACGCCGGACATCTTACACAGCGGATGACCGATGATCGGGCTGTCCGCCGGAAGCTTGAGCTCCACCATTTCCAAACGTCCTTTGGCGAAAACGTCCACTTTCATGGCGGACGGGAAGCGCAGAATACGGGAAATATCGGTCGCCGCCTCACGCTCCGGGTTGATCGCCAGGCTCAAATTCAGCTCGTTTCGCAGCGTAGCGACCGTTTTGGCATAATCCGGCTCGCGGATACGGGCGATCGTGTGCTTAGCCCCCAGCTTTTTCGCCAGCAAACAGCAAAGGATGTTTTGCTCGTCGGTGGACGTCACCGCGATCAGCAGATCCGCCGTCGCCACGCCCGCCTCCTCCTGCACGTTTTGGGAGATACCGTTGCCGTGGATCGTCGCCACGTCCAACGCGTTGCCGGTGGCGTTGATCACCCGCTCGTTGTTGTCGACGATCACCACGTCATGGCCTTCGTCCGTCAAACGATCCGCCAGCGAAAAGCCCAGCTTTCCGTCGCCGATAATCACAATTTTCATACGATCAACCTCGATTCTCGCGGATCAGTAACGGTCCACGTCAAGTTCTTTCAGCATAGCACAATAGCTTTGGTGGCGTGAGGGCGCGATCTCCCCCGCTTCCACCGCCGCGCAAACCGCACATCCCTTTTCGGAGACGTGGCGGCAAGAGGTAAATTTGCATTTGCCGAGATACGGCAAAAACTCACGAAAACAAAAAGGCAGGTTCTCCGTCTGCACGTCGGTCAGCCGCGGCAGCTCCAACGAGGAAAAGCCGGGTGTATCGGCGAAAAATCCGCCGTCCTCCCGCTCGTACAGCACGGTGGCGCGCGTCGTATGGCGGCCGCGCCCCAGCTTGCGGCTGGTTTCGCCGGTGGAGAGTCCGAGCCGCGGATCCAGCCGATTGAGCAGCGAGGATTTCCCCACGCCGCTGTTGCCGGAAAACACACAGAGCTTTCCCGCCAGCGCCGGCAGCAGCTGCTCCATCCCCTCGCCGGTGGCAGCGGAGACGGAAAACGTCGAAAATCCGGCCTTGCGATACAGTTCATACAAGGCGGCGCCGTCCTCTAAATCGGTTTTGTTCAGCACGATAATCGGCTCGATCTCCTGCTCCTCTGCAAGCGCGATCATTGCGTCCAGCACGGGCAGATTCGGCGCGGGATCGGTAACGGATACCACCAGCACAAGACAGTCGACGTTGGCGACCGGCGGGCGTCGCAGCGCGTTTTTCCGCGGCAGCAGTTCCTCCAGCGCGCCGGTCATATCCTCCTGCACCGACACACGCACAAGGTCGCCCGCCACCGGCGACTGCCCCTGACGGCGCAGCGTTCCCCGGCCGCGGCATTCCACGGTTCCCTGTTCGGTTTTCACGGTGTAAAACCCGCCTAAAACGCCGAGTACACGTCCAACCTGCTGTTCCATTCGACTCCCTTTCTCACGATACCCCACGAAAAAGCCGCAGGCAAGCGACCCGCATTAGCTTTTTGTGAAAATTATTCTGATTCCTCCGGCAAGGCGCTCACGTCCGCCTCGGACTCCTCCGGCACCGAGATCTCCTCCGGCGGCTCGGTGGTCTTCGGCGGTTCGGTGGTCACGACCGGCTCCACAAAGATGTTCTGCTCCAGCAGAGAGGATTTGCCCGTCACGGGATCCGCCGTAAACTTGCAATACGGCTTGTAGTCTCCTTTGCCGGCGACACGCGCTTGGATGGAAACGGTATATTTCTTCCCGCTCACCTCGCTGATCGTAACGGTCTTGATCCCGGAGCCGATGTCGGACGGCAGCAGACCCTGCAGACCTTTGGAATATTCGTCACTGTAGGTGCCGTTGACGAACACCTTCATATCCACAGCACACGAGACCTCCGGCAGCGGCACGGGGATCTGCACGTCGCGGTAACCGGAGCTGACGACCAGCTGCACGGCGGCGCCGGGCTTCAGCATCTCACCGGCGGCAGGGCTTTGATCCACCACGGTTCCGGCGGGCTTTTCGCTGTTGATCTCTTTCGATACCGACGGCTTAAAGCCTTGCTCGGTCAAGCGCTTGACAGCGTCCTCTTTTTGCGAACCGATCACGTTATCCAGCGCCACGGGATCCGGCTCTTTAATACCGGTGCTGACGTAAACGTACACCACCGTTCCCTTCACAACGGGGCTCTCCGCCGGCACGATTTTAATGACGTTGCCGACCGCCACCTCATCCGAGGGAGATTCGATCGTTTGCGGCTCCAAAAGCAGCGCTTTCAGCTTGGAGGTGATCTGCGCCTCCGGCTGTGTGCCGTTGATCGGCGGCAAAACGATTTCCTGCGAGCCCTTGCTGATGGTCAGCTTCAGCACCTTCGTTTTGGCCTTCACGTGCTTGTTGGCGGCAGGATCCTGCGCCGCCACAAAGCCCTTTTCGTAGTTGTCGTTATATTCATATTCCAGCGACACGTCGGCGAAGTCTTTGAAGTTATCCGCCGACAGATCGTCGTATTTCTTGCCGACAAAATTCGCGACAACGATCGTATCTTTATTGTTGCTGCCGAACAGCCAACCGTTGGTAAACGCCAACACGCCGAAAATCACGAGCAACAGCAAAATAGCGCCGGCCGCCACCGCCAGCCAGAACGACTGCGAGAAGAGGAACTTTTCTTTTTCGCCCGTCGTTTTGACCGCAGAGGTCTCCGGGTGCGGCTTGCCCTTGATGCTGGTAATCGCATCCATATAACGCGTGGGGCTTTCGTCCGTCAAATACGTATACGCGAAGCGCACGCTCGGGTTTTGCTTGAACTCCTGAATGTCCTGCAGCATCTCCGCCGCCGACTGATAGCGCTTCTCCGGGTTTTTCTGCATCGCCTTGATGGTGATTTCCTCTAACCCCTCCGGAATATCCGGGTTGATCTCGGTGGGCTTTTTCGCTTGAGACTGCATCTGCATGATCGCCACCGACACCGCGTTGTCCGCCTCGAACGGCAGCGAACCGGTCAGCATTTCATACAGCATCACACCGACGGAATAAATATCCGCTTTTTCGTCGGTCAAGCCGCCGCTGGCCTGCTCCGGGCTGATATAATGCACCGAGCCGATCGCCTTGTTGGTGTGATCCGTCCTCACGTTGGTGCGCGAGAAGCGGGCAATACCGAAGTCGGTCACTTTAATGGTGCCGTCCGCGAGCAGCATAATGTTCTGCGGCTTAATATCGCGGTGAACGATGCCCTTGTCGTGAGCGTGTTGGAGCGCACGCAGGATCTGCTGGATGAAATACACCGCCTCCTGCCAGGTGACGCGCTGCTGTTCGATATATTCTTTCAGCGTAATGCCGTCGATATACTCCATCACGATATACTTCAC
Organism: Acutalibacteraceae bacterium; assembly: GCA_045643425.1. Classification (GTDB taxonomy): domain Bacteria; phylum Bacillota; class Clostridia; order Oscillospirales; family Acutalibacteraceae; genus RGIG426. Next base: position 21,802 of record JAZUKW010000033.1, read on the forward strand.
CGAGCCGGTAAAGCTCACGTCCTGCACTTTCACGATGTTCGGATGGGACAAGATCGCGATCGCTTTCGACTCGTTTTTGAAGCGACGGGTAAACTCCTCGTTGGTGAGATATTCCTCTTTCAGGATCTTCACCGCGACCTCGTGCTGTTCGATAACGTCATACGCCAAATAGACGTAGGCCATTCCGCCCACGCCGATCAGCTCGCGCACCTCGTAGCGCCCGTCCAAACGTCTTCCGATATACTTATCCATCTGTCGTTCTCCCTTTCATCTCAAGATTTGCTGATCAAAGCGACGGTGATGTTGTCTCGACCGCCGGCCATATTGGCCTGGCTGATCAACATATCCAACGCCGTTTTGGGATCGTAGGAAACCAAAGTTTTTTGAATAAATTCCGTCGACACCATGTCGGTCAAGCCGTCGGAGCAAAGCAGAAGCGCCGATCCGGGCGGTATGATCACCTCGTTGATGTCGCACAAGACCGACTCCGAGGTTCCCAGCGCACGGGTGATCACGTTACGCTCCGGGTGGTTTTTGGCTTGTTCCTCGGTGATCTCGCCGTTATCTAACTTCTCCTGCACCAGCGAATGGTCACGCGTGACCTGCTGAATGCTGTCGTGGCTGACGAGATAGGCGCGACTGTCGCCCACGTGGGCCAAAACCGCCAAGCAGCCCTCGTCTTCCTTTTCTCTTGTGTCGTCTTCTTTTTTCTTTGCGTCTTTTTTATTCGTGTTGCTCTTATTCTTGGGATCCTTTTCGTCCTTTTTTTCGGCGTCTTTTTTCTCTTCCTCGGGGTCTTTCACAATGGCGATCACCGCCGTCGTCCCCATCCCCTCGTATTTTTTCAGGTCGGAAAGCGCCGTATCGTATACGATCAGGTTGGCTCCGGAAATAGCACACTCCAAGGCGTAATGGATCGATTTGGCATCCGTTCCGCCGAAATGTTGGAAGGTGGCCTCCAGACGATTAACGATCATGTTCGCCGCCAGACCGCTGGCAACGTCACCGGCTTTGGGACCGCCCATTCCGTCGCATACCAAGGCATACTGATACTTTTCCGTCAGGCTTCCCAGATTTCCGACGAGATAGACGTCCTCGTTGCGTTCGCGAACGCGGCCCGTGTCTGTTCCTCCGTATACTTTCATTACGTCGCCTCCTCGTTGCGCTTGAGCTGTCCGCAAGACGCGCTGATGTCCGCGCCGAGCGTGCGCCGCACCGTTACGGGGATCCCGCGGGCGGCTAAAATATCCGAGAACGCTTTTAAGCGTTCGGCTTTACTGCGTTTGTGGTCTTTCCCCCGCACCTCGTTGGCGGGGATCAAATTGACGTGGCAGAGCATTCCCTTGAGCTTGCCCGCCAACTCGCGTGCACACTCATCCGAGTCGTTCACGCCGTCGATCATCGCATATTCAAACGAGATACGCCGCGAGGTCGCTTCCGCATACTCGCGGCAAGCGGATAACAATTCGTCCACCGACCAGCGCTTGGCGACCGGCATCATCTGCCGCCGCAGCGCGTCGTTCGGCGCGTGGAGCGAAACCGAAAGCGTCAGCTGTAGATCCTCCTCCTGCAAACGGCGGATCTTATCGACCAATCCGCAGGTGGAAAGGGATACGTGCCGCATTCCGATATGAACGCCGCCCTCTTCCCGAAGCATTTCGAGAAAGCGCAGGACGTTATCGTAGTTGTCGAGCGGCTCGCCCATCCCCATAAGCACGATATGGGAAACGCGCACGTTTTGCTCCGCTTCGGCGGCTTCGGCCGCTTCGATCTGGGCGATCATCTCGGAGGGAAGCAAGTTGCGCACAAGTCCCTCCATGCCGGTCGCGCAAAAGGAGCAGCCCATCCGGCAGCCGACCTGCGTCGATAAGCATTGGGACCAGCCGTGTTTATAGTGCATCAGCACCGATTCCACGACCTCCCCGTCCGACAGACGGAACAGATACTTGACCGTGCCGTCGATCGCGGACACAAACCGTTTTTCCACCGTCACCGACGGCACGAGGGCGTGCTCTTTAAGAAACGCCCGCAAATCAGCAGGCAGGTTTTGCATTTTGTCAAAATCCGTGACACCGCGGTCCAAAAACGAACGAATTTGCTTCGCGCGGAACGCGGGAAACCCCGCCTCGGTCACAAAAGCGGAAAGCATCGCATCGGACATCGACTTGACGTCGCATTTATCCATCGTTTTCCCCGCCTTTCTTCAAGAATCCGGCGATATAAAACCCGTCGCTCCCCGTAACGGGCGGGAACAACGTGATTTCATGGCTCGGCTCGACACCGCACAACGAGAACAGCTCCGGTACGGGAAGCTCCCGCGGCGAAAACTCCGGGTGTTCTTTGAGAAACCGCGCGGTTTGCCGCTCGTTCTCGGCAGGATTCAGCGTGCAGGTCGAATATTGCAGCACGCCGCCGGGCTTCACCATTTCGGCGCTCTGCTCCAAAATACGGTACTGCAGCTCCGGCAGCTCCGACAGCATCGACAGATCTTTATAGCGAATTTCCGGCTTGCGGCGAATCACGCCGAGACCGGAGCACGGCACGTCGCACAGCACGCGGTCAAACGCCTCGCGAAGCGGAAGCGGACAAGGTGTCGCGGCATCGCGCACAAGCGTCTGCACGATAGTTGCGCCCGCATCCTCCGCTCGCTTTTCCATCACGTCGCACTTTTGCGGATACACGTCGCACGCCAAAATCGAGCCGCGATTTTCCATATATTGCGCGGCAGTCAGCGACTTACCGCCGGGAGCGGCACACACGTCCGCCAGGCGCTCGCCCGGCTGCGGGGACAGCGCTTTCACGCACCATCCCGATGCAACGTCCTGATAATACCACTCTTTGCTGTTAAAATCAAGCATTTTCCGCTCATCCGCCTCGTCGACGAAAGCGACCGCCGGGAGCGTTTCCGAAAGCGTAAACCCGATGGCGGCACGTTTTGCATTTCCCGCCCATTCCTCGACCGAGGTGCGCAACGTGTTGATTTTCACCGTCACCGGCGGACGGTCGTTTAAATGCTCCACCAACTCGCGGGCGATTTTCTCACCGTAGGAGTCGGCAAAAAAGTCAAACAGCGGCTTCGGGCAGGACGCTTTAAGGCACAAGCCCGCATCCCCCGCGGGAAAGCCGTCGAACAGCGTATCTCGCTCGCGGTCGATCCCGCGCAGCACCGCGTTAACAAATCCCGCCGCGCGCGCCTGTCCGCAGGCTTTCGTGAGGTTGACCGCCTCGTTGACCGCGGCGGAAACGGGGATCTTGTCACACCAAAGCAGCTGATACGCGCCGACGCGAAGATGCTCCAAAACAAGAGGGTGCAACCGTTTGAGCGGTTGCTTCGAGCGCGCCTGCAAGACCGCGTCGAGCGTCAGCCGGCGCTCCTCCACCCCGCGCACGAGATGGGCATACAGCGCTTTTTCCGCCGCCGGCGCATTCTTGTAAACGCCGGACAGCGCGTTGTCGATAAGAATATTCGAATAGCCGCCGCCCAAATGCATCTTTTGCAAAGTCTTGGCCGCCATTTCACGGGCAGAAACCGCTGTGTGTTGTTCTTTTGTCATAGCGGCTTCCCTCCCGTTGTCTTTTTCTGTTGAATTAAGCGTAAAGCGTTATCACTTTACATCAGCGCCGATCACCGTGCCGAGCGGCAGCTCGTGTCCGCGCCAGAACAGCGCGGCATCCATCGCCTTGCCGCCCTCGATCTGAACGGTCAAAAGCTCCAACCCGATCCCGTCGCCGCACGCCACGCAAAGCGGTGTGCCGCTGACGATCTCTCCGGGCTTACCGCTTACAGCGCCGCCCACCTTGGCGGCGTGGACTTTAAGAGCCTTGCCGTTCCACGTCGTCTGAGCCGTCGGCCACGGGTTAAGCCCACGCACTTGGTTGTAAAGCTCAACCGCTTTACGGCTGAAATCCAGCGGACTGTCCGCTTTCGTGAGCATCGGCGCATACACGCTCTCGCCCACCTGGGGTTTCGGCGTGATCGTTCCGGCCTCAAGCCCTTTGAGCGTATCGGACAGCACGTCTGCGCCGTCGGCCGCCAGCGCGTCGAACAGCTCGCCTGCGGTCATATCGCCCACCTTGCGGCGGCGTTCCAAAAGAATATCGCCGGTGTCCAGCCCCTCGTCCATCTGCATGGTGGCGACACCGCTCTCCTCGTCGCCCGCCAGCACCGCCCACTGAATAGGCGCCGCACCGCGAAAACGCGGTAACAGCGAGCCGTGGACGTTGACACAGCCGTATTTCGGCAAATCCAGCACACGCTTCGGAATGATCTTGCCGTACGCCACGACAACGATACAGTCGGGGTGTTCGGCGGCGAGACGTTCGTAGGTCTCGTCGGTTTTCATCGAGGCGGGCTGAAACACGGGAATACCGCGTTCCATCGCCAACTGCTTGACCGGCGGCGGCGTCAAAATCTGCTTACGGCCGACCGCTTTATCCGCCTGCGTCACCGCCAGCGTGATGTCGTGACCGTCCGAAAGCAGCCGCTCCATAGAGGGAAGCGCAAAATCCGGCGTTCCCATAAATACGATGCGCATATCAGCCCTCCGCCATCAGTTCTTCTTCGGTCAGCATCCGGTCGGCGCGCTCGGTAAACAGCACACCGTCGAGATGGTCGTTTTCGTGGCAGGCGCACCGCGCCATCAAATCCTCGCATTTAAGGCGATACTCTTTGCCGTAGCGATCCTGCGCCTGCAAAATCACCTTTTGCGGGCGGGTAACGATGCCCCATTGGTTCGGGCAGGAAAGGCAGCCCTCTTGTCCGGTCTGCTCCCCTTTTTTGCCGAGGATCGTGGGGTTGATCGCCTCGATAAATCCGTCGCCGGTGTCCATGATGAACAAACGGCGCAGCACTCCCACCTGCGGGCCGGCAAGTCCGACACCGTTGGCGGCGGTCAAAGTATCCTGCATATCGTCGAGCAGCTCCCAAAGGCGCTCGTTAAAGTCCGTCACCGGACGGCAGACCTTATGAAGCTGGGGTTCTTCCTCCGTTAAAATGTTGCGTAAAGCCATAAAAAGCTCCCTCCCAAAAAATCACGCAAGTCACAGCATACTTGCGGGGTTCACGTCAATAAACGCCGTTACCGTTTTGTTCTTCGCATCCTTGCCGAACGCGGTCAACAGCTCGGCCATCAGCTTACGGGTACGGGGACGGTTCAGCCCCTTGACCAGCAGACGGTAACGATATTTTCCGGCGGCGCGCGCCACCGTCGCCCTCGTGGGGTCCAACACGATCAGCGGCACGTCGTTGTAGGTGGTGGTCGCCGCCTGCCTCAGCATCGCCAAAAACGTCTCAGCGGCGGTTTTTACCGTCTGCTCCCGCTCGCCCACAAAGCCGATCTGGAACAAATCGGTAAACGGCGGGTATTTCATACGGCTGCGCGCCTCGATCTCCGATTCGTAAAACGCGGGATAATCCTGCGCCGCGGCAAGAGCGATGACCGGGTTGTCGGGCGTCACCGTCTGCACCACTGCAAGGCTCTTTTCATCCCGTCGTCCGGCGCGGCCGATCACCTGCGTCAGCAGAGAAAACGCCGTCTCGTAGGCGCGGAAATCGTCGCCGTACAGCGCCTGATCCGCGGAAAGCACCCCCACCAGCGCCACGTGAGGGAAATCCAATCCCTTGGCGACCATTTGAGTGCCGATCATAATTTTATATTCTCCGTCGGAGAACGCCCGGAATTTTTCCTCGTAGGCGAAGCGGGACATTGTGGTATCCGCGTCCATCCGCAGCACCGGCACCTCCGGGAACAGCTCCGCGAGCTCATCCTCCACCTTTTGGGTGCCGAGGCCGGCATACCGCAGCGTCTCCTCCCCGCATTCGGGGCAAGCGGTCACGCACGGGCGATGATACCCGCAAACGTGACACATAAGCCGCGCGTTGGCACGGTGATAGGTCATCGACACCGAGCAGGACGGACAGGTCAGCACATGGCCGCAGTTGCGGCAGGACACGAACGTGTTGTAGCCGCGGCGGTTCAGGAGCAAAATCACCTGCTTGCCGGCGGCGAGACACGCCTCCATCTCCGCTTTCAGCGCGTCGCCGATCACGTGACCGGATTCGTCCGCCCGCATATCCGCCACCTTGACGGTGGGGAGCGCGGCATTCCCGAAGCGGGAGGTCAACGTAAACAAATGGATCTTGCCGTCGAGCGCACGTCGATAGCTGTCTACCGACGGCGTAGCGGACGCCAGCAAAAGTAGCGCGTTCTCTTTCATCACGCGGTATTTCGCCACGTCACGCGCATGATAGCGCGGCGACGTCTCGGATTTGTAGGTATGCTCCTGCTCCTCGTCAAAGACGATCAGCCCCAGATCGGGCAACGGCGCAAAAATCGCCGAGCGGGTCCCCACCACGATTTTGGCATCACCGCGGCGGATCCGTTTCCACTCGTCCATCCGTTCGCCGACAGACAGCCCGCTGTGCAGCACCGCCACGTCGCGGCCGAACCGATCGACGAAGCCGTTTACCACCTGCGGCGTCAGCGAAATTTCGGGAACCAGCACCAGCGCCTGCTTTCCGCGAGACAGCACGTCCTCGATAAGACGCATATACACCTGCGTTTTGCCGCTTCCCGTTACGCCGTAAAGCAGCGCGGCAGCGGGCTTTCCCTCTTTCGACAAAGCGGACAGGCCCTCGAACGCCGTCTGTTGCTCGTCATTAAGCGTCGGCGGCGGCGCGGGTTTCCCCACTCTCGGCTTGAGCGGCGAGCGAAGGCGTTCCTGCTCGAAATACTCCACCAGCCCTTTTTTGACGAGGGCGTTTGCCACCGCCGTCGAACAAACGGCAAAATATTGCAGTTCTTTCAACGTGGAGCAGCCCACCTCGGACAAGAAGTCCAAAAGTGCCTTTTGCTTCGGCGTGGGCGGATGCTCCGCAAGGCGTTCCTCCAGCTCGGCTCCCGCAACGGCCAGCCGCAGAAAACGCGCCGTCGCGTCGGCAGCCACCCGCTTTGCGGAGGCATCGACCGTCAGAACGCCCTTTTTGATCAGTTTTTCCGGCAACGTGCAGGTCTCGGTATAGCCGAGCGCCTGAAACAGCGCACCCCGCTCGATGCCATCCTCAAAGGAAGCCACCTCGTCGAACAGACGGCGTTCTTCCTCATCCAAAGCCGCGACCGTCTCCTCCGGCAAATCGTCCGCCACCTTATACAGCGGCGTCACCCGCATGGTCAGTCCCGGTGGGAGCTGCGTCTTCAGCGCCTCAAACAGCGTACAAAACGTATGCTCCTTGAGCCACTTTGCCAGCTCGATCATTTCCGGAGTAAACAGCGGTTCTTCGTCCAAAACCGCGGCAACCGGTTTCAGCTTCGGCACCGGCTGCTCCTTTTGGACGTCCAAAACCACCGCCTGCCGACGGCGATTCCCGCCGCCGAACGGCACCAGCATCCGCAGTCCCGGCTGCGGCGCTACGTCCGCCTCCTGCCACAGATAGCTGTACGGCTTATCAAAGTGAAACGCGGCGCCCTCTACCGCCGCTGTAATAATCGTCGGTAACTGCACCGCTTTCACCTCCTGTTTGGTCGTGTTCCGACGCTTAATCCTCCGAATCGGGCATCATAATTTTGTAGTCGCCCTCGGTCAGATCGGCCACCGCCATGCTGACGGGTTTTTCGATGAGAATCGCGCTCTCCTCCTGCGCTTTGTCCACGATGTCGCGGGCGCGTTTAGCGACGCCCACCACCACCGCGTAGCGGCTCTTGTTGCCTTTCAATTTTTCAATGTCGGTCGGTCTTAACATAATCGTTTCCTCCTGAATATGTAAATTTTTGATTACCCGTTTTTGATCTCGCGTTCCAGCTCCATGATTTCGATGAGCCGGGCGGCGGCCTTTTCCACCTCGTCGTTTACAACGAGATACCGATAGGCGTCCTTTTGCGTCAGCTCCCACACCGCGCGTTTCAGGCGGCGCTGGATCTTTTCTTCCGTTTCGGTGCCGCGGTTACGCAGGCGGCGCTCCAGCTCCTCGAGCGACGGAGACGCGAGAAAAATCGACACCGCGTCGGGGCATTTTTCGATGATCTGCTTGCCCCCCTGCACCTCGATCTCCAGCACCACGTCGCGGCCGGCGGCGCGCTGCTCGTTTACCCAGGCTTTGGGCGTGCCGTAAAAGTTGCCGGCATATTCCGCATACTCTAAAAACGCATCGTCGGCGATCGCCTTTGTAAACTCGTCCTTGGTGACGAAAAAGTAATGCACACCGTCCACTTCTCCGGGGCGCGGCTCGCGCGTTGTCATCGACACGGACACGCAAGCGCTCTCGCGCTGTTCCAACACGCGGGAAAGCACCGTACCCTTGCCACAGCCGGACGGGCCGGACAGCACCACTAACAATCCTTGCTTCGGCATCTTATTCCTCCGTTTCCCCGGCGGCATCCGCCCGAGCGCACAGCGTCTCCGGCGAAAGACCGGACAGCACCACGTGATCGCTGTCCATCACGATCACCGCACGGGTGCGGCGGCCGTAGGTGGCGTCGATCAGCATTTTGCGGTCACGGGCTTCGGTGATCATCCGCTTGATGGGCGCGGAATCCGGGCTGACGATGCCCACCATACGCTCCACGGAAATCATATTGCCGAACCCCACGTTCATCAGTTTCATAGCGGTTCCTCCCCGCGTTATTCGATATTCTGGATCTGCTCGCGGATCTTCTCAAGCTCCGCTTTGATGTCCACCACAACGCGCGCCAGCTCCAGATCCTGCGCCTTCGAGCCGATGGTGTTGCTCTCGCGGTTCATTTCCTGCACAAGGAAGTCGAGCTTTCTGCCCACCGTCTCCTTGGAGTTCATCAGCGTATGCAGCTGGTCGATGTGGCTGCGCAGACGCACCGTCTCCTCCGCCACCGCGATTTTATCGGCAAACAGCGCCGCCTCTGTCAGCAGACGGCTTTCGTCCACCGTGGCGGTATCCAGCAGCTCGCGCATCCGCTTTTCGACTTTCTCCATGTGGTCTTTGACGGTTTGGGGATTGCGTTCCTCCACGATCGCCACTTTCTCAAGAATGGTGTCCGCGCGGGACAGCACGTCGGCCTTGAGCTTGTCGCCCTCCACCTCGCGCATAGCCACGAACTTGTCGATCGCCTGCTCGGCAACGGTCTTCACCGCTTCCCACACAGCCTCCTCGTCCATTTCCACCGGCTTGGTTTTCAAGACGTCGGGCATCCGCGCCAGCGCCATCGTGGACACGTCGTCCTTCAGCCCGAAGGTGTCGCGCAGATCACGCAGCGCAGTCAGCATCGCGTCGGCATAGGCGAAATCCACCGTCACCTGGGCGGTAGCGTCGCCCGCCGCCTCCACGTACAGCGTCACGTCCACCTTGCCGCGCGCCACGCGGGATTGCAGCAGTGCTTTCAGCTTGTCATCCAAAAAATTGTACGCCCGCGGCAGCCGCGAACCGTATTCAAAATAGCGATGGTTGACCGATTTGATCTCCACTTGGATGTTCAGTCCGTCCACCGTCTGTTGATGTCGACCGTAGCCGGTCATGCTTCTGACCATTCTTCATTCCTGCCTTATACTAAAAAATTTGTTTTAAACGAGTTATTAAATCATTATAACGCGAAAGTTTAAAAATTACAAGCCTTTTTCGGTTTTTTCGGCGCAAAATCCGTGATTTTCAAGGACGGTGCGCATATCGTCGGGAAGTGGTGCCGAAACCTCCACCGTTTCGCCGGTAATGGGATGCAAAAACGTCATTTTCCCACAGTGCAGCGCGTGGCGCGGCATCACCGTTTCGTCGGTGCCGTACATCGTGTCGCCCGCAAGCGGAAACCCGATCGACGACAGATGCACGCGGATTTGATGCGTGCGTCCCGTTTCGAGCCACACGCGCAGATACGACAGCGTCTCGTCGTGTGCCAGCACCTCGTAGTGGGTCACGCTTTCCTTGCCGCCCTCGCCCACCTCGCGGGTGATTGTGCAGCCCTCTTTCACGCGGATGGGCGCATCCACCGTGCCGTTTTCGGTCATCTCGCCGAGCACGATCGCGCGGTATTCTTTTTTCACCTTTCCCGCAAGCGCATACACAACGTGGGGATTTTTGCCCGCCAGCAGAAGCCCGCTTGTGTTGCGGTCAAGGCGGTTGACCGGACGAAAGCTGTGGGTTACGCCGTTTTGCGCATAATACGCCACGACGCCGTTCGCCAGCGTCGGCTCCGGCTTGCCCGCCGAGGGATGCACCGCCAGATACGGCGGCTTATTGACGACGAGCACGTAGTCGTCCTCATACACAATATCGAGCGGCATCGAAACGCCCTCGATCTTCACCTGCTCCTCCGGCATGGTCAGCGTCACCGTTTGCCCTTGCCGCAAGCGGTCGATACTGCGCGCGTGTACGCCGTCTACCGCGATACCGTTTTCCGCATGCTTCAGCCGCACCACCATCCGCCAGGAAAGCCCACAGTCGCGGCGCAGAAAATTCTGTACCGTGTCGCCGTCATACGCCGCCGGCACGGTAAATTCCAAGGTCTTTTCCACGAGCTTCCCCCCTTTCTACAAAGCGACACACGCAGGAACGTGGTTCCTGCGTGTGGATTTCAGTTAAACGATTTCAGTCTTTTTTTCAGGCGCGGCGAAAGCGCCGTTGCCGCCGCGATCTTCACCGCGTCGAACGGTAAAAACGGCAGCACACACACGGAAAGCGCCGCAAAAAACGACGTCTTTGCACTCAGCGCATACCAGCCGCACCCGAGAAGATACAAAAGCAGCGTACCGCCGCAAAACGCGCCGCAAAGCGCCGCGCGGGAGTCGGTGCGGTCCGACGTGAATCCCGCCGCAGCGACCAGAGGCAGATAGCCCCACAAAAAGCCGCCGGTCGGCCCGATCAGCACGTATGCCCCGCCGCGAAAGCCCGCGAACACCGGCACACCGACACAGCCGATCAAGAGATACAGTGCGGTGGCGATAAGCCCTTTTTTACCGCCCGCCAGCCCGCCGATACAAGAGACGGCGAAGGTCGCGAGCGTAACCGGAACGACGCCGACCGGTACGGTAAACGGGCAAACGACGCACAGCACCGCGCACAACGCGGCGCAGACGGTCATTTCCCTAACAGAACGCGTCATCTTACGAAGCTTTGGCGCCGTCCACCGTCCACGTTACACGGTGATAATTTCCCTTGCCGGTATTGTCGTAGAACCATTGGTTATCGGTCGTCACCGCCACGTTCGCCACCGTTTTGCCGCCTTTGATAATCGCATACTGCGTGGCATTTTGGTCGTTGATGATGATCGCCTCGTTGGATTTGGCACTGTCCGCCGTTTTGCCGGACACCTCGTTATAGACGATCAGCGCGGATTTCGTAAACTCGCTGACCGGCTCGGCAAGCCAATAGTTCCCGAGTTCACGCCCGATCAAGCGGAACAAAAATCCGGTCTTTTCGCGGTAATAGTATTCGCCGTCCGGGCCGTGGGCTACCGCGCCGAGCACGTTACCCTTCGCGTCGGTCGCCACGTAGAAATCACAGTCCACACCGTTGACGAGACCGTTACCCGATTGCTCCACCGTGCAGGTACTGCTGCCGGTGAATTTTTTCAGCATCCACTCCGCAATATCCAACACCGATTCGGCATCCAGCGGCAGGTCGCCGACCGTCAGCGTGCCGTCGCTCATCAGCGTTACGGGAATGTAGTCGCCGTATTGGTCTTTGTAATACCATTGGTCATTCGGCGACACCGCAATCATCTCGGTATGCCCCGCGCCGTCCGACACGGTATACACCTTGCACTTTTCGCCGTTGATCAGCGTTTCGCCGCCCTGTTGCGCCGAAGCGGGCTGTGTGGGCGCTCCCACGCTGTAAAGCGCGCTTTCATACGCCTCGGAATCCTCGGTAAGACCGCCGCGTTCATCCGCCGCATGAAGCGCTTTCGCCACGGCGACCGCCTCATCCTCGGCGCTCTTGAACTCCACCTTGGACGTGTCGCCGCTGTCGCTTCCGTTTTCGTTAGACTGTTGACCGGCGGCGGAGGTTTCTCCCCCGTTGTTGCCGGACACGTCCGCGCCGGAAACAGCGCTCACAGCGCCGCCTTGCGCAGATACGTCAGAGGCAG
>JAZUKW010000034.1:0-11559 GCA_045643425.1 Acutalibacteraceae bacterium
GGCTTTCGACAACGTCGAAGTCGAAGAGGGCACTGCGGATGTGACCGTTCCGCTGAACATCACTGCCAACGACGGCATCTGGGCCTTCATCCTCGAAGTGACCTATGACACCTCCGTCCTCACCTTCAACAAAGCTGAGGCCCCGGCGTTCAACGTCACCCCGAACGAAGCCACCCCGGGTACTGTGAAACTCGTGTTCGACGCCAAAGAGATGGCCAACGTGACTGACGCTTCCGGCGCTGTTGCGAACCTGTCCTTCGCGGTTGTCGGCGCTGCCGGCAGCGAGTCCGCGATCGCGGCTACCTGCCCGGATCCGGCGTCCAACATCGACGTTGACTTCAACGACATCGAGACCTCCGTTGCTGCTGGTTCCGTGAAGATCGTTGCGAAAGCCGAGCCGTCCGAGACCGAGCCGTCCGAGACTGAGCCGTCCGCGACCGAGACTGAGCCGTCCGCGACCGAGACCGAGCCGACCGAGACTGAGCCGACTGAGGCTGAGCCGACCGAGGCTGAGCCGACCGATGCTCCGGTTTCCCCGGCTACCGGTTCCGCCATCCCGGCTGCTGCCATCGTTCTGGCTGCTGCTTCTGCGGCTGTCCTGGGCTTTGCTCGCAAAAAGTAATTTTTAACAGCGAAGATCAAGACGTAAATTGAATGGTTCCGTCGGGGAGTGGGTGCTACCTGCTATCTGCATCTGCTCCCCGACACCCGTTCTTTATACAAATGCACATAATCAACTCGAAGGGGTGTTCGCGTAAAACGACGCTCCCTTTTGCTGTGTAATAGGGATTATGCGTGTTTGTATGGAGAACCCCATTTTTGTTAAAGAGGAGAGACGTTCCATGAAAAAAACGGTCATTCGTTCCATTTCGGTTTGCCTGGCGCTCAGCCTGCTCGTATCCCTGCTTTGCTGCTTTACGCTTTCGGCGTCGGCGGCGACGATCAAGCTCGGTGACGCCAACGGCGACGGCGACGTCAATATGAAAGACGTGCTGCTCGTTCGCAAATATATGGCGGGCACCAGCGTGGAAATGGATATGCTCGCGGCGGATGCCACCGACGACGGCGCCGTCAATATGAAAGACGTGCTCGCGATCCGTAAGCACGTGGCGGGTATCGAAAAGCTCGGCGAAAAGTCCACCGTGACCTATTATGAGGACTACGATCCGAAATCCGGCATCGACTACGAAGACCCGACCATCAACTTTATCGAGGGAACGGACAAATCGCTCGGCGTTTGGTGGTGGAACCAAACGGTCGATGAGGAAAAGATCCGTGACTACATGGAATATTTCCAAAAGAACCAAGTGACCGAGATCTACTATGAGTGCTACACCTGGCTGTATCAGGATCAGACCAAGACCTTTAACCGCGAGGCGCTGCACAAATTCGTCTCGCTTGCGAAAGAATACGGTATGCGTGTGGCGGCGCTTTATGACGACCGCAGCGTGCTGAAGGGCAACCAAAACAAAATGGCATTGTTCCAGCGCGTGAATATGAACGAGGGCGACGAGTACACCTTTACCGGCACGATCACGAATCTGCAAGGGGAGCTGTCCTTGGCGCTTAACGATAACGACGATCCGATCGCTCCCATTCCGGAGGGCGATTTCGAGGTGACCTTCACCGCGGAGAAAGCCTCCAAGTACGTGATGCTCGCCGGTGACCGCGCGTCCTACACGCTGTCCAACGCGAAGCTGGTGAACAAAACCGCCGCCGACGGGGTGAACCTGATCCTCAACGGCGATTTCACTGAGACCGATAACCGTTTGGCCGAGTTCGGCTGGACGACCGGCAACGTGGAAAGCTATGAAATCGCGGACAACGCAATTACGGTGAAAAACGCGCTCATTCCGTTTAACAAAGCGGTGGAGGGCTTCCTCACCTATAAGAGCGAGTATCCGGACGACGATTTGTACGCGATCCACTGTGACGTGGAGCCGAAAACCGAGGCGGAGATCAACAAATACGTCAACAACTTCATTACCGCGATCGCCGCTGCCCGCGAGCGCGGCGTGCCGGTCGAGCTGGACCTCTCCTGCAACATGATGAACCAGGGAGGCAACTACGTGACCTACGAGCATCCGGAATACGGCACGATCAAGGGCATTTATAACATCGTCGCCGCCAACTGCGACGGTATGATTCTCATGTCCTATCGCGATACCGCCAACGGCATTTACGGCTGTGCCTCCGAGCCGCAGAAATCGGCGAAGCTTTACCACACCAGGCTGGTGTTCGGTGTCGAAATGGGCAGCTCCGGTGAGGGCGACAAGGTTGACTTCTCCGACGAGGGACGCTACACCGCGTTCAGCGAGCTGTATAAGCTCGACCAAAAACTGATCGGCCGCGATTTCGGTCGGGAAGAGGGCGAGGAATTCCTCTACGGCTACGCCATCCACAGCGAGATCCCCTTTAAATCGCTGCGCATCCATTGGGGCGCGGAAATCGACGATCCGACGGTGGCGGCGTAATTTCAAATTTTTAAAGGAGGCAGTTTGATGAAAACCAAAATTCTTTCGGTCCTCCTTTGCCTTATGCTTGTTTTGGCGTGTCTGTGCGTTGCGCCTGCGGCGGCGGAAACGGCGGTTTCCGGCGACGTCAACGGCGACGGTGCGATCAATATGAAAGACGTGCTGTCCCTTCGCCGCTTTGTGGCGGGGGTCGATTCCGTGGTTGCCGGCGACGGCGACGTGAATCTCGACGGCGACGTAAATATGAAAGACGTGCTGCTGCTTCGCTGCTACTTAGCGGGGCTTGAGACGCTCCCGACGCGGGCGACGACGACTGAGAGCACGACGGCGCAAACAACGATCAAAACCACCCGCACGACCAAAGCCAAAACCACGTGGGCGACTAAATATCCGATCGACCACAACGCGCCGCGGATCAACTTTATCGACGAATCTGCGGCTTCTCTCGGCGTCTGGTGGTGGCACGTCAGCGACGCGTATGATGCGACCATCGGCCCGAAATATATGACGCTGTTGGAAGAAAACCAGGTTACCGAGATTTATTTCTACTGCGCCTATATGATGACGACGCCCGACAGCCGCGCAAAGGTGCATACCTTTGTGGAAGAGGCGATGAAGCGCGGAATGCGCGTGTCGGTCTTGTTCGACAACCAAAACGTCGTCAAGGCAGGGGACAAGTCTTTTACGAACGCGGTCAACTGCTATCTTGCCTATAAAGAAGAATACCCGCAGGATGATTTGTACGGCCTGCACTGCGATATTGAGCCGCAGGCTCCCGACCGCGAGAACGACGACACGTGGGACGCGTGGACGCAAGGGTACGTCACAAACTTCATTCCGCAAATCGCCGCCGCCCGCCAGCTGGGCGTGACGGTGGAGCTGGACATCGGCTGCGGCTGGTGGGTCGCAGGCGCCAAACGCGCCTACACCGGCACGGTGATGCACGCATACGACGGCACGACGATGGATCTCTTCGACGTGATCGCCAACAACGTGGATACGATGTGTATGATGTCCTATCGCGACACGGCAAAAGCAATTTTGGATACCGCTTCCGCCGGACGGACCGCTGCGGACAAAACCGGCTGCAAAATCGTTTACGGTGTGGAGACCGGCAATGACGGCGAGGGCGATTACGTGGACTTTTATGCCGACTCGAAAGAGATCATGTATACCGAGTTATCGCGCCTTAACACCAAATTAGAGACAAAAACTCCCGTTGGCGGCTACGGCTTTGCCATCCACTATATGCGGATGTGGGATGCGCTTCGCGATACGATGGACGATTGAGTTAAGGAGACGTTTTTATGAAAAAGTTGCTTGCTTTGTTGACGATGTGCTGTCTGCTGGCGTGTACCGTGATGGCGGTTGGTGCTGTTTCGGAAGCTTCGGTATGGGGCGACCTGAGCGGCGACGACGTGGTGGGGACGAGAGACCTGCTTATGCTGCGCCAGCATATTGCCGGTATCAGCGCGCTGGAAGCTCCGGCGAGCGGCGACTTGAATTATGACGACGCCGTCAATATGAAAGACGTGCTGACGCTGCGTCTGTTCGTGGCGGGGCTTATCGACGTTCCGACGACCACGAAGCCGACGACCACGAAGCCGACGATGCCTACGGCGACCGGCAGCTCGAACGACGTCTATCGCTATGACGAGAACGGCGAGCCGATCATGACCTTCCTCGACGGTGTGGACGATTGCTCGCTCGGCGTGTGGTGGTGGCAGACGGATGACGGTCAAAACGAGACTCGCCGTGAGAACTATTTGAATTTCCTTGAGAAAAACGGCACTACCGAGATCTACTACTACTGTGTGTACGATATGGTGAACTCCTACGGCCGCCAGACGACCTACGATTTCGTGCTGGCCGCGAGAGAACACGGGATGAGCGTTGTTCCGCTGTATGACGACGTGGGAATGATCAACGGCGTGGAGCGCTGCGACGTGCCGGTCTCCAAGATGATCAGTATGTTTAAAGCCTATAACGACAGCTATCCCGACGCGCCGCTGTCGATGATCCACTTTGACGTGGAGCCGCATCAGGTGTTTGACGACCAAAACATCAAGCACCTGACCGAAAAGGAGCTGTCGCTGTATGCGAACAACTTCATCGGCGGCATCCAAGCGCTCCGCGAGGAGGGAATCAAGGTGGAAGCCGCGCTCAACTGCACGTGGAACAACTACGGCGGCGAAAACGTGGAATGGAACGGTGTGAAAGGCATCTACAACATCTGTGCAAAAGGACTTGACAGTATGTGTATGATGGCTTACCGCGACACCGCGGCGGATATTTTGGCGCTCGGCCAGCCGGGCTTTGACGCCGCGATGGAATACGGTACGCGGATCAGCTACGGCATCGAAACGGGTGTCTATCCGCAGTTCAACCAGCCGTATGAGGAATTCGGACAAGAGTCCAAGGAATATATGTATACCGAATTTGCGAAAGTCTTTGAATCGCTTCGCGCCAACCATCCGGCGGGAGGCTACGGCTTAGCGGTCCACTACCACCGTACGTGGATGACGATGAAAAACGAAGCGGATTTTACCTAATCCGTCAGATAAATGCCACTCGGCAGAAATGAGGATACACCTATGATTACTACGAAAATTTTGAGTTCCCTCGAAAAGGTTTTTCTTGACGAAGAGCCGAAAGCAAAAGAACGCCTGAAGGGCATGGCTCTTAAGGGAGAAAAATACTCTTTTCAATGGGCTTTCTGCCGCGATTTTGAAAACGAGTGCGGAACCCAGCGCTACCGTCTGGATCTGGAATCTCCGCTGAAGGAGTACATCCACGTGTACGCGGTGCGCAACGTTCCGTGTGAGCTGCCGGCGTATTTGTATGAAAAAGACGAGGACTATCTCCGCACCCAGCCGGGTCTGTTCCCGGATGCGCTCGAAGAGGTCGCGCCCAACTTTGTGTTGATGCCGTGGCAATGGCGCGCGGTGTGGGTGATGGTGGATATCCCGAAGGATGCCAAACCCGGCAAATACCCCATCACGCTGTATCTGCGCAAGGATGAGACCGGCAAGGCCGCCCCGAAGGGCGACGGCGAGATCCACGCCGAGGGCACGTTTACGCTCGAGATCCTCAACGTCGAGCTGCCGGAGCAGGAGCTTGTGTTTACGCAATGGTTCCATAACGACTGCCTCGCGACGCAATATAACGTGAAGCTGTGGAGCGACAAATATTGGGCGCTCTTTGAAAAATACGTGAAGAACGCCGCCGATTTCGGTATGAATATGCTCCTCACCCCGATTTTTACCCCGCCGCTGGATACCGAGCCGGGCGGTGAACGCCGCACGACGCAGCTCCTCGGCGTGACCAAAACGGGCGAGCATAGCTACGAATTTGATTTTACCAATCTCGAAAAATACATCGAGATCGCCGAAAAATGCGGCATCAAATACTTTGAGCTGTCCCACCTCTTTACCCAATGGGGTGCGGCGCACGCGCCGAAGATCATCGCCACGGTGAACGGCAAAGAAAAACGCATCTTCGGCTGGGATACCGATTCCGCTTCGGACGAGTATCAAAACTTCATCAAACCCCTGCTCAAAGCGCTTATCGCGTGGTTTACCGAGAAAAAGATGCTCGATCGCGTGTATTTCCATTTCTCCGACGAGCCGCACTTAGAGCACATGGAAAAATACGCCGCGGCGTCGGCGGTGGCGCGGGAGATCCTCAAAGACTGCAACGTCATCGATGCGCTGTCCGAGTATCCGTTCTATGAGAACGGCCTCATCCGCAACCCCATTCCGAGCACCTACAAAGCGGTGCAGTTCTACGATAAAGGCGTGCGCCCGCTGTGGACGTATTACTGCTGTGACCAGGCGGAGGCAGTGTCTAACCGCTTTATCGGCCAGCCGTCTTATCGCAACCGCGTGCTCGGTATGCAGATGTTTAAGTATGACGTAAAGGGCTTCTTGCATTGGGGTTATAACTTCTGGAACTCGCAGTTCTCGCTTTGCCCGATCAGCCCGTTCGAGACGACCGACGCGCTGTGTGCCTTCCAATCGGGCGACGCGTTCTCGGTCTACGCCGGAAGAGACGGCGAGCCCGTTCCGTCCCTGCGTCAGCTCGTGTTTAACGAGGGCCTGCAGGATATGCGTGCGTTGCAGCTCCTCGCCACCAAAATGGACAAAGAGGACATCCTCGAAAAATTGGACGAGGCCAACGGCGGCACGTTCAACTTCTATCGCTTCAAACGCGATGCCCGTTCGCTTCTGAAACTCCGCAAATGGGTGAACGAGCAAATCAAAGCCCGCTTCTGCTGAAAATGAAAAGCGGCATCGGATTTTCCGATGCCGCTTTTTTGCGTTTATTTTGGCCGTTTAGGCGTTTTCTTCGAGGTAGGCAAGGAGCTCCTCCGCGTCGGAAAACGCGGAAAATGCCGTAATTCCCGTTCTTCCGATAAACTTTTCTTCGTGCAGGCGCGTAAGCGCTTCCAAAAGTCCGTCAAACACGCCGTCCACGTTAAAAATCGCGATAGGTTTTTGGTGGCGGTCCAGCTGGCGCAGGGTGAGGATCTCGAAAAATTCGTCCAGCGTGCCGACACCGCCCGGCGCCATAATGAACGCGTCGGACACGTCCTCCATCATCTGCTTGCGTTCGCGCATCGTTTCGGTGCGGCGGACGTCGGTGCAGGCGGGGGACAACACCCCGTCCGGAAAGAAGCTCGGCACAATGCCGACAATTTCGCCGCCGGCTTTTGCCGCGCCGCGCGCAAGAGCGCCCATCACGCCGTTGCCGCCCGCGCCGAACACGAGGGTATGGCCGCGTTCGGCGAGCGCTTCGCCGAGACGTTCGGTTTGTTCGAGGAAGATCGGCGCGATTTGATTGGATGCCGCACCGTAGACACAGATGTTCACAAAAAATCCCCCTTAATTTTGGTGGCGGACGATCTCATAATCGTCGTTCGAGCGGTAATAGGGGCAAACGGCGTTTTTGTCGCCGAACATCCGCGCCATATCGTCCTCATCCGCCTCTACGTCACAGTAGAGCTGGTCGGTCTCGTCGTCATAGACGTAGAACACGCAGGTATCGCAGGAAAACGCCGCCATAAAATCGCCCTCTTTCGTTTATGAAAACAGTATAGCACAGAAAATCGGGGTTCGTCAAGACAATCAGGTTTGGCGATGGGAATCTTGACTCACGTGACGCAACCTTCCACCGGACGGTTGCTCCCAAACACCTTGTTCGCTTCGCTCACGGCGTTTGGAGTTCGTTTCGATTCCCATCCTTATAAAAAAAGAAAACAGTCCCTGGCGGGACTGTTCCTTTTTTGGAGCAGGCGATGGGAATCGAACCCACAACTGAGGCTTGGGAAGCCGCCATTTTACCACTAAACTACGCCTGCACAGCAAAAGGTATTATACCACAGGTTTCGGTCGTTTGCAAGAGGAATTTTCAGATTGCGGAAAAATTGCACCGATGTATTCCGCTTGCCGCCTCTTGACGAAAGCGCGGTTTTGGGGTATACTATCCCTATATTGAATTTCAGGAGGAACGACAATGCCGGTTTACGGAATCGACTGGACGTATATTCTTTTGGTGCTTCCGGCGGTGATTTTTTCGCTGTGGGCGAGCGCTTCGGTCAATTCGACGTTTAAAAAATATTCCCAACAGCGCTCTCTGTGCGGGATGACCGGTGCGCAGGCGGCGCGCTGTGTGCTGGACGCCAACGGCTTGCAGCATATTCGCATCGAGCATATCGCGGGGGAGCTGACCGACCACTATGACCCGAGCGCCAACGTCATTCGGCTTTCGGACGCGGTGTACGACAACCCCTCTACCGCCGCGATCGGTGTTGCCGCCCACGAAGCGGGTCACGCGATCCAGCACGCGGTCGGCTACGCCCCGATCAAAATTCGTACCGCGATCGTGCCGCTGACCAACATCGGCTCGAAGCTGTCGATGCCGCTCATTATTGCGGGCTTGCTGCTCGCGGCTGTCAGCGGGCTCGGCGATCTCGGCTTTATGCTGGCGATGGCGGGCGTTGTCTGCTTTTCGCTGTGCGTGGTGTTCCAGCTCGTCACCCTGCCGACCGAGTTTAACGCCTCCAACCGCGCCCTTGCCGCTATTAAGGATTGCGGCCTGCTCAACAAAGAAGAGCTTGCCGGCTCGCGCAAGGTGCTGCGCGCCGCGGCGATGACCTACGTGGCGGCACTCGCCACCGCGATCATGCAGCTTCTGCGACTCATCATCATTGTCGGCGGTCGCCGTCGGGATTAACCGAAACTCTAAAACGCCTTTGGAGAAACCTCCAAAGGCGTTTTTTTAATCCCTTATAAAATGCACAAGGTGGGCGACGGCGGGGATGCTTTCGCCCTGCTGACACGACGTGGGGGACATAAGCGCCCCTGTGCCGACGAACAGAAAATCCGATAATTCGCCGCGGTCGAAGCGGTTTAAAAGATGCCCGCATAACACGCCCGCCGAACACCCGCATCCCGAGCCGCCGGCGTGCACGTCTTGCGTCTTGCGGTCATAGAGCAGCAGTCCGCAGTCGGTGTAGCGGTCGCCGAGGTCGAACCCCTCTTTTCGGAGCAGCTTGCGCAACAGCGCGCCGCCCACCGCCGATAAGTCGCCGGTGACGATGCGCTCGTAGTCGGTCGGCTTCGTTTTTGTGTCGCGGAAATAGCGCGCGAGCGTGTCCGCGGCGGCGGGTGCCATCGCCGCGCCCATATTGTTCATATCGGTAACGCCGAGGTCAATCACCCGCCCGATACAGCCGTCCGCGATCCGTGCGCCGCGCCCGCCGATGCCGACGACAGCCGCGCCTGCCGCTGTTGCCGTCCATTGGGAGGTGGGGGTGCGCTGACCGCCGTATTCCAGGGGAAAGCGGAACTGCCGTTCGGCGGTGCAAAAGTGGGAGGAGGTCACGGCGGCACACACGTCCGCCGCGCCGCTGTCTACGAACGTGGCGGCGGCGAGCAGGGTTTGCGCCATGGTCGAGCACGCGCCGAACTGACCGAGAAAGGGGAGCGAGAACTCCCGCAGCCCGAACGTCGAGGCGATACATTGGTTTAAGAGATCGCCCGCGAACACCGCGTGCAGCTCCGCTTTATCCACGTCCGCGTTTTTGAGCGCCGCCGAAAATGCCTCGGTCACAAGACGGCTTTCCGCCTTTTCCCACGTATCCTCGCCGAGCGTATCGTCCGAAAACAGCTTGTCAAAGTCCGCCGCAAGCGGGCCCTCGCTTTCT
Source organism: Acutalibacteraceae bacterium (assembly GCA_045643425.1). GTDB lineage: Bacteria > Bacillota > Clostridia > Oscillospirales > Acutalibacteraceae > RGIG426. Next base: position 9,682 of record JAZUKW010000034.1, read on the forward strand.
TTTTTGCCGCCCACCGCCGCGTGTCCGAGCACGCGCGGCCGCGCCGAAAATTCGATCGTACCGCCGCCAATTCGTTCTGCCATCATGTTCCTCCTTTAGCCTAAACTGACCAGCCACAAAATCACGCCGTAGATCACCGAGGCGGAGATGCCGTAAACCAGCACCGGACCCGCCACCGAAAACATCTTCGCCGCCATACCGAGGACGAAGCCCTCGCTTTTGAACTCCACGGCAGGGGAGGCGATCGCGTTGGCAAAGCCGGTAATCGGCACGATCGTGCCCGCGCCCGCGTGCTTGGCGATCTTGTCGAACACGTTGAGCCCGGTCAACAGCACCGCCAAAAAGATAAGCGCCAGCGAGCCGCATAAGGCGGCGGTTTTTTCTTCGACACCCGCATTTGCCGCAAGCTCCGTTACCGCCTCGCCGAGCGCACAGATGAAACCGCCTACTGCAAAGGCGTTAAAGCAGTCGGTCAACACCTTCGAGCGGGGAACGGTGATTTTGGTCATTTTCTTGTATTCTTTCGCACTCAGCTCCAAAGCCCTCACTCCTTTTTTCTTCGGTATTGTGCGAAAAAAGCCCGAAATTATACATTTTTTTGAAAAACCTTGCAAATGCCGAACGGCGTGTGCTATACTGTCGGTGAAAAAATGACAAAGGGGGAAACGGCTATGCTGCTTGCGTTGGATCTGGGCAACACCAACATCACCGTCGGCGTGTTCGACGGCGACAAGCTGCTGGTGGAATCGCGTATCGCCACCGACCACAAGAAAATGCGTGACCAATACGCGGTGGAGCTGTCGGATATTTTAAAACTCTACGGTGTGGATGCCGCTTCCTTTGACGGCGCGATCATGTGCTCCGTCGTTCCGAACGTGGAGGCACGTTTAAAAGAAGCAGTCAAGCTCATCTGCGGGATCGACACGCTCGTTGTCGCGCCCGGTGTCAAAACCGGCGTCGCCGTGCGGCTCGATAACCCCGCCCAGCTCGGCGCGGACTTGCTTGTCGGCGCGGTGGCAACGGTGGCGCAGTACGGCGCGCCCGCGATCGTGTGGGATTTAGGCACCGCGACCACCATCTCCGCCGTCGGCAAAGAGGGCGACTTCCTCGGCGGCGTCATTATGGCGGGTGTCAACACTTCACTAAACGCGCTCGTCGATAAAGCCTCGCTGCTCCCGCGTATCAAATTGGACGCGCCGCCCCACGTGATCGGCGGCAACACCGTCCACTCGATGCAATCCGGCATCATCTACGGCACCGCCTCGATGATCGACGAGATGTCCGACCGCGTGGAGGAGGAGATCGGCGCGCCCTGCAAAATCGTCGTTACCGGCGGCCTTGCGCGTACCGTCGTGCCGTATTGCCGCCGCGAGCTTATTTGCGACGATCGTCTGGTGCTGACCGGCCTTCGCCTTATTTACGAGAAAAACCGTTAAATTCCGCCTTGGCAACGGCAGGACTACCGCTTCGGAGTTAAAGCCAATGCCGCGAGGGTGGTGTTTATAAAAAATTGCGCTGTATCCGTTCGGAGCAGCAGCAGGAGGAATGAAAAATGAAATCGTCTACGTTTCAGTTGACCGTTATCTCTATCTTGGTGGCGCTTCTCATCTTGATGACCGTCACCGGCATCGGGTATATCCCTGTCGGGCCCTTTAAGCTGACGCTGTTGACGCTTCCGGTCGCGATCGGCGCGGCGGTTTGCGGCGTCAAAGCGGGCTTGGTACTCGGTACGGTGTTCGGGCTGACGTCGTTCGCGACGGGGCTTTTCGGCATCGACGCGCTCGGTGCGCTGCTTATCAGCCTCGGGTGGAAGCAGGCGGTTTTGCTGTTTATCACCTGCCTTGTGCCGCGTATCGCGTGCGGGCTTTTGCCGGCGCT
>JAZUKW010000035.1:0-7824 GCA_045643425.1 Acutalibacteraceae bacterium
CAGCGGCGCGCCGTCGGGCTTATAGAGAAGATACGGGCGCGATTGCCCGCAAAGCGCCACCTCGCGCACCTTTTCGAGATAGGCGGCGAGCTTTTGCCATTGCGCGTCGGTTAAAAGCGACAGCGGCGTATCGGTCGCGCCGATCGCGACCACCGCGGCCTCGCGGCAAAGAAGCGGCGAAAGTCCCTGCGTTGCTCCTAAAAGCAACTCGCACAGCGCGCCGTCCGCCCCGGTTTTGAGGCGGGAAACCACCGCATCCGCACTCGCGTCACATACGTCAAGCTTGCCCGTCATCGTCGGCGGCGGAAGATACAGCGCTCCCGGCAAGATCGGTCGGGTTTCGGACGTTTCAAAATCGACGCGGCGCACCGCATCGACGATTTTTTTCGTGTCGGCGTTAAACAGCACCAAATTGCTGTTGCGCCCCATCATCTCGCACGCGAGCGTCAGCGTCACCGGGTCGCCCATTTCGTTGCGGGTGGCAAAATCGAAAAAGAGGGCGCGTTCAAACCCCGTTTGACGCACGGCGACGAGCTTTGCGCCTTGCAGGTGTTTGCGTAAAAGCATACAAAACATCGGCGGCGACGCGGGGTTTTCCGGCACGTTTTCGGTCAGATGCACCCGCGGCGACCCCACCCGCACCGAGAACAGCAGCTTTTGCACACCGCTTTTTCCGCGCAGGCAAAACACCAACTCCTCTTTTTGGGGTTGGTGGATCTTATCGACGCGCGCGTCTGTTAACTTTTCGGATAATTCGCGGGAAAGCGCCCGCAAAAATGCTCCGTCAAGTGCCATGGCTATCTCCTTTTTATGTAAAGTGATTTTGCTTTACGGTTAAATCGTTTCATAGGGGGCAGTGGCGAGGAACGGGATAAACTCCACGTCCGGCAGTTTTGCCGAAAGCGCCGCACAAAGCGGCTCGACCACCACGTTTTCGGTAAAATAATGCCCCGCATCCACCACCGTGACGTCCGGGGCGGCGAGCCATTGGTGGTGCTTGATTTCGCCGGTGACGAACGCATCGGCGACCGCCGCCTCAGCCGTCTCTAACACGTCGCCGCCCGCGCCGCCGAGCAGCCCGACGGTGTTGACGTTGCCACTTCCCTCTTTGACGCGCACCGCCGTACCGAGCAAGGTTTTCACCTTTACAGCAAATTCTTTCGGCGACAGCGGCGTTTCGAGCGTTCCGATCCGGCCGAGGCCGTACGCCTCGCGCAAATCGGAAAGTCCGAGCGCAGCGGCGAGGCAATCGTTCACGCCGCCCCGCGCTTTATCCAAATTTGTGTGCATCGCGACGTTGGAGATCCCCGCCACCGCGAGCTTATAGATGAGATGATCGGCGGGAAGCTCCGACAGCGGCGAAAACAAAAGCGGATGGTGGCTGATGATCAGCTCCGCGCCGATTGTTTGCGCTTCGTTGAGCGCCGCCTCAGTCACGTCTAAACAAACGAGCGCCTTTGTGACCGGCGCTTCCAAATCGCCGACCTGAAAACCGGCGTGATCCCACTCCTCCGCGGTGGAGAGCGGCGCCATACCGTCCAATACGGTCAAGATGTTGTCCACAGTTTTCATCCGACTTCCTCCTTTAAGCGGGTAACGATCTCTCGCCACACGCGCTGTTCCTCCTCGTTTTCGCCGGCGGCACAAAGCCCCGCAAGCCGCTTTTCGGCGGCTGTCAGCCGCTTTTTTTGATACGCTTTTGCCGCGGCCGACGGGGCGATCGTTCCGACGTAGCAGTCGGTGTCGGTCGCGGACGAATTTTCGCCCGTATACTCCGCGCAAAGCACAAGATACGCCTTGCCGTCCTCCGTCACGGCGGTTTCCGCGCGGATGGCAAACCCGTTATCCCACAAAAAGCGGCGCAGATCCTCCGGATGGGTCATCGGCTGCGCGATCACGCGCAGTTGTTCGTCGCGGATAAACGGACACACGGCTAAAATCGCGGCGATCGTCTCACCGCCCATACCGGCAAGCACGACGTCGTCCGCCTCGCCCGCTTTCACAGGCGACAAGCCGTCGCCGAGGCGACATTCGATTTTGTCCGCAAGGCCCGCGCTTTTTACGTGGGCTTTGGCGTTTTCAAGCGGCCCTTTGCGCAAATCGCACGCAAGCGCGCTCTTACAGACGCCGCTTTTCACAAGCTCCACCGGCAGATAGGCGTGATCCGTGCCGATGTCCGCCACACGCGCGCCCTGCCGCACAAACGACGCGACCAAATTGAGCCGCGCTCCGAGTGTCGCCACGCGATCACCCCTTTCCTCTTTTGCGAAAAAAAGCGGGGACGCTCCCCGCTTTTCTCATTTCACCATTGCTTCCAGATTTTGGAGCATTTCGTCCGCATCCACACCGTGGACGGCGCAGGCCTCCGCCAGCGTTTCGCCGCGGGCAGACGGGCAATGCAGGCAGTGCATCCCCATCGCCACAAAGCCGGGAGCGGTTTCGGGGTAAGCATCCAAAATTTCGCCGATAAACATATCTTTGGTAATCGCCATAATCGTTTCTCCTTTGCTATTTATTACCCTATTAGTATACCCCATTTCCCGCCGTTTGGCAAGTCCTCTTTTTTTAATTTTTTTGCAAAAATGCTTGACAACTCCTAAAAACGGTGGTACTGTATAGGTGTACTATTCGTGATAATACAGTTAAACACAAAACCAACGAAAGGAGATGCGCTATGTTTCGGATCGAACCCCTCTCCCGCAAGCCGGTGTACGAGCAAATCGTCGAGCAAACGGAAACGCTGGTGTTGACCGGTACGCTCAAGGCCGGTGACCAAATGCCGTCGGTGAGAACGCTCGCCGTTACGCTGTCGATCAACCCCAACACCATCCAAAAAGCCTATATCGAGCTGGATCGGCGCGGCATTATCCAAGCCGCTCCCGGCAAAGGCAACTTCATTTCCCCCGCGGCATACGACCTGCTTTGCCAAACCAAACGCAACCAGCTCGACGCGTTTGACAACCTCGTTCGCGAGCTGTTTTTGGCGGGAGTCGAAAAAGAAGAACTGTGCGAGCGGCTTACGGCTCTTGCCGCTGCGTCTTTGAAAGGAGAGTGTGACGTATGATCGAAGTCACCAATTTAACCAAAAAATTCAGCGATTTCACCGCGCTTGACAACGTGACCTGCACCATTCCGAGCGGATGCGTTTACGGTATGGTCGGCTCGAACGGCGCCGGTAAATCCACCTTTTTGCGCTTGATTTCCGGCGTGTATAAAGGCGAACACGGCACCATCAAAATCGACGGCGAGGACGTGTTTGAAAACCCCGCCGTCAAATCCCGTATCGCCTTTGTGTCCGACGACCTGTTCTTCTTGCAGGGCGCGTCGATTTTCCGTATGCGCGACCTCTACCGCGCGATTTACCCGAACTTTGACGACGAGCGGTTTAACTATTTGCTCCAATCGTTCGGATTAAACCCCAAAAAACCGATCCAGCATTTCTCGAAAGGTATGCGCCGTCAGGCGGCGATTTTGCTTGCGCTGTCCTGCCGCCCCGACTACCTGTTCTTTGACGAAACGTTCGACGGGCTCGATCCCGTGATGCGCGGGCTTGTCAAGAGCCTGATCTACAACGACGTTGCCGAGCGCGGCGCGACCGCGATCATCACGTCCCACTCGCTGCGCGAGCTTGAGGACGTGGGCGACCAGCTGGCACTCCTCCACCTCGGCGGCCTGGTGCTTCAAAGCGACGTGCAAAACCTCAAAACCTCGCTTTTCAAGGTGCAGATCGCGTTTCCCGCGCTGCCCTCGCCGGATGCGTTCGACGGCCTCGGTGTTGCTCAATGCAAGCAGGTCGGCTCGGTGTTCAGCCTTGTCATCCGCGGCAACCGCGACGAGATCGTGGCGCGGCTGCAAGCGATGAACCCCGTTCTTTTAGACGTGCTGCCGCTGACCCTCGAGGAGGTCTTTACCTTCGAGATGGCGAACCTCGGCTATTCGTTCCAGGAAGTTCTCGAAAAGGAGGCGCAATAAGATGAAAAAGAACAGTATTTTCTCCTTTAAGCTCTACCGCGAGGCGCTTCGCCAAATCCGCGTGTGCGGTATCGTGCCGCTCGTGTTTATGTTTTTAGCCCTCGGCATCGGCTTTGCCGAAAGCTGTATCGAAGTCGCCCAATCCCAGCCGACCGGTCAGGAGGTCCTCGACCCCACGATCCTCAACCCGCTGCTGGTGCTCACGTTTCTTGTCTGCGCGCCGCTTTTGACGCTTGTGCTTTTTAACTTCCTCAACAAACGCAACCAAAGCGACTTCTACCACGCGATCCCGCAGCCGCGTCAATGCGTGGCGATCTCGTTCCTTGCCGCCATTATGACGTGGATCGTGATTTTCGCGGTGGTACCGACTCTGTGCGGTGCGCTGCTGTATCGCCTGTTCCTTGTGCGGTTTCTCACCATCGATATGAGCCTCGTGTTCTCCGGCATTCTTAACGTCATCGTGCTGTCGCTGCTGATCGTATCGGCGATTTTCCTCGCGATGACCGTCACCGGCACGCTGTTCTCGAACGGCATCGTGTCGCTGCTCATTCTCTTTCTCCCCCGCTTCTTTATGACGATCGTCAACGCCGCGTTCTCCTACGACATCATTCCCACGGCGACGCTCTCTTTCCCGTTTGGCCCGTTCAATATGCTGTTTAATCTGTTCTTCGGAAGCGCCCTCGGCGGCGACTCCGGGCTGTATCCCTTTAACGGTCGGGCACTTCTCTATACCACGGTGCTCGCGCTGCTCTATTTGGCGCTCGGTTTGTTCCTCTTTAAGCGCCGTCCGAGCGAGGCGGCGGGCAACCCCGCTCCCTCCCGCAAAATGCAGGCGTTCCACCGCATTGTGCTGACCTGCGCCGTGGCGTCCCCGCTGACGCTTCTGCTCATCAGCGAGCCGCCGACGGATGCGGAAGAAATTCTTCTTTACGTGATTGGCTACATCGTCGCCATCATCGTCTACTTTATGTACGAGCTGCTCTCCACCCGCACGGTGCGCTATATGGTGAAGATCATCCCCGGTTTGCTCATCGTTGCGGCGGCGTGTATCGCCGGTGTGCTGCTCTCCAAGGGCTTCTACGGGCTTCTCTTAAACGACGTGCCAAAAGCGGAAAACGTGAAGCAAATCTACGTTGAAAAGCTTGGCGGACGTTACGACGTCGATGACGACTACGATACGATTTTCGGCGCCAACTATCGGTATTACTACAACGAAAAGACCGGTGACCTGCCGATCACCGACAAAGCGTGCATTAAGATCGCAACCGACGCGCTCGAAACCAAGGTCCAGAAAATCGACACCGATGACGAGTACACCTATTCCATCGAAGAAAATTGGGCAAGAATCAAATTTGTGACCAAGAGCGGTCACACTCTCACTCGTCTGATCCCCATTTCGGCGCACGATAGCGAAACGCTGAAAACCACGCTGACCTCGCTTCCCGCCTACAAGGACGTGTATACGAACCTGCCGGAATTCAAAAAGAGCTTCGCCACCTCTTCCTACGGCGACGGCTACATCGTCACCACCATGTTCTCGGTCGATCAGCGCCGCGAGCTGTATAACACCATCCGGGAAGAGCTGAAAACCGTAGACGCGGAAAAATGGATCGCGCAATTCGAAGACGGTAACTACACCGATCAGAATTTCTTTGTTTTGTTCGTTAGCATTCCGCAAAACGGCCAAACGCTGAATCTTGAGCTTCCCATCAGCGAGCTGACGCCTAAAGCGCTCAAGCTGGTGCAATCCTACGTTTACAAGGATTTTGACGCCGAGAAATTCAAAGAGCAAATGCAGATGCCCGCCGACTATAACCAAGATAATGCCGACTCGCAGACTCTTTACCTCTCGCTGAACCTCTTTGAAGACCATTGCTTTGTGGAAAACGTCAGCTTCTCGGGGCGCAATCTCTTCTATAGCAGCAACGGCGCGTACCTAAACCCCGACGCCGACAAGTTCGCCGACGAAGAGATCCAAGCCGCGATCAAAGCGTGGAACGACGCCATCGACTATCTTGCCGACTGTCCCACCAAAGAGTTCAGCACCTCGAAAAAATATCTTTCCGTGTTGGCAAGACACAACTGTTACGAGGACGGCAACGAAAGCGACTTTGAAACTTCCTTCTACATTTCGCTGGAAGACGGCGAGCTCCCCGCCGTTCTGTCAGGTCTGTCCTACTTCCTTGACGACTTCGTCGAGGGTGACTTGAGCGACGACGTCGTTGAAGACGGCGAAATCGTCGAATACACCGAGCTCCCCGCCGATTTCGGATCGACGACCGCGACTGCCGCAACACAAACGCAGCCCGCCGCGTAAACGATTTTTCCTCCTCTGTTTTTCCATACGAAAAGAGCCTTGGGCATTTGCCCAAGGCTCTTTTCTAATGCGTATTTTTTATCGTTTCTTCTTTGCCTTTGATGTCGGTAATTCTTCATACATAGCATTAAGGAGCTCTGCCAGGAAATCCTTGTTTTCTATCTGATCAACCAACAGCATTTCCTTTGCACCTTCATATGGCAATTCATACTCTGCATTGGGCATTAACCTGATTGCAGATTCAACAGGCTTAACCAAAAATCTGTCGTCATATATGCCGCCCACGATTTTCCCCTGATAATAAATGATATACTATTACCATATTAAATAAGGAACCGAGACCCGGCAACCAGCCGGGTTTTCCTTTTCTTTACCTAAGCTATAATGAGAGAATAACTGGTTGACGATGACATACTAGGACTTTCACGTCCGCGGGTGAGACTGTCAACCATCCTCTCATTGCAGCGTTCGTTTTAAGTAGGTTGAGCCATAGCGTTCGTGTCACCAAATAGATTGAATCGGTAATGAATTAAGGATGGCTTCCAGTAAAACAAATTCAATTTAAGGAGGTTCCATATGAATGCTATCGGCATTGATGTATCCAAAGGGAAAAGTACTGTTGCTGTTTTGAGACCCTTTGGAGAAATTGTATTAACTCCGTTTGATACAACTCATTCTATTGAAGATTTAAAAGCCTTGATTATCAAACTATCTTCAATCGAAGGAGAGTCTCGAGTAGTAATGGAATACACAGGAAACTATCATGCACCCATTGCGAATGCGCTGTATGAAGCAGGCTTCTTTGTTTCCGTAATCAACCCATTGCTTATTCATGACTACGGAAACAACAGCCTTAGACGAGCCAAAACCGACAAAAAAGACGCATTGAAGATTGCTGCATATGCTCTTGATCGTTGGCTTGACTTACCTAAGTATATTCCAGAAGACGAGACAAGACAAATATTGAAAATTTATCACCGGCAATCACAACAATTAGTATCAACAAAAACGGCTCTAAAAAACAACTTGATATCGTTAACGGATCAAACATTCCCAGGAATCAACGCATTGTTTGCCTCTCATACAACCATTGAAGGCCGCGAAAAATGGCTTGATTTCACAGAAACGTTTTGGCATGCTCATTGTGTTTCTAAGTTCTCCAAGAAAGCGTTTTGTATCAAATATGAAAAATGGTGTAAAAAACATCACTACAAATACTCAGAGAAAAAAGCCACCAACATATATGATTCTGCATGTAACGCAAAGACTGTTTTAGCTTCAAATGATATGGTAAAAGCTCTTATTTCAACAGCCGTAAAACAATTGCAAACAGTATCAGAATCTTTGGCTAATATACAAAACAAAATGAATCTAATTGCTTCAACACTACCAGAATACAACACAGTAATCAGTATGTATGGAGTTGGTAAATTAACTGCACCACAATTAATTGCAGATATTGGAGATATACGCCGTTTTACCTCCAAGAAAGCACTGGTGGCTTTTGCCGGAGTAGATGCTCCGCCATATCAATC
>JAZUKW010000036.1:0-3410 GCA_045643425.1 Acutalibacteraceae bacterium
GGAGCATCCAGCACGATGTCGATGGTGTCGCCCGGGTGAGCGGTCGAGGTCGGCTCGACGCGCGCGGTGAAGTTGAGGCCCTCGATGTTGAGGTACAGGAAGGTCTCGGCACCCATAAGCTCGGTGACTTCGACGTCGGCGTCGCAGGTGTTCTCTTTCATCGACTCGTGGTAGCGGGGCTCGTCGTGGACGTCTTCCGGACGGATACCCATGAGAACCAGCTTGTCGACGTACTCGTCCAGAGCGCCTTTGGCGTTTTTCTCCGGCGGGAGTTTGATGTCGTATTTCACGCCGCGTTTGGTTTTGGTGTCTTCCGAACCGAACTGCACGTAGAAGTCGTCACCCTTTTTGATGAGCTTGGACTCGATGAAGTTCATTTGCGGGCTGCCGATGAAGCCGGCGACGAAGGTGTTGCACGGCAGATCGTACAGGTGTTGCGGGGTATCGACTTGCTGAATGAAGCCGTCTTTCATAACGACGATACGGTCGGCCATGGTCATGGCTTCCGTCTGGTCGTGGGTAACGTAGATGAAGGTGGTGCCGAGTTTCTGGTGGATCTTCGAGAGCTCGGTACGCATCTGGGCGCGGAGTTTCGCGTCCAAGTTGGACAGCGGCTCGTCAAGCAGGAAGACCTTCGGCTCACGGACGATCGCACGACCGAGGGCAACACGCTGACGCTGACCACCGGAAAGCGCGGCCGGTTTACGGTCGAGCAGGTGGGCGATGTCGAGGATGCGCGCAGCCTCTTCGACGCGGCGTTTGATTTCCTCTTTCGGGGTCTTGCGGAGCTTCAGACCGAACGCCATGTTATCGAACACGGTCATGTGCGGATACAGAGCGTAGTTCTGGAACACCATCGCGATGTCGCGATCTTTCGGGGCGACGTCGTTGACGAGGCGGTCGCCGATGTACAGCTCGCCGGAGGAGATCTCCTCCAGACCCGCGATCATACGCAGGGTGGTGGATTTACCGCAACCGGAAGGGCCGACGAAAACCAAGAACTCTTTATCTTTGATTTCCAGGTTAAAGTCCGAAACGGCAGTCACGCCGCCGGCATAACGTTTGTAGATGTTTTTCAGGGATACACTTGCCATGGTGGAACCTCCTTATTTTTACCGCGAAATCGCGGGATAGAGCGTTTGCTCACAAGGAATACTATAACAGATTTAAAGAAAAAAGTCCACCCCGCAAATGGACGAATTTTCGGCGCTCGGTTTGGGAATATTTCATAATAATTCGGCAAAATATGCCTTTTTTTATGCTTTTTCCTTAAAAACAGCCTCTTTTTGGAGGTCGGTCAGCGCGACAACGTCGCCCTCTTTCAGGTCATCCGGCAGGGTGAGCGCACCGATGGAACGGCGGTGCAGCGCGTTGACACCGATGCCGTGGGTGCCGAACATCCGCTTGATTTGATGATATTTCCCCTCGGTGACGGTCACCTCACACAGCGGCTCGGCGCCGTCCTCGATCACACGCAGCTTCGCCGGGGCGCAGGGCGTGCCGTCCGGAAGATGGGTGCCGGCGGCGAACGCGGCGATCACCTCGTCGGAGACGGGAGCGTCCACGCGGGCAAGATAGACCTTTTCCACGAGATGCTTGGGGGAGGTGAGCCGATGTCCCCACTCGCCGTCGTCGGTGATGAGCACCAGCCCGGTGGTATCCTTGTCCAGCCGACCGGCAGGGAACATCCCGGCGCGTCGGAGCGACGGCGGCACGAGGTCTAAAACCGTTTCGGCGTTCGGATCGCGGGAGACGCAGAGAATGCCCGCCGGCTTATGGAGCATCAGATACAGATGCTCGTTGTAGGAAAGCGGCGCGCCGTTCAGGCACACCGTATCCTTTTCGGGGTCGATTTTCGCCGACGGATCGCGGCAAACGGTGCCGTTCACCGTGACGTTGCCGCGCCGAATTTGCGACGTAGCCACCGAGCGGGTGAGCGCCCCTTGGGTGGAGATAAACTTGTCCAGCCGTTGCGGTTTCATAAACGTCCTTTCCGCGCTACTCCTCACGGGAGACCTTGGTCAGCGCTTTTTGGGTGCCGGTTTTCGGATCGGTCAGATCCCCGCCGACGATTTTTTCTTTAAATACGTAGAGGTGCGCCGTATACGCGGCGCCGTCGTCCGCTTTGACGCTCCATGCGGTGCGTTTTACGGTTTTTCCGCCGTAGAGAAGCAGATTGAATCCCGCCTCCAGCTGCAACGCGTTATACGCCACGAAGGAGGAATCCCGCGGGTTGTCGGGCAGGCGGACCTCCTCGGTGGAGAGAGGCGCGCCGTTTGTCGCGTAGCCGAGCGACCGCAAAAAATGCTGTTGATCGTCGGCGGTGACGGCGGCAACCGCGGCCGCGGTGCCGGTTTTCGGCAAAAACAGCGCGAGCGCCAGCACGGACAGCGCGAGTGCCACCGTGGCAACGGCGGCGCACAGCCGACGGCCGGTGGTTTTTACGGAAACAACGAACATACGAATACCACTCCTTTTTTTCTATGGTATGTGTATGCCGTCGGCGGGGGAAATTATGCGTAAAAAAAGGATCCCACCCGGCCGTAATGTCGTAATGGTAACCTGCTATCGAAAAACAGCAAGTGGGTACCGCCTGCGAGGTTCACGGCTTCCAACGTCCCGCAAAAGCGGGGAGGCCTGCCATCCGCTCCCAGAGAAAGGCTCCCTTATACACCATGTGATAGGGTTAAAATACGACAGTTCGCGCACCGGGCAGGATGCACGGTTCAGTCTTCGCTTTGAATATCGTAAAAGTCCGAGAGGCGCTCCTCGAACGCGGTCGCCAGCTCGTCATACAGCTCGTCATCTTCCACCGGCGCCAGCATAAAGCCGTCGCCGTCCTCGATGACCTGAACGATGATCAGCTCGCCGTCGCCGGACAGCGCGTCCTCATCGTTTTCGTAGACCGGCAACAGCGCCAAAAAGCGGCCGGCCTCGTTTTCGACGGCATCCAGCTTCTCGAACGAATAGGTCACGCCGTCTTCGCCGGTGACGTTGACGTATTCGGGGGTATAATCGTCGTCACCCCAATCGTTGACCTCGTCGGTTTCGATATCCTGATCGACGGATTTCGGATCGAATTCTTCACTCATACTAAACACGCTCCTTGCTTTCGTTTTTCTGTCTCTATTGTAACGAAAAAACCGCCGTTCGTCAAGAGGCATTCCGCCGACAAAATTTCCCGCCGCCGACTCGATAAAAAAACTGTTGACAAACGCGGTAAAATAGAGTATTGTAATAAAGCACGAGAGTGCGAAAACAGAATACTACCCGGTAGGTGAGGCTACCACGGGGATATGGATTGCTGCCGCAAAATAGTGGAGACACTATGCGATGGTGAGCAGGATATGTCGAAAGCAAGGCATATCTTAATGCAATTTCAACGGCGTAAAACCGCCGCGCCCTGCGAA
>JAZUKW010000037.1:0-3442 GCA_045643425.1 Acutalibacteraceae bacterium
CCCGCCATTATGTACGACGCGGCGCAGATCGCCGTCGAGGTCGCACGTCCCGATTGGATCGACATCAACATGGGCTGTCCCGCGCCGAAAATCGCCGGCAACCACTGCGGCAGCGCGCTGATGCGCGAGCCGGCGCTTTGCGGAAAGCTCGTAAAAGCCGTGGCGGACGCGGTGGACGTTCCCGTGACGGCGAAAATGCGGCTCGGGTACTCGAAGGACGAAAAAAATGCCGTTGAGGTCGCAAAAGAATGCGAGCAAAACGGCGCGGCGGCCGTGACCGTCCATGCGCGCACCCGCGACCAGATGTATGCACCGCCGGTGGATTGGAGCGGCATCCGTGAGGTGAAAACGGCGCTGTCCATTCCCGTGATCGGCAACGGTGACGTGTATGACGCGCGCGCCGCCGCTAAGCTGTATGAGCAGACCGGCTGCGATTTTGTGATGGTGGGGCGCGGCGCGCTCGGTGCGCCGTGGGTGTTTGCCGAGATCAACGCCTATCTCGGCCACGAGCGGTGGCTGCTGCCGCCGCCGGTGGCAAAGCGGATGGCGGTCTTGTACCGTCAGGCGGAGATGACCGCCGCGTTCAAGGGCGAAAAGGTGGCGGTGTTACAAATCCGCAAGCACGCCGCGTGGTATATGCGCGGGCTGCGCGGGGCTGCGGAGTTTCGCCGCCGCGCGGGGGAGCTGCACTCGCTTGCCGATTTGGAGGCGCTGTGCGCGTTTGTGGTCAAAGAAAACGAGGGCGTCGAGCCGGAGACGACGTTTACGCCGCCGGACGTATAATTTCATGAGGACGGTCCGTCTTTTTTTCCTCCCTCCTGCATAGGGTTATAGCAGGACTAAAAAGGGAGGACGAAAAGATGAACCGTTTATTTTTGCCCGAAGGCATTCGGGTGGATTACTATGAAAACCGCAAGGCGATCGGCTCGGTGGAGGGTCTGCGGCAAGCCATGGAGGAGGAACGCGTGCTGGAGGCGCGTGCGGTTTTGTGCGATGCCGACCACAATCTGTACGTCGATTTTTCCGAGGCGGGCGTGACGGGCCTTATCCCGCGCGCGGAGGGCGCGCTCGGGATCGACGACGGAACGACGCGGGATATTGCGCTGATCGCGCGCGTGTCCAAAGCGGTGAGCTTTGTGGTGACGGCGCTCGAGGAGACCGAGGAGGGAACGGTGGCGCTGTTGTCGCGCCGCCGCGCGCAGGAGCGCTGTCGCCGTGAATATCTCGAAACGCTGATCCCCGGCGATATTATTCCCGCCAAGGTGACGCGGCTCGAAAGCTTCGGCGCGTTTTGCGACGTGGGGTGCGGACTGCCGGCGCTGCTTCCTATTGCGGCGCTGTCGGTCAGCCGGATCGCGCACCCCGCCGACCGGCTTGCCGTCGGGCAGGACATCCCGGCGGTGGTGACGTCCACCGAAAACGGGCGGATCACGCTGTCCCAGCGGGAGCTGTTCGGCACGTGGGAGGAAAACGCCCGCTTGTTTTCGCAGGGACAGACGGTGGCGGGCATTGTCCGTTCGGTCGAGCCGTATGGCATTTTTGTGGAGCTGACGCCGAATCTGGCGGGGCTGGCCGAGCCGCGCGAGGGCGTTAAGGTCGGGCAGGCGGCGGGGGTGTTTATCAAGAGCATCCTGCCGGAAAAGATGAAGGTGAAGCTCGTGATCATCGACAGCCATTTTACGCTGCCGTCCCGCCCGAATCCGCGGTATTTTCTTACGGAGGGGCATATCGACCGCTTTGTGTATTCGCCGGAGAGCTGTCCGAAACAAATCGTCAGCGATTTTACGTAGAGAAACGAAAAAGCACCGCTTTGCGGTGCTTTTTTCTTTACATTCTCGAAAAACTGTGGTATCCTATTTCTATATGAGCAAAAAAGGAGGGAGCGCCGTGTATATGGTGGATCCGTCGTGGCAGTACGGTGCCGATCAAGAGAAAAGGAGCATCCGCAAGAATGCCGAGCGGGTGGGTTTTGTTCTGCTGTTGGCGGTAGGATTGCAGATCGTTGTCGTTTTTGCGGACGTGCTGGTGGGAATGCTTGCCAGCGGGTTCCAAGAGGCGGCGGTGTCGGTCGCCTTGCAGGAGCAGGGAATGGTCGGCTATCTGCTGATGACGATGGCGGAATATATCTTGTATATGGGCATCCCTGTGCTGGTGGGATGGTTCTTGTTTCGCAAAAGCGACGTGACGATCCTGCCCCGCCAAAAGACGGACCTGTCGCTCGGTATGGGCTTGCTTCTTCTCGGCCTCGGTATGATGGTGATCGCCAATATGATCGGCAGCTATATTTTGATGCTGCTCGAATCGGTGGGC
Organism: Acutalibacteraceae bacterium; assembly: GCA_045643425.1. Lineage (GTDB taxonomy): Bacteria > Bacillota > Clostridia > Oscillospirales > Acutalibacteraceae > RGIG426. Next base: position 2,311 of record JAZUKW010000037.1, read on the forward strand.
ATTTCGGCGGGTGATATGCCGGAAATGCAGGACGGCACCGTGCCGACGCTGCTTCTCAATATCGTGACGGTGGGCATTCTGCCCGGCGTTTTGGAGGAATTGCTGTTCCGCGGCGTGGTGCTTCAGGGACTGCGCCCTGCCGGTGACGGTGTGGCGCTCGTGTTTTCGTCGCTGATGTTCGGCATGATGCACGGGACGCTGTATCAGATCCCGTTCGCGTTTATCCTCGGTTTGGTGTTCGGCTATATCGTTTTGAAAACCGGCAACATTCTGTGGACGATGCTGTTGCACGCGGTCAACAATACGCTGTCGGTTCTGATGGAGTTTTGGCTGTGGAACGTGGCTGACGAGGAAACGGGAAAATGGTATCTGCTGTTCTTCGCGGCGGAGGCGCTGCTCGGCATCATCGGTGCGGCGGTGCTGATGATGCGCGATCGGACGCGCGTGCCGCCGGTGGGCGACCGCGTCAGCAGTTATCTGACAAAACGGCAACGCCGTCGCGCGGCGTTTTCGGCGGTCACGGTCATCATTTTCCTCGTGATTATGTCGCTGGTGACGCTGACCAACGTACAGTTTGCGGGAATGATGGATCCGGAAGAAAACGAGGCTCCCGCGTTTGAAACGAACGACGAGCAGCAATCCGCCGCGGTGTTTGCGGAGGTCATGCGATGAACGAGGCGTTTATGAACGAGGCTCTCGCGCTTGCGCGGGAAGCCGCCGCCGAGGGCGAGGTTCCCGTCGGCGCGGTGATCGTCAAAGGCGACAAGATCGTCGGCCGCGGGCGCAATCGCCGGGAAATCGGCAAAAACGCGCTGGCGCACGCCGAGATCGAGGCTATCAACGAGGCGTGTAAAACGCTCGGCGGGTGGCGGCTGTTCGGATGCGAGCTGTACGTGACGCTCGAGCCGTGCCCCATGTGTGCGGGTGCGATCATCAACGCGCGGCCCGACCGTGTGATCTACGGCGCGCGCGACCCGAAAGCGGGCTCGTGCGGCAGCGTGGTGGATCTGTTTTCGTATCCCTATAACCACCACCCGGAATGTATTGCCGGCGTGATGGAGGATGAATGCGGGGCGGAGCTTTCCGCCTTTTTCGCGCGGCTGCGCGAACAGCGAAAGGGGGAGGCGTGATG
>JAZUKW010000038.1:0-17191 GCA_045643425.1 Acutalibacteraceae bacterium
ACGCCCGCGCCAATCACGAGGATCGCGCCGACAACGTACAGCAGGGTGGTGCCCATGCCGCCGGTCTCGGGAAGAACGGAGCCCTGTTTGTTGACGATTTGGATACCGCCGTCGCCGAGGACTTCGTCTTTGTCGTCTTCAGGATTCGCCGAACCCGTAACAGCCGCCTCATACGGAATGTAGGTGTCGCCGACCGCAAAGGTTTTGGACAGGAAGATGTCCTTGCCGTTGATGGTCACAGCAACGCGGTTCGCCAGTTTGTTGTAACCAGCCGGGTTGGCAACCTCTTGGAGGTAGTAGGTGCCGTTACCGAAACCGTCGAATTTCGCGGTAGTCGCCGGAACTTCGGGAGACTCATAACCGGTCGCAGCGATTTCAGTCGCAGTCGCCGGACGATAGACAGCACCGTCTTGGGTGAGGAGGATTTTGTTGCCGCCGGTAGCCGCATCGTACAGTTCGAAGGTGGCGCCGGAAATCACTTTGTTGTTCTCGTCGGTTTTGATGATTTCGAAACCGTAGGTGTAAACGTCAGCCGAAGCCGGAGTGCTCTCCACCTTGCTGTTGTCACCATAGGTCAATTTCGCGGTGTTGTCGATAGCGCCGGTATCGTCGATGGCATCCGCGTTAACGAGCGCAGAGTAGGTAATAACGATAGAGGAAGAATCCGTCAAAGCATCGCAGTATGCTTTGCTAAAGGTAATATCAAAGGTGTCGCCATCGGTAGCAGGATTCACAAGAGTAGCACCCTCAACCTCAGCAATGGCGGTGCCGCCGATTTTGATAGAGGAAGCGTCCAGCGTCAAACCGGCATCCATTTTATCGTGGAAAGCATAGTTTTCCGCACCGGCTTTCGCCGAAATGGTCGCGGTGTAGTTGACGGTATCGCCAACAGAAACGGTATCGGTATCGTCAGAGCCGGTGATAGAGGTAACCTCTTTCGCAATGGTCGGAACTTTGTTCTTGTCGTTGATGGTGTCGGTCGGGTCGTTGTTGGTCAGCATGCAGATGGTACCGACAGAGGAGTTGACCGCATACCAGCCGGGACCGCCAACAGTCAAGGCAACAGAAGTGGCATCAGCGGCAACGGACTGGGTAACACCGGTAAGGCCTTTGGTGCCCCCGTACGCAACAGCCTCTTTGGCGATAGCCGGCATAACTTCAGACGGAGTCACGCCGTCTTTCAAAGTGACGTAGTTTTGACCGTCGGTGCTGACATCGAAATAATCTTTGCCGTAGCCGGTGGTGAAGAACTCCAGCCAATCGGCGTCCGCTTTATAGGTAGCGGTTGCAAGTTCGGTCGGGGTGGTTTCACCGTCAGTCGTAGGAGTCGAAGACTCGATGGTCAACACTTTCCACGCGGTGTAACTTTCGTGGGTAGTGCCGCCGGCGTTATCGGTGCCGGACGGAATGTTCACGGTAATGGTGTAAGTCGGGTCAGCAGAGGCCATAATCGGCAGAGCCGAGATGACCATGACGAGGGCCAGCAACAAGCCGGCGAGTTTCAAAGTTTTTTTCATAATAGATTTTCCTTTCTCAATATGTATTGCGCCGAAAACGATTGGAGAAAGTGGAGTGTATCGACTTTCGGCAGGGTTTCGCGGCTTTCGCCGCGTTTCTTCGCCACGCACGCTCCAATACGGGCGAAAAATTACGGTTTTGTAAGCATCCGCTTACGGTGGTGAGTGTAAGCACCCGCTTACCGGGGAATTTGTAGGCATCCGCCTACGGGGGATTTGTCGGATTCTGGCGGCTTTCCGCCATTCCTATCCGGAGGCTCTTCGTCGTCGACGTGTCATCACCACCCCTCCGAATAGGCAGACCGTCATGAGCGTAACGCCGCCCACAACGTAAGGCCAATTGCCTCCGCCGCCGGTTTCCGGCAAAACATATCCCGGCTCTTCAGTAGAGACGGTATTGACGATAGTGATGTCACCGTCGGTGATTCCGTCGTTGGTAGCTTCGACGACGCCGTCGTCGTCGAGAACGTAACCAAGCAGCGAGAATTCCGCGCCGGTGGGGACCACTTCCTCAACGTAGTAAACGTAGAAAACCTCTTGACCGTTTATGATCTCTGTGGAAACGAGGTTTTCAAGAATCAGCTCCCAACTGTTGGAAGCGGTAATGGTAAAGGGGCTGCCTTCCACAAGCACGCCCTCGTCATCCCCCAGCAGATTGCTGCGGGCGCCGTCCAAATCGAGGGACGGCAGATCGTCGTCTCCCGGACCGTTCATGTACGCGGGAGAATCAGCATTTGCAGGAACTGCGAGAACTTGGAGATCGGTGATGTTGACATCGTATTTACCCGGCTTGTCAATCGACAAAGTCGTACTCGTTCCGGTCGCCGTAAACGAAATGGAAAGGTTGCCTTTTTGATATCCACCAAAGGCTTGACTGCCGGTGCCGCCACCACTAACAGTAAAGGTCAGCGCTCCGTTTGTTCCATTGTCAGCATAACCTGTCACCGTGTAGGTGTGACCCGGAATGGTGGTAAACGTTTGGGCAACAACGACACCTTCAGCGGAAATCGTCATCTTGTTCCCACTAATGCTCGGTGAGCCGCTCCACGCGGAAGCGGTCATATCGAGCAGGTTTCCGGTCGGATCCGTTCCCCCGCCGCTCGACTTGAACGTAGCCGAAACGGTAACATCGTTCGCCGGCATCTCGAACTCGTATTCGTTCGCGTTGCCGGTTGCGGTCGGGATAATGCCGCCGGTGATGTTCCACGTATCCAGCTCATAGCCGGTTTCGGGCGAAAGCGTCACCGTAATGGTGTCGCCCGCCGCGGCGGTTGCCGGACTGACGGAAGCGATCGTACCGTGGCTGAGCCCCGTCGCCGCCGAAACGTTGTAGGTGGTCGTTTCGCCACCGCCGCCACCGCCGGCATCGTTGTCAATAAGAACAACGTTGTCGATGGTGAAGTTGCGCTTGTCACCGGTAAATCGCACTTGGTTCATAGTGCCATCAGCGGTAAAGGTGTAACTGTAATGTCCGGTAAGGTCGGTCTTTGGCGTACTCGTGCCGTCAAGACTTAACTTGACCGGGCTAGTTCCCTCCGCCAACGTGATATCGCAGGTCAACGTATAACTGTGACCCGAAATAAAGTTCACAAGTTGATAAAGACCGCCGTTTTCCGGCGATTTATTGCCATTTACGAATGTTGCCACACCACCGGAGACCGTGAACGTTGCACCATTGCTCGTCCACCCGGTCGTGCCTTGCGAGAAGTCGCCGTTGACGATGAGGTTCGTACCGCCGCCGCTCGACTTGAACGTAGCCGAGACGGTAACGTCGTTCGCCGGCATCTCGAACTCGTATTCGTTCGGGTTGCCGGTTGCGGTCGGGATAATGCCGCCGGTGATGTCCCACTCGTCCAGCTCATAGCCGGTTTCGGGCGAAAGCGTCACCGTAATGGTGTCGCCCGCCTCGGCGGTTACCGGACTGACGGAAGCGATCGTACCGTGGCTGAGCCCGACTGCCGCCGAAACGGTGTAGGTGGTCGGCCCGCCGCCGGTCGACTTAAACGTAGCCGAAACGGCAACGTCGTTCGACGGCATAAAGAACGTATACGTATTGTTCGTGACGGAGGACGTTACGTCCACACCGCCGACGGTCAGCGTATCCAGCTCGTAGCCGGTTTCCGCCGAAACGGTCAGCGTCACCTGCGTTCCCACCGCGATCGACGAGGACGGGCTTGCACTTACGCTGCCGTTCGTCGATTCGGCGACGTTGACGCTGTAGGTGGTCGCTCCGCCGCTGCTCTTCTTGATACCGAACTTCTCGATCGTGCTGATCGTGCCGCCGCTGTTGACGTAGCAGGCATCGACGTAAAGCGTGTCGCCGGCGATACGCCAAATGGCGAAGGAGTGTTCGTGCAGGTCCTCGGAATGGGCGATACACGCCGGTTGTTCCGCAAACGGCAGCGGGGCGCGGCTGGAGTTCGTCAGCGATTGCGGGCCCGCGGCACCGAGCAAGGTATAAATCGGGGCGCCGGGGTTCACCGTCAGCGTGTAGCCATTCTCCGTCGACGTTGTCCAGCCGGTGTTTGCCACCGTACCGACCGCGTCGGCAATCGGTTTTGTGCGTGAATACAAGTGCGCGTGCGCCTGCATAACCACGTCAACACCGTATTGGGTAAACAGCGGAGCCAGCGCGGTGCGCTGGGTCGTGCTCAAGCCGCTGTATCCGGCCGCCGTGGTGTTATCGTTCTCACGGATCGCGGTATAGATCGGCTTGTGCATCATGACGAGCGTCCACTCGGTATCGGTGTTGGCGGCATTGGCGGCAAGGTCTTGGCCAAGCCACGTCATCATATTGCTGTCAAGATTGTTATTATTTTCGGCACCGTTGTCGAGTACGATCACGTGGACGTGGTTGTAATCGAACGAGTAGTAGTCGCCGGTACCCTGGTGCGCGCCGCCGGAATCGGCAACGTTCACGTTGACCAGGTTGGCGACGTTGTAGCTGCCGCCCTTTTGGTCGTGGTTGCCGTCGGCGATAAACAGCGGGTATTTTGCGAAGAAATCTTCGTTCGCGCCGATTTGCATCGCCGCCTCCCACATATACTGTCCTTCGTCGGTGAAGTCACCGCCGGAAAGCAGCATATCGGGGTTCGGGAGCATACTCTTCGCGGCAGTAAGCACGGTGCGGAACTCCTGACCGATGTTACTGCTGGCGCTGCCCGTGCCGTACTGCGAGTCGGACGTCCAGATAAAGGACAGATCCGGGTTGGTCGTCTTCGCCGCGCGGGTCGTAAAGGTATACGGCTCGCTCCACACTTCTTCGCCCTCGTAGGTGCCGCCCACACGGTAGGTGTAGGTGGCGCCGTTCGGCAGCACCGGCAGCTCCACTTTATAGGCGTTGTCGTGCTGGTCGATCAGCGACGTGGTGTCGCCGACCGTAAACGTGTCGGGATCGTAGCTCGCGACCATCTTACCGCTCATCTCTTGGCCGGTCGGAACGTCGGTCGCGTCAACGGACGATGCCGTCGCCCACGCGTCGGAATCGGCACCGACCGTGCCCGCCAGATACTTGATCTTCGGGCTTTCGAGCTCTTGGTAACTGTGGAACGTGACACCGTATTGCGTACACAGCTTGTCGAAGAACGTCAGCGTGATACGGTCGATGGTGGTCTCGTCCTTCCACTTGATCCCCGCCGTCGTAGACCCGGTGGATTCGGTGGACTCGGTAGATTCGGTACTGCCGCCACCGCCGGTAATTACTTCAACGACGATAGCACCTTTGTCTTTACTGTCGATTTCACCGTCAATCTCGGTGTCCTCATTCAGCGTAACCTTGTAAGTGTAAGTAACCGGGAAATTGCCGCTTACACCAGTTCCCACCTCAATGGTGTCCGGCGTAATGGTAACATCGTTAGCCGTCAACGGAGCAACAGCAATTAGTTGTGCATCCGTCTTAACATTTGCTTGATACACCTTCGGAATCGTCACCGTAAAGGTCACTTCGGTGCCAATCGGGAACGAAATCGGAGATGAGAGCCCGTCAGTCAGCGAGCAGTTGGTGTTGTTCTTCAGCGAAATCGTACTCCAAATGGATGCGGTGTCCCCCACCGGTGCTTCCGTATACACCGCGGTGACGGTGACGTCCTTCGCGGGCATCGTGAAGCTGTTGCCGGAAATCGGCTCGCCGTCCACCTCGAAGTGGTCGAACGTAAAGCCCGAGCGGCTCGCATACGACAGCGTTACGGTGTCGTTGGCTTGCGCCACAGTCGCCGTCTCGCCGCCCACCGCAGCGGTCGTATATTCGTCCGTTGTGATGTCGTAGGCGGGGAGCCTATACGTTGCCGTCAGCGTGACGTCACCCGCCTTGTTCATATGGAACCCGGCGTCGGGGTCCATACCCATTTCGTTGTTGGTAAACGTACCGCCGCCGTCGCCGGAAATCACCCAGCGGTCAAACTCCTGACCGCTCGGGATGAGGCTTTCGTCCAGATCCAAGGTGACCGAGCCACCGATTTGGATGGTCGTGGGCGAGCTTGTACCGCCGACTACCGTCACGTTGTAGGTGTTCTTCGCGAACGTCGCGGAAACGTCCACCGCGTCGGCCGGCATCGTGAAGCTGTTGCCGGTGACCGTCACGGGGTTATGGGAGGTGTGTTCGGTCACGTTCCAGCTGACAAAGTGGTAGCCGTCGTCCGGAGTGGCGGTCAGCGTCACTTCCGCGTTCGCCGCCGCTTTACTCTTGCTCGGACTGACCGTACCGCCGACCATGTTGGGGTCGACATTCACGTTGTAGGTCGTCTCGCCGCTGGGCGGCTCGGTGACCGCGCCCTCAACGAGGATGACGTTATCCACCGAGAATTGGACGCCGCCGCTATTGTTCTTATCCATTTTAACAAAAATGGTATACAGCGAGGGATCGTTGCCGGTGGTGAATTGGACGTAGCCGTCCGTGTTGGGGATTTTGGCTAAATCCTTGTTGCCCTCTTTTACGCCGACGTAGAAATGCGCGTCGCGGTTCGTCTCCACGTCCGCAAACAGCGTATACGTGGTGTTGGCTTTCAAGCCGTTGCCGTTATTATAGGTCGGGTCAATTTTTGCCAACCAGTTCGTATTGGAGGAAGCGTTCGTCGAATCGTAGACGAGAACGCCGTCCACCACCGACCAGCTTGAGCCGATTTGGTTAATGCCGCCTTTCGGCGTCCACTCGAAGCCGCCGTCTCTCGAAACGACGACGCCTTCCACGACGTCAAAACCGCCGGTACTCGAGGTGATCGTGCCGTCCACGTTCTCGAAGTCGCCGTTCATAATGAGGTTGTTCGGCTTGGTGCGGAAGGTGGCGCGGAGCGATACCGCGCCCGCCGGCATCTCGAACGTGGCGTTCGGGTCTTTGGGGTTCGTAAGCGTAAAGCCGGAAGGCGCGCTGACGATTTCCCATTTATCAAAGAGCTTGCCGGTCGGGACGGTCGTCACGTTCAGCGTGACCAGCTCGCCCTCAAAGGCGTTGTTCTCAGCCGCAACCGTATCGACGTGATAGGAAGCCGCGCCGCCGTCGGCGGCGGTAACGGTGATTCCGTACGGCGTTCTCGCTTTATAGCTGGGGCGCACGTACACGTCGTGGCCCGGCATCGTAAAGTCGGTGCTGACGCTGTGCGGCGTGGTGAACACGACGTCGGGGTTGACAACCTCGCCACCGACGTTGTTCACGACCGTCCACGTGTCGAATTCCATGCCCGCCGCGGGGTTGCTCGCCGTAACGGTGGCGGTGCTTCCCTCGTCGGCGCTGCCGAGCTTGGTGACGATGAGGTTGCCGTCACCCTGTCTGCCGGTAACGAGATACACGTCGTATTTCGCGACAGCCACTTCCTCATACAGCGCTATCGCTTTGACGCTGTACGCCGGCATCGTCAACACGTTGCCGTTTAGGCAGGTGGAGGTGACGTCCGCGCTCTCGTTACTGCTCTTAACGATCTTCCAGCTTCCGGTAAAGTGCTTGCCCGGCACGTCATCCGGCAAGATCAGTTCGATCTGCGTGTTCGGCAGGAAGCGGTCGTCGTTCTTGACCGCAGTGCCGTCGCTCACCAGCGTACCGGAACCGCCGTTCGGGAAGCGGATCGCGTAGTCAATGTCGGATACGTCTTGGGTCGTGACCGTCGGAGGCGGAAGCGTCGTTCCGCTGAGATGGGCGGAGATCTCTACCTCTTTAGAAACCGGGGATTGTTTCGTTCCGAAGCTGCCGGTGATATTCACGTCATCATCCATACGGAACGTATAGGTAAAGGTAATCGTCGAATTACCGCTGGTATCGCGTTCGCTGCGGTCTATGCTCGCAGGTGTCATCGGCACACCGTTATTGAATAGGTTGTTACCGTGGTCAGCGGAAAAGTCTGTATCGCCGTGCCAGATATCGGGAACGGTAACCACAAAATCGACGGTATCCCCTCGATTGTATTGTTGAGGTCCGTAGGTGTGTATGATCGGCGTCGCGCTAGTGTTTGAGGTGTATTGCTCGATCCGCGCCGACAAGTACACGTTCGGGTCACGCGTGCCGATCTTGCGGTACAAATTAAACTGCACCGTGCCGTCGTGGGTGACCGTCGAGCCGTCGGCGTCTCGCCATTCCTTATACACCTTGATCTCGCTGTAGTTAGAAACGTTCGGTCGATAGATCGAGTCGCCCTGCTGTAATAGGTCGCCATGGAAATCGTTCGGTGCAACCGTTTCCTGCGCACCCGCCATCATAAAGTAGTACGGCGTGGTATCGCGCAGGTAGTTTTCGGGCGCCCGCGTCTCCACCAGCTGATAGGCGTAGCCTTCCGTAAGACCGGTCAGCTGGACGATACCGTCACCGTTGGTGGTGACAACACGGTCGCGCTCATAGGTCGTGCCGTTGTACTTATACAGCGTAAACTGCGCATCCGGCAACGTCAGACTATAGTTTTTACTATCTACCTTATATAAGGTAAGACCGTCCAAGCCGGCGACAGCGCCGGAGGAGGTGAAGTCCACCTCAATGGTGTTGCCGCTGGTAACCTCGCCCTCGGTAATACCCTCGAGCTTCACCGTGTTGGAAATCTGCGCACCGAAGCTGCCGAGCGTGTGGATAACGTAGGTATACTCGATAACAAGGCCTTTTTCATCCGGAATGTGGATCGTTAGGTAATCCTTGATGTGGTGATCCACGTAGTCCGACGAATAGGAGTACGAGTATTGGCTCATATCGAGCAGCTCGCCCTTGTTGCCCTGCTTCGTTGCGTCGAAGTTATAAATATGAAGTGTGGCCGGGTTTAGCGAGACGGACACGTCGTCTTTGTTTTGACAGTAAGCGCTAAGTGTATCCGTCAAGATCAGCGAGTCGGTACCCTCCAACAGATCGAGCCCATCCGGGTTGAGCTCGATATGATACGGGATACTACCGGTCAGCTTATCCACAGAGGACTGCACCACCGTCTTGTTGAGAACACCGTGGTATTTGTCCACGGTGACCTCTTGGGTCTGCACGTCCTCGCCGAGAATTTGCATCACGCCCGGCGTAGAGGTCGGGACCTTGACCGCCGCGTTGTTTTCAAAACGAGGCGCGTCGTTTTTGTCTTCGTAGGTCGGGATCTGGTCGAGCTCCGTCTTGATACGAAGATCCAGCGTATCGCTCTTGCCGGCGTAATATGCCGCTACGTCCTCATCGAACACCACCGTGATCGTTTGACCGCTGCGGGTCACCGTCGCGTCGCCGTGGTTGCTGACGGCGATCGTGCCGGAGGTCTTGGTGGAAGCATCGTCCCACTCGACGTTATAGCTGTAGTTGGTCTTTTTATTTACTTGTAAAACGAGGCTGTCGAAGCTCACGCCCTCGGGCAGCGTATCCACGACTGTGACCGGCGTTTCGATACCGTCGGGGATGCAAACCGCCAGGTTCCATTCCAGCACGCCGTCCACCGAGAAATATTCGTGGGTGGTCAGCGGGTTGTCGGACGCTTTGTTCGTTCCCGTCGGGGGAATCGGGTCGGTTTTGAGAAGCGCCGGGCGATATTTCGCCGACACCCAGCTTTCCACCGTATACACGTGGTTGCCGGGGGCGTTTTGCATCACCTTGCCGCGGTTCTCGTAAGAATGTTCTTTGTCTAAATCACCGGCAGGCCCGGTGGAGGAATAATCAAAGTTGATTTGGTCGTCTTTTGCAAGATCGACGTAAACGTGAAGCGTAAAGAGATCGTAGCAGCCGGACGGGAGATCCTCGTTGCTGCGTTTCATCTGGAAGGTGTACTCCTTTTGCACCGCCGGATCGTACGCCGCGTTGCTGTTGGCGGGCGGCTCGCCGCGGACAAGACCGCGCTCCGTCGTCATCTCCGCCACGATGGTGGCTTCCAATTCCGCCGCCTGCGCCGGCGTCAGATACTGACCGTCGTGCAGCGTGTCGTCGTACAGCCAGTCGTAGCCGGACGTACCGAGGATCGCCGAGACGGTCGGCGAAATATCCACGTTCCAATCGACAACGGCGAGTGGGTTTTGCGGGTCGGTGGTGTCGATCGTCAAGCCTTCGACGGTTTTCGTAAGCGGGTTGTTTTCGTCCATACCGACAGTTTCGGTGATCACGATGGGGTTGTCGCCCTCATAGTCGCCCGGACGGTAGATCACGCTGTTCGCCACGCCCGTTTCACCGATCTTCGGCGCATACGGCGAGGTGTAGGTAAACGTGTAGGTTTCCGGCGTGCTTCCGGTGCTTCCCGTCGGGAAGGTGTACGGGAAGGTGATCGTCGTGGGCGAGCCGTTGCCGATCTTCATCTCCGCCGTTCCCGTGTAATCATAGCCCTCGAGAACGTCCGACAGCACCCAGCCGTCCAAAACGGAGTTCGCCGGGCGGTGGACGGTGATCGTCCACTCGATGTAGCCGTTGCCGCTACCGTCTACTTTAAACGTACCTTTTTTGGTAACGAAGTTGTCGTTGTAAAGCCAAATGTCGTCTTTATACTGCGACTCGGCATTTTTGCCCTCGATCTGGGTCGTTACCTTCACCTGGTTGTTGGTGTGGTAACTGCCGCTGAACGGATCGATGACTTTGCCGCGGTAGGTAATGGCGTAGACCGCGTCTTTCGCCATGGGAGAGGCGCATTGGAAGTAGAAATCGCGTTTGCCGACCGCCAACGTCTCCGCGCCGTCAACGACGGTCGTACCGGAAACGGTGTTGCCGACGGTCTTGATCGTGCCGTCGGTATTCAGCGTTACTTCGTGGATTTCAAAGTCTTCCAAATAGGTGAAGCCGGTCGCCATCCAGTCATAAATCAGCGGCGCCGTATCGGTAGCTTTGTCCGCCTCGATGATGACGGTGCAATCGACGACGCCGTTCGGCGAGTCGATCACGTTGTGAGTCTTCGAGACCTTCAGGTCTTCGTTCTGCGGCTTGGGCGGCTCGGTCGGCTCGGTCTCGTGCTGCGACGTCTCGTCGCCGCCGCCGCTACCGCCGCCGGTAGTCAGGTCAATGCTCCACTCACCGATGGTGATGGTCTGCGTCCCGCCGGTTCCGAGCACGTCGCTGACCTTACAGTTGAACATAAACGTACCGACGATCGGCACGCTGGCGTTTTTCGCCACCATAGTGGAGTTAAAGGTGATGGTCACAAGGCCGTCCTGCGTGATCGAATAGGTACCGATGATCGCGCCGTTATCGATAACGGGGGCGTCCTCCACGACCGTCACGCTGCTGAACACCACGGGGAGCTGATAAGAGATCGTGTCGCAGGTGGAGCTCAGCGTTCCGTCGTCCAGCGTGTAGTTCATCTGGAATTGCAGCTTGTCGTTGAGGCCGACCGTCAGCGTTTCGGTCGTGGCGCCGATCGTCTGCCACTTACTGCTGCCGGAGGGCATGATCTGCAGCTTCACGCTGGTGATGTTGGTGTCTTCGTCAAGCTCATACACGTTCGCCGTCGCCGTAATGGCGGGCAAAATGAGGGCGTAAACGGTGCAAAGCACAATCATGATCGCAAACGCCGAGAACACCGTGCGCCGTACGCTGCGGCTGTTCTTCTTCGACAGATTTTCGACCAGCTTTTTAAAGAACTGCTTGATTTTGCTCATTCCGTTTCGCCCCCTTTCTTCAAAAATTCAAATTACAATCGCAAAACGGTCAGGCGACCTTGCCGAATTCCGGCAGCGGCCACACTTTAAAGAGAATTTTGCCGACCACCTGCTCGTCTGCGACGCAGCCGATGGCGGTGTTACGCGAATCCAGCGACACCGAGCGATGGTCGCCCATCACGAACACGCGGGATTCGGGGATTTGGTACGGCAACTCGATGTCGCAGTCGCCGAACGCTTTTTCGGTAACGTAGGGCTCGTCGATCTGTTCCTCGTTGATGAACACGTTGCCTTCTTCGTCAATGTTGATCCAGTCGCCCGGGCCGGCAATGACGCGCTTGATGAGGATTTTGTTGTTGAGATAAAATGCGATGATGTCGCCGGTCTCAAAGGTGTGGGTCTTCACCGCAACGGCGATCTCGCCGTCCGAAAGCGTCGGTGTCATCGAGCTTCCGTAAATCTGGAACACGGGAAGCCACAAGGTCGCTATCAAAACAGCGCCCGCCGCCACCGCGACCAGCGAAAAGAACGTGCTTTTGATGATGTCCTTGTACTGCTTTTTGAAGCCGATGCGCTTGATCTCGCCTTTCAGCTCCTCCGACGAGGGCATTTCCTGCGGCAGGTTGGCTTTTTTCATTCCGCACCCTCCGCGCTTTCGCTTTCGGCCTTCGGCGCCTCCGCCTCGCCGTCTTTCGGCTTGGCGGGCGTTTTTGCCTTTCTCGGTTTTTTCGATTTAGTCGGTTTTTCCGGCTTCTTCTCTTCCGCAGGCGCATCCGCGGGCGCAGGCTCAATAAGCTTGTCATCGCCGTACGTGATACGCTCGACGTTTTTGAGATACTGCTCCACCGCGGCATCCGCCGCCGCGAACACGTCGTTGAGCTTCAGCGCCGCCTCGGCGATCGAGCCGACGTTTTCAAGACGGATCGCACGGTCGGCTAACTTCTCGTTCGCTTCGTCGAGCTCGGCACGCAGGCGCTCCACCTCTTCGGTGCGCGCGAGCAGCATCTCGAGCAGCTCCGAGCGTTTCAGTTTTTTCAGTTCCTTTGCCGTCATAGCCGATCCTCCGCGAAAACTCAAAAGGGGTATACTATCCCCAAAGCCATTTATATACATCCATTATAATGCGCAGCACCCTGTTTTTCAATTGAATTTCCCTCCAAAAGTGCTGTTTGCGTTTTGTGCAATAGTAACAAATTGTCCCGCGCTAATTCAATTATTTTTGACATATTACCCAAAATTTATTATACTCTCGGTCGTTATTTTAACCCAAAAGAGCACCTTCCTCTGCATATTCGGGGCTTTATTCACACTTTTTGTGCATACTTTGCAAAAATGGTCTTAACAAAGCGTCTTTTTCTGAAAACTGCGGCAAAAAAGACGCCCGACAACCACACGGTCGTCGGACGTTTTTCGGGTTTGTCTTAAAGCGCGGTTCCCACCACGCACAAGGGGCGCGGCAGCGCGAGCGACGAGCAGAGCTCCCACGCGTTCCCGCAGCGTTGCAGCACGGTCACGCTGTCGCTTTTTTCGTTGGTGCAGACGAGAAAATCGCCGAACAAATCGAAGTCGCGCGGCCATTTTCCGCCGCAGGAAATGCGTTCCTCGAAAGCCAACCGTTCCCCCTCCGCACGCAGAACGGTCACGCTGTCGTCTCCGCGGTGAGAGACGTAAAGCCGCCCGTCATACAGCCGCAGCGCGGCGGCGTAGCTTTCCGGGTGGTCGAACGGCAGCGCGTCCACGGTTTCGAGCGGCGTCAGCCGCCCGGCATCGTACGAAAACGTCGTCACCGTATTCCCAAGCTCGCCGACGCCGTACACGATCCGGCCGTTTTGCGAAAACGCCAGGTGACGCACGCCGCTCCCCCGCGGCGTTTCGGCAAACGAAAGCGGGTTCAGGTCGCGGTCGCAAACGGACACCACGTCCCGCCCGAGATCGGTGCAAAGAAGCACCGTGCCGTCCGGCGCGGGCGCGACAAAATGCGGGTGCGACGGCGACGTTCCCGCCGAAATCGGGCGCACAAGAAGCCGGCCGTCCGGTGTAAGTCGCGCCACGTCGCCGCTTTGGTAGTTGGCGACGAACACCTCCCCGTTCCACAAGGAAAGGTGGCACGCCTCCGCCCCGCCGGTAGAAACGACCGCGCCTCTCGCCACAGCCGTGCCGTCGGCGGCAAGCGTCAGCGTCGTATACCCGCTTTCACCGCTACCGAACGGATCGGTCAACAGCGTATGCAGCGTTTGCCCCGAAAGCCGCAGATACAGCGGCGACGGCACCGGCACCGTTTCGCGCAGCTCCAAGTGTCCGTCATCAAACAGCAGCGCGTGCGCCACGCCGCCTTGCGGCGCACAGCACGCGATATACAGATGATACAGCGGCGTCACGATCGTCCCTCCTTTTTATCTAAAAAGCAAAAACCGCCTGACATCGTCAGACGGTTTAAAAATTATTCCATAATACTCCCGTCGGCATTGAACAGCGGCAGCGGCTCGAGGAACAGAATGTCGTCGCGTTTGGCGGCGTCGCCCTCGGCGAGGATCGCCATACGCCCCACCACGTTGCCGCCGGCCTGCTCCACAAGGTTCTCCACCGCGGCAAGCGAGCCGCCGGTCGAAATCACGTCGTCGAGGATAAGAATGCGTTTGCCCTTCATTTTCGCGGCATCCGCACCGTCCATAAACAGCTTTTGCTCGCCCTCGGTGGTAATGGATTTGTCCGCCACCTCGAACACGCCGTTCATATACGCCTTTTTCTTTTTGCGCACGAGGAAATACTCGTTGCGGCCGCTCTGGCGCGCCATTTCGTGGATCAGCGGAATGGCTTTCGCCTCCGGCGCGACCATATAGTCGAACTCCGGCGCTTTCTCGAGCAACGCTTTAGCGCAGGCGCAGGTCAGCTCCACGTCGCCGAAAATAACGAACGCGGCGATGGACAGCGTGTCGGTCAAATTGCAAATGGGCAGATCGCGTTTCACGCCCGCCACGGTAATAGGATACACCATACTAAAAAACCTCCGTTTTTGTGTTTTTCAAGCTCTGCCATACAGTATAGCACGCCCCGCCGCGTTTTTCAATGGTTTTTGTAAAAAGTAAAAAAGAAACCCCTTTCACCGAAGTGAAAGGGGTTGGAGCTGATAACCAGAGTCGAACTGGTGACCTCATCCTTACCAAGGATGCGCTCTACCTACTGAGCTATATCAGCATTTGGCGACCCGGAACGGGATCGAACCGTCGACCTCTAGCGTGACAGGCTAGCGTTCTAACCAGCTGAACTACCGGGCCACATTGTCAAATTGCGCCCAGTCGCGCTTTTGGGCAACGTGATTATTATACCTACTCAAAAATGGTTTGTCAAGCCCTTTTTCGTATTTTTTTCTTTTTCTCCGCAATCGGTCCGGTCTACTCTCTTCTCCCGCATCATAGACTTGAGAGAAGCCTATTTTTTGCGAAAGGAGAACCGTCTGTGGCACAGTTTTCAGCCCCTCTCACCGACCGACAAGCCGAGCGATCCCGAAAGGAACACGGTGACAACACGCTGCCGAAAGCCCGGCGGCTCACCTTTTGGCGACAGTTCCTTTCGGGCTTCGGCGACCCGATCATCAAAATCCTGCTGGCGGCTCTGGGGCTCAATCTCGTCGTGCTGTTTCGCAGCTTCGACTGGTTCGAAGCAGTCGGCATCGCCGCCGCGATTTTGCTCGCCACGCTCGTCTCCACCCTCTCCGAACGCGGGAGCGAGGCGGCATTCGAGGCGTTGCAGGCGGAAAGCGCCAACGTCTTTTGCCGCGTCCGACGCGCCGAGGGATTACGGCGGTTACCCGTCGCCGACGTGGTCGTCGGCGATCTCGTGCTGTTGGCGGCGGGCGAACGCGTTCCCGCCGACGGTCTGCTCATCGAGGGCGCACTCGCGGTTGACCAATCGGCCTTGAACGGCGAAAGCCGCGAGGCGAAAAAACGTCCGGGAGACCCCGCCGCCGCGTTAAAGCCCGATCTTGCCGACACCGCCGCGCTCTTTCGCGGCAGCGTCGTTCAAAGCGGTGAGGGCTTACTGCTTGTCAAAGCGGTAGGCGGCGGCACGCTCTACGGCCGTATGGCGCACGATATGCAGACCGAGGAGCGGGACAGCCCTTTGAAGATCCGTCTGACGGCGCTTGCCAAGATCCTCTCCCGCATCGGCTACGCCGCGGCAGCGCTCGTCGCCCTCGCCGATATGGGCTTGTCGCTGTGGCGGGAGACGGGCGGAAACGGCGCGCTGCTCGCCGCGCTGCCCTTGCAGACGTGGCTCACCCACCTGCTCCACGCCGCCACCCTCGCCATTACGGTCGTGGTGGTCGCCGTGCCGGAGGGGCTGCCGATGATGATTACCGTGGTATTGTCCGCCAATATGCGGCGAATGCTCAAGGATCACGTGCTCGTGCGCAAGCTCGTCGGCATCGAGACCTCCGGCAGCCTGAACGTCCTGTTTACCGACAAAACGGGGACGCTGACCAAAGGCGCGCCCGAGGTCGCGCTGTTTTGCGACGGCGAGGGGAATCTCTACCGTCGGCGCGCGGATCTTCGCTCCTACACACCTTTATACGAAGCGGTTATGCGCGGCTGTCGGGACAACGTAGAATGTGCGCTCACCGCCGACGGCACGATCGTCGGCGGCAACGGTACCGACCGCGCGCTGTTTGCGTATGCCTGCCCGAAAAAAGGCGTAGCACCGCCGAAAATCACCGGTCGCGTCCCCTTTTCCTCCGACCGCAAATGGGCGGCAACGGCAACGGGGTGCCGCGTGCTGATCAAAGGCGCGCCGGAAAAGCTTTTGCCGCTGTGTACCGCCTATCTCGACCAAAGCGGTCAGCGTCGCCCGCTCGCCCACGGCAGGATCCTGCGCCGTCTGTCAACGCTGACCGAAAGCGCGATGCGGGTGCTGCTGCTCGCCGAGGCGGACGAATTGCCCGAAAACGGATTGCCCGCCGCGCTGACGCTTATCGGGCTGTGCGGGATCCGTGACGATTTGCGCCCCGAGATCCGCGACGCGGTACGCACGGTGCAAAACGCGGGCGTGCAGGTCGTGATGATGACCGGCGACAACCGCGACACCGCGCGGGTGTTGGCGAGCGAGGCCGGCATCCTGCGGGGCGAAAAAACGCTTGTGCTCGACGCGAACGAGCTGCATTCGATGAGCGACGCCGCCGTCAAGTCGGCGCTCCCTCACCTCGCGGTGGTGGCGCGGGCGCTGCCCTCCGACAAAACGCGGCTGACCGCTCTCGCGCAGGAATGCGGGCTGGTGGTCGGTATGACCGGCGACGGCTTGAACGACGCACCCGCCCTCAAAAAAGCAGACGTGGGCTTTGCGATGGGCAGCGGTACCGAGGTCGCCAAGGAAGCGGGCGACGTTGTCATCTTAAACGACGATTTTCGCTCGATTTCCAAGGCCATTCTCTACGGGCGCACCATTTTTATGAGCATCCGTAAATTCCTTGTTTTCCAGCTGACGATGAACCTTTGCGCCGTCGGCGTGTCGCTTTTAGGCCCGTTTATCGGGATCGACACGCCCGTCACCGTCATGCAGATGCTGTGGATCAACATTATTATGGCCAATCTCGCGGGGCTCGCGTTTGCGGGCGAGCCGCCGGAAAAAGAAACGATGGAAAAGCCGCCGATGCCGCTTTCCGACCCGATCATCAC
>JAZUKW010000039.1:0-23562 GCA_045643425.1 Acutalibacteraceae bacterium
AAACGTATAGCCGCTTTC
Organism: Acutalibacteraceae bacterium; assembly: GCA_045643425.1. Classification (GTDB taxonomy): domain Bacteria; phylum Bacillota; class Clostridia; order Oscillospirales; family Acutalibacteraceae; genus RGIG426. Next base: position 19 of record JAZUKW010000039.1, read on the forward strand.
CGCCTCACAACGCCAGCAAAGGTCGTATTTTGATCCTGCCGCAAACACTTCGTCCGCTTTCGGAGAGCGTTTCAAAGTCTCGTTGTACCAATAATGTTTAGTCATCGTAAAGTGGCAGTTTTCCGGCAGAGTGTAATCGAGCCAATCGCCCGCTTTTTCGCCGATATACGGGGTGACGTCCGCATCGGTGATGGTGATTTCGGTAATTGTTGTTGCCGCCGCCGCGAAAATCGGGGTGACGGTCGCAAGCATCGCCATGCAAATCACGATAGCGAGCAAGCGGGTTACTAACGTTTTTTTCATAAAACATTCCTCCTAAAACGCATGTTGTGTTCGGGGGGTGGAACTTTGTTAGGTTCAATATAGCATATATTTTCGGAAATGTAAAGAAAAACCCGCAGGGATGACTCCCTGCGGGTTTTTGTGTACTCTTACGCGCCTAATTTTTCGATCAGTCCCGCGAGGAACTTGCGAAGCATCAGCACGTCTTTCATATTAACCTCGCCGTCGAGGTTTACGTCGGAATTTTGGGCGTTATAAGCCACTTCGATGCTCGCCAGCATCTTGCGCAGCGTCAGCACGTCTTTCATATTCACCGCGCCGTCGTCGTTCGCGTCGCCGAGCACCGTTTCGCCGCTCGGCTCGGTCGGGTCGGTGATCTGCGTCTGGAGCGCTTCCTTCGGTTGACCGGAAATGTAGAAATTGCGCTCGTCAAAGCCGTCGAGGTACGTATATTCCTGATCGAGGGCAAAATCGCCGTTTAAACGAATCGTGGGGCTATCGACGAAGATATAGCCCTCGTCGGCGATCAGCGTACCGCCGAGCGCGTAGAGCGCGCCCGCTTTAAACGTGGCGTCGGCATCCACAACGCTCATATCGGAATAGTCGTACCAGCACGACTCGCCCTCCGCCAAGCGGTAGTGTACGCCCTCGGGAACCGTGAGGTGGATCGAATCGCCCACGCGGTCGCCGATGACCGGAACGCAGAACCCGGCGATCTCCACGGTATCGACAACGCCGAGGACCGCTTTTCTCGATTTGCTCCAAACCGAGAAGCGGCAGTCGTCGAAGGCGTCGATTTTCGTGCGGTCTTTGTCCGGGATGTATTTGCCGCCGTTTACTAAAATCACGGCGTTCTCATCAAAGGCATATCCCTCGTCGGCAACCAAGCAGCCGCCGATCGAATAGGATTTCCCTTTTTCAAACGTATCGTCGGCGTCCAGCTCCGCCTTGTCGGTATCGTTCATCCAATACGCGCCGTCCGCCTCGAAGTGATAGGGCGCGCCCTCGGGAACGGTAAAGCCGGGATACTCGCTCACCTTGCCGTTGAGGATCGCGTAAGCGAACCCGTTGAGCTCGATCGTGTCGATTATCTCGTTGCGGAAAGAGAAATCGATCTCGGCGTAGCTCTTGTCCGTATGGAACCGAATAAGCTCGCCGTCCTTTTCAAAGCAATCGTCAGGCGCTTCGGTCGCCGGTTTTTCAAAATCGGTAAACAGCATGGCTTTTACCTCGCAGGGAAAAGCGCACCGGATGTTAAACACGTTGCCGGACACCAGCGACAGCTCGTTCTTCCCGTCGAAGCCGGAGAACAGCACGCCGCCGCGGCAGGAGATCGGATTGCTTTCTCCCTTTATGCCGCAAACACCCGTCTGGAAGAGCAGACTGCCCGTAGCGGCGATCTCCACCTCGTCGGTAGATTCGTAAATCGCTACGGAGTCGCCGCTCTCGGTATCGCCGGCGTAAACGGTAAGGTTGCCGTCGCCGGTCAAAAGCGGCGGGCACTTGCCCTCGCCTTGAACGTAAATGCCGTAGCAGGAACGGTCGAACGTCTCAATGCCCGGGTGCAGCATATTGCTTCCCTCCAAGCGGATGGTCAGGAACTGATCGGCATAAATCGAGCAATACGCCTTCACGTCCTCCACGTACGAACAGCCCACGACGGTGAGATAATTGAGCGTAAGCGTTTTGGTCTTGTCGTCGTAACTCGCGTGACCGTCGCCCAGCACGTCGGCGGCGTTTGTCTTGTTCACCCACGTTTTGCCCACCATAAGACGGATCCCGCTTTCGAGATCAAAAACGAATTGCGCCTTTTGAGGCTTCAGCCAAATGCTGAACGTATCGTCGCTGTAGCGTCCGCCGTGAGCGGTGTCGATTTGGTCGGCAGAGCCGTTCACCGTCGCCACCATATCCCCGCCAAAGATATATCCGGGCTTTGCTTTCAGCTTAATAATAGTGCGGTACGTAGTCCCCTCGACAAAAACCTGGTCGTTTTCGAGGTTGCCAACTCCCTCGCCGTTCCAAACGTGCTCTTCAATCGTATATCCGCAGTCTTCCGGCAAAGTAGCGTGCAGCAGGCTGCCCACTCGATGGCTCGCAAGCGGCGTAATATCCACGTCGGTCAGGTTGATTTCGGAAATTTCCGTCGGCGGCGGCGTGGTGGCCCTTTTCGTCCAAATAACAAAATTATGGGGGCCTTCGCATCCGCTGTGATCGGTATCGACCGGATCGGCAGAGCCGTTGATCGTCACCTTAACGTCTTCGGAAAATGCGTATTCGGGAAGCGTTGCAAAGGTGATATAGACAAAATACTCATCGTCATCGACAAACACTTCGTCGGGGTTCATGTGGTACCAGGTGGTCGCGTTATGCCAAACGTGTTCACAAATCGTATACCCACAGTTTTCCGGAAGAGTAATATGAAGCCATTCGCTGCCCTTTTTACCGAGAACCGGCGTAATGTCCATATCGGTAAGCTCAATTTCGGAAATCATGATCGCCGGCGGCATTTCGATCGGCACTGTGCAGAGGTTCCCCTGACCTCCGCCGATCCACGAACTATCCTCCAGGATTTGTCCTTCACGGCCATTGACTAAAACCTTCACGTCCTCGGCAAAGAAATAATCATCCTCGGTCCAAAGTATCCACCACGTATTGTACGTTTCTCCGGCATAAAAGATGTCATCCTCCCACATGTCCCTTCCGTTGCTTCTGTTGACCCAGTTGACCGCGCCGCAGTAATACGGCACACCGTCGGGCACCGCGAAGTCCCAATAGTCGCTCGCTTTTTTGCCCACCTCCGGCGAATCCGAAAAAATAAGGTTGACCTCTCGGATCGCCTTGGACATATCGAGGGAGATTAACGACACCGACCAAAGAACACATTTCTTCGCGGCGACCGTCGTGTTATCATACTCTACCTTCCCGTCGTTTCCGTTGATCGAAAAGGTCATGTCCTCGGCAAAAACACACTTCTCAGCAGGGACAAACGTCCATTTTAAAACGTACGAATCTCCCTTCACAAAGTAGTCGTCTTCCCCCATCACCGTTTCTTTCGTTTCGGAATACCAATACTGTTCCGTGCAGATATACGGCGCATCGTCCGGCAGCGTATACGCCAAGTGGTCGCCCACCCGCTCGCCTGCGGCCGGCGTAACGTCCGCATCGGTGATGCAGATTTCCGTAATCATCGACGGATCTTCCGCTTCGATCGCCGTCGTCCAAAGGACACATTCATCCTCGGCGATCGTCGTGCGTTCCTCGTCAACAGCTTCTTCGCTGCCATTGAGCGAAACGGTCGCATCCCCGGCAAAGGTATACCCCTCGACGGGCGCAAACGTCCATTTTAAAGCGTACAGATCTTCCGTATTGAAAACGTCGTCGCTCCCGAGAGCAACCTCTTTGGTGACGTTATACCAATAGTGCTCCGTGCAGGTATACGCCACGTCATCCGGCAGCGTATACGCCAAAAAGTCGCCCGCTTTCTCGCCGATGACCGGCGTAAGATCCGCATCGGTGATACAGATGTTCGTAACGATCGGCGGCATTTTCGCTTTGACCGCCGTCGTCCGAAGGACGCATTCGTTCCTGGTGATCGTCGTATACGCCTCGTCAACATCTTCTTCGCCGCCATTGAGCAAAATGGTCATTCCGTCGGTAAAGATGAACCCCGCGGCGGGCACGAACGTCCATTTTAAAGCGTACAGATCTTCCGTGTTGAAAACGTCGTCGTCCCCAAGAGCAACCTCTTGCGTGACGTTATACCAATACTGCTCCGTGCAGTCATACACCGCGTCGCCGAACAGCGTATACGCCAAATGGTCGCCCGCTTTTTCGCCTACGATCGGCGTAATGTCCGCATCGGCAACGCAAATTTCCGCAACCGACGGAGGCGCAACAGCAGTGGTCGTCGTCATCCAAATACCGCAGTCATAGTCAGCGACTCCCGCATAATCCACTCTGCCCTCGCCGTCGTTTACGGAAATCGTCGCAGAGGGGAGAAAGACGTACCCGTCCTTCGGAGAAATACCCCAAAACAAAGAGTACGCGTCCCCCTCGACAAAGGTATCGTCGCTTTTAAGCGAAACCCCTTTGGTATCGTTGTACCAATAGTGACTCGTGCAGATATACGGCGCGTCGTCCGACAGCGTATACGCCAAATAGTCGCCCGCTTTTTCGCCGATGACCGGCGTAAGATCCGCATCGGTAATAACGATTTCGTCGATTTCAATTTCCGCCGCGGCAAAAATCGGGGTCACGGACGCGAGCATCGCCACGCAAAGCACGACGGCGAGCAGGCGCATCGCTAACGATTTTTTCATTCTGCATTCCTCCAAAAAATCCTCTGTAATGGGAATACGTTCCTATCCTTTAAACTATAGCACAACGAACGAACGATGTAAAGAAAAATCGTCGAACCGCCACACGCGAAAAAGCAGAACGCCATAAGGCGCTCTGCTTTTTTCGACTAACCGCGGCTCAAATCTCCAGATTCTGCTGCATCTCCGCGGCATTCTCTTCCACAACCTTTTCGGTGAGGTTGGCGGTTTCGGTAGACGGCTGGTTCATCTGCTCCTGCACCTGCGCCACAACGTCGGAAATTTGCTCCGGCGGGAAGCCATTCTTTTCTGCAATTTCCGTAAGCCGTTTGGTCATATCCTCCGCCGTACGCTCATCCATTTTCTCTCGAGCTTCGGTGCCGTTTTGCAGCGTGGTTTCTTCGGGCTTCGGCTGGTTTGCGGGCGGATTCACACCGCATTTTTCTTTGAATTCGACGATTTTTTGTTCAAGCTCCTCGCTGCGCAGGAAAGAGCACAGCTGAAGCGCCTCCTCGCGGCTCAGCTCATTTCCCATTTGTCTCACCGCGGCCCCAACATCGCCTTCGCACTCAAGATCATTCACTTTGTTAAAAATCCCTTGTTCGACCTTTTTGGGCGCGGTGTTCAGAATTTTATTAAATTCCTCGGACGTGGGCTTTTTCTGCGCCATATCGTCCAATCCCTGCAAAATGCATTTTTCAAGATCGTAGAGCGCCATTCCCGCAGCAAGAGCAGTCGTCTTCGGAAGCTTCTTTTCCTCATAGGTCTCAAGTTGTCCTCTCAACCTGTCCGCCTTTTTGATGTCCTCGCTTATCCATTTGCTCAAGATTTTCTTTTGCTCCGGCTTCAGCGCCGCCACCTTGTTGATCTTTTCGTCGAACATGGCTTGCTTTTGCTGTTTTTCCTGCGCAATTCTGGCCTTGGCATCTTCTTTGGCCTTGGCTTCGGCTTGTTTTCTCGCTTCTTCCTGTTCTGCTTCCAAACGCTCGGTTTCGATGCGAGCCACGTACTGTGCGGCGGTTTCATGATATTTCGCTATAAACATCTCATCGCGGATCGTTTTCAGCTTTTCCGTGGAATCTTTTTCCGCCAAGCCCTGCTGAAGCTGCTCGGTTTTCTGATAAAACTCACGTTTTTCCTCGTACAGCTGATGCTCCAGCTCGTATTTTTCCATATCCGCGTCGTATTGGCGCGCGGCGGCACTCCGCCAGCTTTCCAGCCCGAGCGCTTTACAGAATCTGTCCCACAGGCCTCTCGGTCGGCGGCTTTCGTCCGGAGGCGTGGGCTCTTGCGGCACACCCGCTTCCAAAAACGCTTTCCGCGCGTCGTCATCGAAGACGTATTCGCCGTCTTTCATAAACACCATCACGGGGAGTCCTTTCGGCCCGTTGACCTTCATCACGTACACCGGCCGGCCGTTCGTGATGATCTCTCTCGAAATATCGTCAGCGTCGATTCTTCGCCCGTCTACGGTTTGCGCCATGGTGAAGTCGTTTAACGTGCCTTCGGCGCCCACGCGTTTATCTACTTCGGCCAACATGTCGGCAACCTTGTTGCTCGAAATCGTGTACGCGGTATTGAACATGCTTCCGCTATTTGCCGCAGGAACGCCCTTCGCCGTATAGAAGCCCGGCTCCATCGCGCTTTGCAGCGCGGACAGCTGCGGCTTCGACATCGTCAGCAGCTGCGTCGGGTCCGAAACCGGATACGCGTCGTTGGCGATACAGGCCATTTTTGCGACGGTGGTAGCCAGCATGTTTACCATCGGCCCCATCGCCTTGCCAATGGGTTCCATTTCTTTCTCGCTGAAGCAGCTGAATTTTTCTACCGAGTTTTGATAATCGCAGAGCTTCAAAATGGAATACACGTCTTTCCAATCTCGAACGAGCTCGGCATCACTCTTTCCGGCGATCTGGTGTTTGTACTCGTCGATGTTGGCAACGACGTGCATAAGCACTTTTCGGTGCAGTTCCTGACAGCGCAGCGAATAATTTTCCGCCTCAGGCCCTTTTTTCGCCAGCTCCAAAAGCTCGGCCTCGTCATCCTGCATGTGGTTGTGGATATACGTACCCAGATGATAACCCGACTCGCGGTCAAGATGATACAGCTTTCTGCCCGCCGCAGAATACGGCTGCAACAGCATATCCTCGACGGCATCCAGCATCGTGTTGCGCGCATTTTTCATAAGCGCTCTGCGCGCACGCAGCTCGCTTCCGGTCGGCTTTTGGAAATAATAATCCGGCTTCTCCTGACGGATAAATTCCGTCATTTCGTCCGCCGTTTTGCGGCATCGCGCGAATTTCGCGAGAAAAGCCTTGCGTTCCACCTGGATCTCTTGCGGCGTTTTACCTACAATTTTTTGGTAATATTCTTCATCAAAAGGCATACTCAAAACCCTCCGTATCGTTTCATCGGGGCTTTCGCCCGCATTCTGTAAATAATACCCATCATTCTTCTAAAATGTTACACCATTTTCCGAAAATAATCAACCCTTTTCGAAAAAAGAAGCGCCCGCCGGAAGCCTTCTCGCGTTCTTGGTATATACAGCCATCCCCTCGCGACCGAAACAGTTGCGAGGGGATGGGCAAAGTCGTTATTTTTCGCGTTTTTTGTGGCCGACGCGAAGCTCGCCTTCTTTGTTCTTGCTCCATTGGTTGAGCTGCGCCGTCTTAACCTTCAGGCCGTCCTCGTCCGGGTCATAGGCGTTCAGCTCCGTCACGCTGTCCGCCGTAAGCAGCAAGCCGTCGTCGATACACACCTCGTTGCCGCAATTGCTAAAGCAGTTATAGAGGTCGTTCGTGTAGTAGCCGGAAATGCCGAAGCTCAGCGAGGAGCCGCTCACCGTGACCTCCGTCACGCAGTTGGCAATCGTTGCCGACGCGTTATCCGCGATACCGCCGACGCGCCCGCTGCCGGAAAGCACACCGCTGACGTAGCAGTTATAGATTTTCGCGGTGCCGTGGGACGTAATACCGCCGACGCATCCGCCGGAAATCGCGCAGTCCACCACGTTCAGGTTCATCACGGTACCGTCAAGCACGCCGAACAGACCGACGTTCCCTTTCGGCTTGCTGATACGCAGGTTGCGGATCTCGTAGCCGTCGCCGTCGTAAACGCCGCTGAAATAGTGGTCCTTGCCGTATTCACCGATCGGCTTCCACGACTTCACGCTCTTCAAATCTATATCCGCCGTTTGACGGAAATATTTTCCTTTCAAATCGGCTTTTCCGACGTTAACAACGTCGCGGAAATATTCAAGATCCTCCTGCGAGGAAATGAGGTACGGATCCTCGGCGGTGCCGCTTCCCTCCAGGTCGATCAGTGCGCTCGTTTTTCCGGGGTACTTCGACGTGCTGTTGGGACGTGTCGGACGCTGGATATAGGTGCGGCTGACCGTTTGCCCGTCCTTTGTCAGCTTATAGACGAACAGGTTATCGACCTGACCGATCAGCGTATAGTCGGTTTTCTTCGCGTTTTGGAACCACTTTTGGATCTGACGCTGGCCGAGCTCGTTGCCGCCGCGGAACATTTTTTCGTGCGTTTCCATACAGTTCTTCACGTCCAGCCACACCACGATGTCCGGCTCGTTTTCCGCGAGGATCTTCGCGTCCTGACGCGCATATTGATCCGCGCAGGTGTCGTAAAACAGTACCGGCACGAAGTTATCCATATTGACGTTTCCGAGCAGGGAGTTATAGCATTTGACGTACGGGAACCCGAAAATCACCGAGTCCTCGTCGGTGTTGTCCCGAATAAGCTTTGTGATCTCGTCATACAGCTTTACGTCGTTTTTGCTCAGCTTATAGCCCTTCAGCTCCGGCAACGACGACGTCTCGGTCTTGGACCAATAATCCTCCGCCGTGTAACCCCACCAGGAGTACGGACACACCAGCTTTTGAGAGGCGGATACGCAAAGAATGCACAGCACCGTCGTCGCCAAAACTTTGGTATACGTCCGCGCTCGCAGGCTGTTATAATCCACGTTTTTAAAGACGATCACCACGAGCGCCGAAAGCAGGAAATACGCGCTGCCGCAGCTGACGTCGTCTTTACCGTTGTTCATCAGCGTAGCATACGCCGCCGCCAACGCCGCGCAGGCGAAAACAATTTTGTCCAGCGCCAGGTTTTTGTGGCGCAATCCCACCACGATGTGGTAAATCAGCCAAAACAGCACCGCAAAAAAGCCGTAACCGATAAAGGAGCTGATCGACCCGAACAGACCGGATTTTTTATAAACGGTGACCGTCATATCGCCGACGTTCCAAATCAGCACCGCCAGCATCAGCATCATCACGGCAAACACCACGAGGCCGTAGAGCTTTTTCCGCTCGTCAAACAGCAACAGCGCCGCCGCCAACACCGCCAGCGGAATGATCATACAGCTGGTCACGATGACCGAGCCGCCCTTCCACAGCGTGTCGAACAGCAAATGCGAGAACAGGGCGATCGACGCCGCCAAGCATACCATGCGAAGCGTTTTCCGGTTCAGCGTTTTTTTGCCGATCGTCGGCGTTTTCGACTTGCCCAAAACGTAAGAGAACAGCAAGAGCAAAACCGCCGCCATCTTTTCCGCGTTATCCGCCAAAAACGTCAGCAAATGTCCCGCCAAAAGGGTTTTTGCGTCGCCCTTGGCGCTCGTATCCAAAAAGACTTGATGGATAAACGGCGTCAGCGCATTATTGGCGGCAAGATACACAAAAAACGGAGCCATAATGAACACCGCGCCGATCAGCACGAAAAAGCAGGCGGAAAAATAGTTTTTTTCCTTTCCGACAAGGAACAAAAACGAGAGCAGCAGGAAAAACACAATAAACGCCGCCACCACGATCGTCTGCTTAACGAGGAACATAAAGCCGCCGCAAGCGCCGACCGCCATAAGAAGCACCGCTTTTTTACGGATCGGCTGATCGATACGTTCGGTGTATTTCAGGAAGAACGCCAACAAAAGCGCCAGCGTCAGATACGTCGTTTGGTTGTAGTCGCCGCCAAGCTCGGTGTTGCGCGCCATAGCGAGCATCATCGCACCGAACACCGTCAGCGCCGACACAAGCGGTCGCACACGTTTAACGAGCAGTCCATACAGCAACTCGCACAAAAGCAGACGCTCCGCCAAACGAATATACACCGGCAAAACGGCCGACGTACCGGAGATCGTATAGATGATCCAGTTGATAAATAAATTCCCCGGCGGCAGGTAGTAATAAAAATCCCGATACGGAACCTTGCCCGCCTGCGTCAGCGCATAGTAAACGTAGGCCCATCCCTTGGAAAGAGAATACACCCTCGTTAAATATAACATAGTAAACGCGACGACTGCGATCGCAAGACCGAGGCCGCAAAGAAGTGTATATCGGTAATCTTTATCGGTAACCAAACGCCCATTTTTGAGGCGGGTTTTCAGCTCGGCTTTCGAAAAAAGCTTGCGTTTTTTCGCCTGTTCCATCTGCGCGCTCCTCCTTGTATCTTTTTGACAACATACACAGTAAGTATACGGCAAAAAACATTTTTCGTCAAGTTGTTTCGACAAAAAAATCCCTGCCCTCGCGGGCAGGGATTTTTGGAAAAATGCTTATTTTTTGCCTTTGGTGCGCTCTTTGGCGGCTTTTTTCGCCTCGCGCTTGTTCATCCAGGCGACCCACGCCGGAATGCACAGGAAGGTGGAGGAGAAGAAACCGGCCACAACGCCCACCGCCATCGGAACAGCGAAGGAGATGATGGCGTCGAGGTTCCAGATGAACGCAACCACCGCCACCGTGGCGATCGCCAGGAAGGTGGTGATAAAGGTGTTGAGGTTGCGGCGGAAGGTCTCGTTCAAGCTGTAGTCCGCGACCTCGGCGAGCGGCGCTTTCATCTTGCGACGGTTGTCGCGGATACGGTCGTACACCACGATGGTGCCGTTCAGCGAGTAACCGAGGATGGTCAGCACGACCGCCACGAAGTTATCGTTCAGCGGGATGCGGAACAGCACGAACGCGAAGTAGGCGATCGTCAAGTCGTGAAGCAGCGCGCCCATCGCCTTCACGCCGGCCGGCCAGTCGCCGATTTTACGGAAGCGGATACCGACGTAGATGATCAGGATCACAGCGGCAAGTGCCACCGCCACCATACATTTGAGGAAGAACAGCATACCGACAGAAGCCTGGATGGAGTTGATGCTGTCCTGCTCGATTTTGTTGGCGGCAAATTTCTCGGCCAAGCCGGAAGCCAGCTTCGAGGCCTCGTCGGTGCTCATTTCTTTGGTGGTATACACGTTGATGAGCGTGTACGCCTTGTCCGTGCCGGTCGCCGTCGCTTCGGAAAGCTGGACGTCGAGCGCCGGGAGCTTGAATTCCTTGTTCAGATAATCCGTCACGGCGTTTTCGCTCAAGTTGCCCTCATAGGCGAATTTAGCGAGCGTACCGCCTTTAAACGTAACGTCAATGCTGGTACCGAGAATGAGGTTCAGGATCAGGCAGACGAGAATAAGGCCGCCCGCGAACATCCACAGGTATTTGCTCGTTTTCACGTAGGCAAAGTTGCCCTTAAACAGATTTTTCATTGACGAGCACCTCCAATCAGCCACGGCTTGCGGAAGATCTTAAAGCGAGTGATCGACTGCAGCATGAGGCGGGACGCAAACACGCCCATAATGAAGTTGAAGATGATACCCATAAGCAGCGTGTAACCGAAGGAATACACCGTACCGGTGGTCGCCGCCGGGAACATAAACAGGAACGGATAGAGGATCTTCGCGAAGATGCCGGACGGAGGTCCGAACACGCCCATCAGCACGATGGCGACGAGCATGGTCGTCACGTTGCCGTCGAAAATGGCGGAGAAGGACGACTTGCAGCCGGTAGCGATCGAGCCGTCGATCGTCTTGCCGAGGCGCGCTTCCTCACGGATACGCTCGGCGGTAATGACGTTCGCGTCGATACCCATACCGACCGACAAAATGATACCGGCAATACCGGGCAGCGTCAGCGTAAAGCCGTTCATAAAGCTGAAGTAGCCGGACACCGCCGCGATCGAGCCCGCCACCTGACCGGCAAGCGCGATGACCGCGATCACGCCGGGCAGACGGTAGATCACGATAATGAAGATCGCGATCAGGATAAAGGCGATAATGCCGGCCAGCACCATCGCATCCAGCGCGGATTCACCGAGCGTCGGGGAGATGGAGCCGTAGTTCGCCGCCACGATGTCGAAGTCGAGCGCACCGGCGTTGATGAGGTTCGCGAGATCGGTCGCTTCCTCCAAATCGAAGCCGCCGGAGATGACCGCGTTGCCGTCACCGATGACCGCGTTGACTTTCGGATACGAAATCATATCGTGGTCAAGCCAAATGGAAATCGTGCCGCCGTTCTCATACTGCGTCTTGGTCGCCTCGTGGAAGGCTTCCTTGCCGCTTTCCTTCAGCTTCAGCGCCACGACCGGCTCGTTGCTTTCCGGATCGAAGTTCACTTCGGCATTTTCCACGTCTTTACCGGTCAAAACCTGCTCGCCGGTCGGCACGTTGTAGGTAACGCCGTCCGCACCGACTTGCTGCGTGGTTTCGTTGCCGTAGTAGAACGCCAGCTGGGCCGTCTGACCGATCTCGGCCAGCGCCGCCTGGGCGTCAAACTCGGTCTCATCCTCGCTCCACGGGAAGCGGACGATCACCGATTGGTTGGCGGTATCGGCATAGACCTCGTAGTCGGTGATACCCTCCGCCACGAGACGAAGCTCAATCACGTCCTTGACGCCTTGAATTTGATCGTCCGTAACGTCGGTAACACCTTCGGCGGGCTTGAACGTTGCGTCCACACCGCCGCGAATGTCGATACCGAACCGAATTTGGCTCGCGCCTTTGATCACCGCGTCCTTCCGATCGCCGAACGAGCTGTAAACGCCGAAGATCGACGTATACACCAAGGCGGCGATGAGAACGAACACGAGGAAGAAGACGAATTTCGGGGTTCGTTTCATCAAATAGACCTCCTACGTTCCTGCACTTTACGCAGGGACAAAAATAGACAGCATTTATTATAGACAATTTTTGCGGGAATGTCAATTCTTTACGGGAAAATCTTTTATCTTTTTCCCTAAAACCTCTCTAAAACGAAAAACCGGGACGCATTTTGCGTCCCGGTCGGGGGTTCAGTCATCCATTCGCTTGGAATATAAGCCGTAAATATCCACGCCGTCGCGGTCGATGATTTCCTGCGCCGACAGGTTGGTCGGCGTGTTCGCCGCCGCATTCCCGCGGCCGTCATCGGTGCCCGCCAGCTCGTTTCCGTAGCCCAGCACCTCGCGCATAAACTGCTCGGCATCCGCGCGCTCCTGCTCGTCGGTAGGCGTTTCCTCCTCGTAGTAAGTCGCGTCCTCCGGAACAGCGTATTCCGACGCATCGTCGTAGCCCTTCTTGCGGAAGAAGAACCAATAGGTCAAAAATCCGCTGGCCGCCAAAAACAGCACGCCCGCCACGATCAGCACGATAAACATCGTTTTCAGCGGGGAGCCGCCCTCGGTGGCAGCCACCTTGCCGTCGGTGAAGCCGACGATGGTGTAATAGCCGAGCGCCGGCGTACGGAACGAAAGCATTCCTTTATCCGCTTTCACCTGCGTAAGCGACGTCAGCGTATCCTCGCCGGTCATGGCAACACCGAAGGATTTACATTTTTTCATGTTGCCCGGCACGGGGATCTGCACGTCGAACATCAGCTCCTTGCCCACCTCGGACAAATCGGTCACGTGCAGCTCGTTGCCGTCCTCCAAGAGGAAATCCAGCGCCAGACCGAACGTCACGGTCAGCGCTTTTTCCGCGCTGGATTCCGCAAAAAAGCTCTCGCTCTGTTTGGATTTTTCGATCTGCTCTTTCGTCACCGCTTTATAGGGCGACGCCGTCAGCGCGCCTACCAGCGTTCCGCCGTACAGCTCAGTCAGCGTTTTGTAATCCTCCTGGCTGACGATCAGGCGACCGGTTTTGTTAAAGGAACCGATCTTCAGCTTCATTTGGGACAACAGCGTCTTATCCACCGACAGGTTACACGCCACGTTCGTTCCCGCGACCGCCGTCGTGGTCGTGCCGCGCACCGCCTCGTAGGTCGGAACATCCAGCACACTGCTGGTCTCCTCGGCGGGCAGCGTCGGCAGCGCGGGGGCCGGCTCGGTAGTCTCCTCCGGCTCGCTGTATTCCTCCGGCTCGCTGTATTCTTCGGACGGCTGCGTCACGATCGGCTCCGTCGTAGGCGGTTCGGTCACGACCGCCTCGCCCACCGTCATGCTGGCGCTGCCGTCTAAATAGGTGACACCGCTGCCGTCCTCAAAGCCGATGGCGTTGGCCGTCCACGTATAGCCGCCCTCCATGCCGGAGGTGTTAAAGCTCGCGCCGCCGAAATCGTCCGTCACCGCGGTCATCGCGCCTATCGTATCACCCACGTCCACGGAGACGGTAACGCCGCCGACCGGGTTGCCCTGCTCGTCGGTCACGTTCACGAAAAACACACTGCCGTCCACCGACACCGCGACCGACAGCTGCATATCCGTATATTTCGTATACGAGCCACCCGACACGTACGCCGTCTCCACACCCATATCGGTGCCGAACGCCAGCGTGATCTCGCCGGTGCCGTAGGGAGCGGCGCTGCCGTCCACCTCGGCGTAGCAGTTGCTGTTCGACAAAACGGAAAGGGTCGCGTCGCCGCCCGCCGCGCCGGAAACCTGCACGCTGAGCAGCCGCACCGTCTCGTCTTCGCTGTACCACGTCACCGTCCACAGTCCGGACGACGTATCCACCACAACGTCGGACACGTCAACCTCCTCCGCCAAAACGCAAAGAGGAGCCGCCACCGCCGCCAGCAACACGGCACACAGCAAAAATGCAGTCAGTTTACGAAGCATCGCAATCGCCCTTTCTCCAAAAAAACTTATCCATGCCGAAAAAACGACAAAATTCTCTAAATACACAGTATATCATACCCTTTTCCAAAAGTAAACGCCCCGCCGCAAAAAATTTCTCTTGCAAATCGTGGCAAAATCGGGTATACTGTAAAATAGTGTTCCAAACGGAACATATTTCGACAAAAAGGAGGGCTTTTGATGAAACCGACCGACAACGCTCTGTCGCCGGAAACGTGCTTTTTGCTGCGCGGGCTGTCCCCCGCCGAAGCGGCCGCCGCGTGCGCGCTGCTGCCCCCCGTGGTCTTTGTCGAAAAAGGAACGCCGCTCTCCTTTGCCTATCGGGGCGAACCCGCGTTAGGCATTCTGCTGTCCGGTACGGCGAAGGTCACCCGCCGCGGCACCGACGGAAAAGCGCAGACCTGTAATCGCATCAAAGCCGGCGAAGCGTTCGGCGCCGCCGCGCTGTTTGCCGATACCCCGCCGGCCAGCACCGTGACCGCGCTCACCGCGCTTTCGGTGCTGTTCGTTCCGCAATCCGCGCTGTTGACGCTGTCGCGGCAATACCCCGCGATCGGCGAAAATCTCCTACGGTTTTTGACCGCCCGTCTCCGCTTTCTCAACCGCTCGCTCAACGGCTTGCGCGGCGGTACCGCCGCCGATCGTCTGCTCGCCCATCTGCGCACTCTCGCCGACAAAGACGGCGTCGTCACGCTGCCGCCGCTGTCCTCCCTCGCCGCCGAGCTCGATATGGGGCGCACCAGCCTCTACCGTGCGCTTGACGAGTGTGAGCAAGCCGGCGCGCTTCAAAAAAACGGCAAAACCGTCACGCTCGCCCATCTGTTGTAACCTATTTCCAAGGAGGAATTTTTATGAAACCCATCGTTCGTTTACTCGCACTCGCGCTGTCCCTTGTGCTGTGCCTCGGTCTTTGCGCCTGCGGCCACAGCGCCGACCCGACAAACGGCGTATCCGAAACGCCGCCGGAGCTGGCGCCCACCGATCCGCCCGCGCCGAAAGACACCGCCACCGTCTACGGTCTCGTCGGGCCGACCGGCGTCGGTCTCGCCGACCTTATGCGGCGCGACGAAACAGGCAACACCGCGCTCGATTACACCATAAAGCTCGCCACCTCTCCGGAGGAGATCGTCGGCAAGTTTACCACCGGCGAGGCGAATTTTGCCGCGCTTCCCACCAACCTCGCCGCCACCCTCTACAATAAGACCGGCGGCAACGTGCAGGTGCTGGCGCTCAACACCGGCTGTGTACTGTATATCGTCGAAAACGGCGACAGCATCCATTCCGTCGCCGACCTCAAGGGTAAAACCATCCTCTCCACCGGCGAGGGCGCCAACCCGGAATATATCCTGCGCTATCTGCTTTCCGAAAACAACCTCGATCCCGACGCCGACGTCACCCTTGACTTCGTCACCGAAAACGAGGAGCTCGCCGCCGCGCTCGTGGGCGGAAAAGCGGACGTGGCGCTCGTTCCCGAGCCGCTTTGCTCCACCGTTTTAACGAAAAATCCCGCCCTGCGCGTGGCGCTGTCCGTCGGCGACGAATGGGCGAAAACGCAAAACGGCGCCGTGCCGTATATGGGCTGCGTCGTCATCAACAAGCAATTTGCGATCGACTTCCCCGACAAGGTCGAGGCGTTTTTGAGCGACTACAAGGTCTCGGTCGAAACGGCGCAGACCGACGTGAAAACCGTTGCCAAGCTGTGCGAAAGCTACGGCATCATCGCCTCTGCCGCGATCGCCGAAAAAGCGCTTCCCCGCTGTGCGCTCACCTGCGTGACCGGCGCGGAAATGAAAAACGCGCTCGATCCGTATTTGTCCGTGCTGTACGTCGCCAACGCAAAATCCGTCGGCGGCAAGCTGCCCGGCGAGGATTTCTACTATGAAGGCTTCCACTAAAAAAATTGCCGTCGGTGTCGGCGTTGCGGCGTTTTGGCTCGCCGTGTGGGAGATTCTGTCGCTGTGCGTCTCTGCCGAACTGCTGTTGCCGTCGCCGCTCAAGGTGGCGGTAACGTGGTGGAGCCTTGCCAAAACCGGCGCGTTTTGGGCGGCGGCGGGAACGTCGCTTTTGCGCGTGGTATGCGGCTTTGCCGCCGGCGTGCTCGTCGGTACGCCGCTCGCGTTCGCCACGACGAAATGCGCCCCGCTGCGCGCGCTCGTTGCCCCGCTGCTGCACGTTGTACGCGCCGCGCCCGTCGCGTCGTTCATCATCCTCGCACTCGTGTGGATCAAAACAGCGTGGCTGCCCCCGTTCATCGCGTTTCTGATGGTGCTGCCGCTCGTGTGGGCGAACGTGGAGCAGGGGCTCGCCGAAACCGACAAAAAGCTGCTCGAAATGGCGGCGGTCTATCAGCTGCCGAAGCGTACTGTACGGCGGCATATCCGCCTGCCCTCGCTTGCGCCGTATCTCTTGTCCGCGTGCAAGACCGGCCTCGGCTTTGCGTGGAAATCCGGCATCGCCGCCGAGGTCATCTGCCGTCCCGCCGGCTCGGTCGGCGACGCGCTGTATAACGCGAAGCTCGCGCTCGAGACACCGGAGGTGTTCGCGTGGACCGGAACGGTCGTGGTGCTGTCGGTTTTGCTCGAAAAGCTGCTCGTGTTCGCCGCCGATCGGATCGGTCAGCGCCAGCCGCAAAAGGAGGTGGCGAAATGACCCTCAAACGTCTGTTCTTCGCCTACGGCGAAAAACCGATCTTGTTTAACGTCTCCCTCGATCTGCCCGCGACCGGCGTCACGTGTTTGACCGGCGAATCCGGCTGCGGCAAGACAACGCTTCTGCGGCTTTTGTGCGGGCTCGAGACCCCGCAGGCGGGCGAGATCATCGACCCGCCCCGCCGCCCCGCCGTGGTGTTCCAGGAAGACCGCCTGCTGCCGTGGAAAACGGCGCTCGAAAACGTCGCTCTCCCGCTCGGGGACGCACCCGATGCAACGGCGCGCGCCAAAAAAGCGCTTGATGCCGTCGGCCTTTCGGACGAGGAGCAAGCCCGCCTGCCGAAAGAATTATCCGGCGGCCAACAGCGCCGCGTGGCGATCGCCCGCGCGCTCGCGCTGCCCGATGCGGATGCCCTGCTGCTCGACGAGCCGTTTGCCGGGCTTGACGACGAGCGGGTGGACACCGTCGCCGCCCTTTTGCGCGACGCGGCAAAAGAAAAGCCGGTCTTCGTCATCACCCACGACAGCGACGACCAAAAACGCCTCTCCGCCACCCTTTTGCGGTTGCGGAATGGTGTAATAGAATGAATTTTTTACAGAAAAACCCGACCGTCGAAAGACGGTCGGGTTTTTGTTTGTAAGATGACAACTCCAATTCTTTTGTAGGGGACGGCGTCCTCGACGTCCCTTTGTGGAATTCCGCACCCACCCGCGGCGGTTTTGTAGGGGCATTCACGAATGACCCCCTCGTGGTCGGTGCGAGCAATAAAAAATGGGGCGATATTTATTCCTAAATTCCTGCCAAAATTTTGCGAAGTTGAAGCACGTCTTTCATATTAATTGCGCCATCGTTGTTAACATCGGCGGCGGAAGAGTCAAATTCGGCAGTACGTATTCCTGCCAAGTATTTGCGAAGGTGCAAAACATCTTTCATATTGACTGTACTACTACCATCAACATCACCGACGGGCTTTTCAAAAATCACCCGTTTGTTTCTTAACCCATCATCCGCACTACTAATAGCATTCCATTGTTCTCGTGTTCCGTAGTAGTGAACAGAATCAAGCATATCGCAACCCTCAAACGCACGGGAGCCTATGCTTTTCACACTATTTGGAATTGTAATGTCCAAAAGTTTTTGGCAATTTCTAAATGCGCTATCGCCTATTCGTATCAAACCGTTTGGCAACTCAACACTTCTAAGATTTGTCAAGCAATAGAACGCCTGATCGCCAATATATTTCAATCCATTCGGCAATATAATACTTTTAACATTAGAATGATATGGATTCCATTCTGAAACATAAAAAGCCCCGTCACCTATTAAAATTGTTCCCTCCTTAACAACACAACAATCTGTTGGTTCCTTGATATGAGTTCCAATCAAGTACGGCCCAATATACAACATCATATCTTCCCAGTTGGCCTGCTTATTGTAGAATTCAGTACCTTTGAAAGCATCTGCACCAATTTTTGTTAAGGTTTTCGGCAACGTAATAAATTTAAGCGCTGCGCACTCACTAAACGCCTCATTTCCGATGCTCGTCACGTTACTCGGAATATCAATAGTCGTAAATTTACAACCTAAAAACGCCCTGTCCCCGATAGTTGTTACACTATTCGGTATATTGATATTTGTTAATCGAGTATACAAAAACGCCTCACTTCCAATGGCCGTCACACCATTGGGGATCGTGATGCTCGTAAGTGACGTGCGCGAGAACACACCCGGTCGTATTTCATCTAAACCATTTGGTAGCGTAACTTCCGTAAGAGCGGAACACCCACTAAATGCAGATACGCCAATACTTGTTACGCTATCCGGTATCGTAATACTTTCGAGTTGGCTTTTTCCAAAAGCATACGCTCCAATACTTGTTACACTATCTGGTATCGTAATATGACTGACGTAAGATTCGTAAAAAGCCTTTTGTCCTATGCTTACTACAGGATAATAGTTTATTGCAGATGGGATTGTAATGTCGTGACTACTCCTGTTACATCCAGTAATAGTAACTTTCCCTTCGCTAACCGTATATTCGAGATGTTCATAGACAAGCGTGTCATCATCCCCAAAGCCTGCTTCCGCGGGGAAAGGTAATGTCCCCATCACAATTGTCATCATCGCACAAAGAACCATTGCCAAAAATTTTTTCATGTTTTCACCCTCCTGATTTTGTAGTCTTCTGCTCTTTTGCAGAATTTTCGCCCTTATTATACACCACTTATGGTGTAAAGTCAATACATCAAGTGTGATGTATGGTACACTTTTTTGGGTGATGGTATGAAAGATTACAAAGAGCGGATACGCGAGCTGCGGGAGGATAGCGACCTCACGCAAGCGGACGTGGCAAAAGCGCTCGGCACGACCCAGCAAGTCTACTCGCGCTACGAAAACGGCACCAACGAAATGCCGCTGCGCCACCTCGTCGCCCTCACCCGCTTTTACAACGTCCAAAGCGACTATCTCCTCGGACTCACCGACAAAAAACGCCCTCTCGACTAACGACCTGCCAAATTTGCGGGTCGTTTTTCCTTGACAACCCCCGCTCTTTGCGGTATACTACAAACCGAAAAAAGAATAAACGCCGTCCGCTCCGGTTTCGGAGAACTGATCGCACGTTCGTGCGGGAGGGGATAAGGGAATCGCGGTGAAAATCCGCGGCAACAGCCATTACCGTAACTCGTTTTTAACGTCAAGTCGGAATGCTTATCGGTCGGTGATTTTGGTAAAGAACTCTCGGGCAACGTGGGGAGTGTCGGCACGCGGACGGTTTCGCCCGCATTCGGTCACAGCGCCCCATCGGAGGGCGCTTTATTTTTATCCTTTTTCAAGAAAAACGAAAGGATGATTCCCTATGAAATACACTCTCAAAACCCTGTTCCTCTTGACGCTTGCCGCGCTCACGCTGCTTTGCGCGACCGCCTGCGACGGCAAAGCACCCGCCGAGACCTCTGCCGCGCCGACCGCGACCGTCACCGCGACCGCCGCCGTCTCCCCGCTGTGGCAAACCGCGACCTATCAAGAAGACCAAACTCTCGGCGACGGCAACACCACCGTTTCGGTCGAGGTGCAAGCCGAGGACAAATCCGTCACGTTCACCCTCAAAACCGACAAAACCACCCTCGGCGACGCGCTGCTCGAGCAAAACCTCATCGCCGGCGACCAGGGCGAGTACGGGCTGTACGTGAAATTCGTCAACGGCATCGAAGCCGACTACGACAAAGACGGTCACTTCTGGTCGCTGTGCCAAAACGGCACGATGCTTATGACCGGCGTGGATACGACCCCCATCAAAAACGGAGAACGCTATGAGCTCGTCTACGCAAAATAAGCCGAAGCCTCCGGTGCTGTCCGTGTGGGAGACCGCACTGTTCGCGATGCTGGGCGCGCTCATGTACGCGTCGAAGGTCGCGATGGCGGCGCTGCCGAACATCCACCTGATCGGGATGTTCATTATGGCGTTTACGCTCGTGTTTCGCAAAAAAGCGCTCATCCCGCTGTACCTTTACGTATTTTTAGAGGGCTTGTTCGGCGGCTTTGCGACCTGGTGGGTCCCCTACCTCTACGTATGGACGGTGCTGTGGGGAGTGACGATGCTGCTGCCGCGGCAAATGCCGAAGCCGGTCGCATGCGTCGTCTATCCGCTCGTCTGCGCGCTTCACGGGCTCGCGTTCGGCACGCTGTTCGCCCCGGCGCAGGCGCTGTTTTTCCACCTCGATTTTGAGCAAACGATCGCGTGGATCGTCGCGGGCTTGCCGTTCGACGTCACCCACGCCGTAGGCAACCTCGTCGCGGGGCTGCTGATTTTGCCGCTCTCCGAGCTTCTCAAAAAGCTGCTCAAAACCGTCGCAAAACAATAATCAACACAAAAAATCCCTCCCGAAAATTCGGGAGGGATTTTTGTATGTTCGATTAGCCGATTTGCGGCAGAGAAGCGGCGGCGGCGGACTGACCGACGCGGCGGAACTTCTCGTCCGGCAGGTCGAGCTGGATACCCTGAATATCCGGATACTCGTCAGCCAGCACGCGGCGGGCTTCCTCAATCACGAGGTCGCCGCCCTCACCGGACATCACACGGCCGAGCAGCAGCACGTGTTTGATGGAGTAGTACATATTGTAGTAGGCAAGCGCGTGGCCGAGGTAGGTACCGATCGAGCGATAGATCTCGCGAGCGGATTCGCTGCCCTCGTTCATCGCGGCCTGCACCACTTTCAGCTTCTCCGCCGGGGAGAGCTTCTCGTCCAGCTCGATGCCGGCGCGCGGCGCGAGTTTGATGACGCTGTCCTGCGAGAAGTATTTGACGCCGCAGCCCTTGTCGCCGGACCACTCGTCCACCATCGCATCGTCCTGCAGATCGACCGGAGCGAACGCGAGCTCGTTGAGCCAGCCGGTGATGTTGCCGTCCGGATCGACGTAGCCGACCGCTTCGGACGTACCCATGGCGATACCGAGGATCTCGTTGGAGTTAAGGCTCATCGCGCCCGCCAAAGCGGTCACGTCACCGTCGTTCGCAACCTGCAGCGGCACGTCGCCGATCTCTTTCGCGGCACGGATGTAAATATCTTTGACCTTCTTGTCGAATTGGTCTTTCGGCACTTTGAGGAACAGCGACGCGACCATCGCACGGTTGTCCACGTAGATACCGGCGGAGGAAACGCCGATGGCGTCCACGCGCGGCATTTTGGAAGCGGCGGTCTTCATCGCATCGAGGATGCCCTGGAAGTGATAATCCGGATCCTCGGTGGTTTTCGGGAACCACACGACCTCTTCGGAGTAGATGGACTCGCCGTCAACAACAGCGGACACTTTACGGTCAGAGCCGCCGGCATCAAAGCCGATACGGCAGCCTTCCCAATGGTTACCGACCGCCTGCGCGCCGGATTTCTCGGCGGGAGCCTCGGCGAGCGGGAGAGCAACAACCTCAAAGTCGCGCTCGTACACGTTGGCCATAAAGTCGGCGTCAAACTCGCGCGCGCCGCCGATGCGGTAGGTGTCGGCGATGTATTTCGCCAGCTCATCGTCGCCGCAAACGTAGATTTTGAAGCCGCCGTAAGCCCACAGCAGCATTTTCACCATACGCTCGACGTAGACCTTGTCCGCCTGCGCCATTTCGGGCGTACCGTGGATCTTGCACGCACGGCGGGAGATGCAGCCGCGGCTGCGCTCCACCGCGATGACGATGTCTTTGCCGTTCGCCGCCGATTTCTCGAAGGCGCGGCAGAACGCCGCCATCGGAATATACCCTTTGTCAAGGGACGGAATGTTTTTCAGTTCAATGTTCAGACCATAAACCTGCATTTCTGTTTCCTCCTATTTTTAGATGGGATACTATCCCACAGTATACACGTTCTCCCTCGGTTTAGCAAGAGAAAATAAAAATTCCGCCGCAAGCGTCAAAATTTTTGTCCGTTTTGACAAATTGTTACTTTTCGGGGTACGCTTTCGCAAGCGCGATAAACTGCTCGAGCGTGAGCTGCTCCGCGCGCGCCGTCACCGCAACGCCGCACGTGTCGAGCATTTGCGTCACCTGCTCGCGCGAAAGTCCCGTGTCCTGCAACGCGTTTTGCAGCGTTTTGCGGCGCTTGCCGAACGCCGCTTTGATGAGCGCAAACAAGCGTCGTTCGGTGATCCCCTCAAGCGGCAGCTCCGCTTTCGGCGTAAGGCGAATGACCGCGCTGTCTACGTTCGGCGCAGGCATAAAGCTGCCGCGCGACACGGAAAAGAGCGTTTCCGCCTCCGCGTAATACTGCACCGCGAGCGATACCGCGCCGCACTCCCGCGTGCCGGGCTTGGCACAAAGCCGCTGTGCCGCCTCCTTTTGCACCATCACGGTGATGCAGGTCACGGGCAGCCGCTGTTCTAAAAGACACATAATCACGGGCGACGTGATATAATACGGCAGGTTGGCGCACACCGCAACCTTTTTTCCGCCGCATTTGTCAGCGAGCAGCGCGGGCAGATCGGCCTTCAGCACGTCCTGCATCACGAGCTCCACGTTGTCGTAATCGGCGAGCGTTTCCGAAAGCACCTCGGGCAGCCGCTCGTCCACCTCGAGGGCAACGACCTTGCCCGCCCGCTCGGCAAGCTCTTTCGTCAGCACCCCGAAGCCGGGGCCGATCTCGAGCGCCGCGCTGTCTTTATCGAGGTCGCACGCCTCCGCCATCCGCGGACAGACCGAGGGGTTGATCAGAAAATTTTGGCCGAGCCCCTTGGAAAAGTGAAAGCCGTGCCTGCCCAGCACAGCGCGGATATATCCCGCGTCGGTCAATGCCGACATCACGCCTCCCCCTTTCGCTGTTCGCGCAGCCGCGCGAAAAAGGCGGAAAGCTCCGCCCCGCATTCATCCTCCATCACGCCGGCAATACATTCCGGGTGGTGGTTATAGGGATACGAAAACAGATCCACCACGCTGCCG
>JAZUKW010000040.1:0-10905 GCA_045643425.1 Acutalibacteraceae bacterium
GTGTCGACACTCTCGTATTTTGAAAGGAGTAAACAGTATGCAAATCAACAAAACGAAAACCGATGAAACCCTGACCCTCGCCCTCGCCGGTCGTCTCGACACCAACACCGCCCCCGCGCTGGAAGCGGAGCTGGGTGAAAATCTGAACGGTGTGACCGACCTCGTCCTCGATTTTGCCGACCTCGAATACATCTCCTCCGCCGGCCTGCGCGTCATCCTCTCGGCTCAAAAAGAGATGAACGCCCGCGGCAAAATGGTGATCAAAAACGTCTGTGCTGACATTATGGACGTGTTCGACATCACCGGCTTCTCCGACATCCTGACGATCGAATAAGCCTACATAAATGCGAAAAACCCCCGACGTTGTCGGGGGTTTTTGTTATGCGATTTTGCGACTGAAAGTATAAACTGCTTTTTTGCCTTCTACTTATCTGCCACAGTAAATTTCAATCGCTTTTGCAGCGAACAGAGCGGTGCCGTCGCCACCTGCGCGGTCAATATTTTCGGTAAATTCGCCGCCCGCCGCATACATCTGCCCGAGCGAGCCGAGAATCGGCTTCGTGCAGGTATAAAAGTGCGCGGAGATATACTCCTGCAACGCTTTCACGAGTTCTTGCGCCTCGCTTGACGCGGGATCCTGCTCTTTGATTTTACCGAATTTTACGAAAAATTCCATCAGCTCCGCACCGGCCGCCCGCTCGTCCTCGTCGGTGCGGTTTTTTGCTTTTTCCGCGTATTCTTTATACGCCTCCGTCTGCCCCCACTCCGCTTTCGCGCGGGCGGCATAGTCCTCTAATTTGCTTTTATCAAACGCCGAAAAGTCCACAACGTTTCCTCCTTTTTTTCGCATCTCTTTCGCCTTTTTAAGCAGCGTTTCGAGGTGTTCTTTTTTAAGCTCTAACAGTTCGATTTGCTGGTCGAGCGCCCGCGTTTCGTCAAACGTCGGCGACGAGAGCATTTCCCGAATGTCCGCAAGCGGAAACTCCAATTCCCGATACAGCAAGATCTGCGACAGCCGCAAAAGCTCCGCCTCGCCGTACAACCGATAGCCGGCATCGGTCACGGCGGCGGGCGACAGCAACCCGATTTGGTCGTAATAGTGAAGCGTGCGCACGCTCACCCCGCACAAATCGCTCACCTGCTTGACCGTCAACCGCTGTTTGGTCATCGCACTTTCCCCCTTTCGGTAATTCTATCATACACTATGACGTACCGTCAGAGTCAAGGGGTTTTTGCAATTTTTAAGTCTGAAAGCTTCATTTTTTCTGCAATTTTTCTGCAAAAACCCGCCCGATTTTACAAATCGTTTGCCTTTTTCGTCCTTTCTTTCATGTTATCGCAACTTTTTTCGATTTTTCTGTTGACATACGCTAACTCTTATATTAAAATAAAACCATATATAGCGGCGTGGTAGTATGCTCTTTTGGGCACGCCACACAGACTTTTATATAAAAGCTTTATAAGGAGGGGAAAAGAATGAAACAACCGCGCTCGACCAAAAAGCCGTCCGGCATTTTGTCGCTTCGTTTGGCTGCCGTTTTGTTGTGCCTTGTCGTTCTGCTCTCCTGCTTATCCGCCGGCATCTTTGCCCGCTACGTCAGCACCGGCCAAACGAACGCCCCCGCTCGCGTGATTAAATTTGAAAAGCTGACCATCAACGACAACGAGAGCGTCTTCACCGACCCCGAAACGCACACGATGCTCCTCGCCCCCGGAATGACCATTCACCGCAACACCTCGATAACGTTCGGCGGCTCGGAAGCGGCGTGTTACGTGTTCTTGCGCGTCACTACCGACAGCTTTACGAAAGCCGACAACTTCGCCTACCGCTACGGAACGGTTTCCGGCAAGACCATCGCGTTCTCGGTGGACAGCGGCTGGACGTTCCTCAAAACCGACAACGGTGCTTCCGTCTACTACACGATCACCGACCCGAACGAAGCGCTTTCGGCAAAACCCGTTTTACAAAACGGCAACATCACCGTCGGCAGCGACTTCACCCGCAGCGAAATCGAGGCTCTGCCCTCCACGCTGAAAATCGCGTTCGACGCCTACGCTGTCCAGCTGGACGGGTTCGGCGACTACGCAACCGAGGCGGAACACGCCGCCGTCGCGTGGGATTCGGTCAAGCAACACGACATCTACATTTAAGTTAGCATAACCCAAAATTTCCCGAAAGGAGGTCTGCGATATGACGAACAAAACGAAACGCTTTTACAAGCGCGCGCTGTCGCTGCTTGTCAGCGTCGCTATGCTCTGCTCGCTGTCGCTGACCTCTATTTCTCTTCCGCAGTCGGCGGACACCGCCGCCCTCGGCACGGCGACTGCCGGCGAGAACACGACCGCGCTCTCCGCAAGCGGCAGCCAAGCGCCGTTCGTCACCACCGACCTCGCCATTTTGTGCGACGGCGTCGAGGTGAAAGACGTGATCCTGCCCATGGGCGACGAAAAAGACCTCTCGCTCTCGACGAACGGCCTCACCGTGACCGATGTAAAATGGCAGATCCTCGTTGACCGCAATCAAAACCAATGGGCGGATATTCAGGACGCCACCGACCGCCACTTCCGGCTGTCCTACGCGGTCGTGATGTCCGCGCTGTACGATAACGACGTCGCCTCGCTGCGCGTTTCGGCCAAGGATGAAGACGGCGACACGCTTGTCAGCGAATCGCTCCTCGTGAAAGTGACCGAAAAGGTCGAAGCGCCGGCGCTCACCTCCAAAAAAGCATCGCTGCTCTCTTTGGGAGAAGCGGCGCCGAGCCTTGACGTCGATCCGGACGTGGACTATATCAACATCACGATCAACTACCTGAGCGCGGACGATCCGTCCCGCCAGGTCTACGCGCCGTACACCGCGAGCGTGCTGACCACCTCGAGCTACAGCCAAAACGTATTGAGCCCGACGCAGATCGGCTTTGCGCCGTACTACATCGGCGCGCAGGGCGCTCCCGCGCCGGAGGACGGCGACACGATCACCGCCACCCACGGCGGCGATGAGCGCACCTACACCTATAGCGCCGTCGGCGACACGTATATCGACAACGAGACCTCCGAGGCGGAGACCGATCCCGAATGGCTCACCGCCATCGAAAGCGCTATCATCCACGAAAACGCCACCGTCGAGGCGAGCTCTATCTACGTCAGCTACGACTACGGCATAAGCCCGGTGCGGGACATCGTCTACAACGTCTACTACGTAAGTATCGACGTGCCGTACTCGGTGCGCTACTATTTCCAAAACATCAACGACGACGAATATACCCAAAACGCCGCCATCTCCTTTATCGGTATGGCGAAAACGGGTACCATCGTCGGTGACGATACGCTCGAACAGCCCGTCTACGACTACTACGGTGTGGAGCCCGGCGAGGACTTCGGCTTCTCCGCTTTGTACCACTACCCCGAATCCGTCGCGGCGGACGGCTCGACCGTATTCGACTATTACTTCGACCGCAACTACTACATCATTAAATTCGACAACAACGGCGGCTACGGCGTTGAGCCGATCTATGCCCGTTACGACGCGTCGTTCGTCGTAACGCCGCCGATCCGCCCCGGCTACGTGTTCCAAGGTTGGGACGAGATCACCACCTATGAGTTTAACGTCTATGCCAACGTAAACGGCGTAGAGACCCAAGTCGGCACCCAAACGCTCACCGCCGCGCAGTACGTTGACCTCGGCAGCCCGTCGGCCTATACCCGCAACTACACCGCCCCGAACGGCACGGTCTACGCAAACGCGACCCACCGCTTCGTCGATTCCTACGGCGACGGCACGGCGGACAAAGGCACCTCCGCCTCCCACACCTTCAACGGCAACATCGCCGCGCGCACCGTTGCCTACAAAGCGCTGTGGTCGGTGACCAACACCACCGCGACCATCGTGTTCTGGCGTGAAAACGCGAACGACGAGGAATTCAGCTATTGGGGCTCTCACCCGATCACCGTCCAGTCCAATACCCACATCAACGGCGAGGACTATCTCGGCTATTTGAACTCCTCGATCTCCACGGGCGACGCCCAATACTTCACCTATCTCACCGCCGACAAAAACGTCCTCGTCGAGGGCGACGGCTCGACGGTCGTCAACGTCTATTACAGCCGTAACCGCTATACCGTTTTGTTCAAGGGCGGCATCAACGCTGCCTGCGCCCTTGACGAGCATACCCACTCCGATGCGGACGGCTGCTACGCCTATCCGCTGTGCGATCAGCATACCCACACCGCCGCCTGCTACGACTGCGGCAAAGCCGAAATCCCCCACACCGAGGAATGCTGTTCCCTCGTGGAACACACCCACTCCGCGGCGTGTCTTTTGGAATGCGATAAAGAGCAACACACCCACACCGACGCGTGCTATTCCTGCGGCTTTGCAAAAGACTATCAGCACACCCACACCGATGCCTGCTGCGCCAAAGAGGTACACACGCATACCGATGCCTGCTGCTCCGTCACGGTGCACACCCACACGAACGCCTGCTGCGACAAACCGGAGCACGTCCACAACGGCACGGATTGTAACTACCTGACCTGCACCAAGCACGTGCACAGCCTCTCGTGCTATACGAGCCAAAACCTTTCTACCAACGACGGCAACATCTCCACCTACGCTTCTCAGATTCAAAATCCGGTGAACGGTGAAATTTATCGCTGGCGGCGCAGAAATGGCAACTACTATAACTTTTTCTATTTCAACGACACGTGGTACTACATCGACACCACCAACGGCAATACAACCGGCTCGATTGGCGGTATTTCGTTCTCCGGCGTGTTGTCAAACCCCGGCAGCAACAACACCTACACTCACGTGACCGCCACTCTTAAGTGCGGTCAGCCGGACCATACTCACACCGCCGCCTGCTATTCCTGCGGGAAAATCGAAGCGCCGCACACCCGTGCCTGCTACACAACGCAGAACCTCTCCACCAACAACTTGGATTACACCGATGAGATCGACAACCCGGTGAACGGTACGATTTATCGCTATCACTACAATTTCAATATTTACGTTTACCAAACGGATGAGTACTACAACTATTTCTACGTTAACGATACCTGGTATTACATCGACAACAGCAGCACCAGCACCACCGGTTCGATCGGCGGCATCTCGTTTACCGGCACGCTGGGCGTCCCCGGCAACAACACCTACACCTCCGTTACCGCCACCACCACCTGCACCACCCACCACCAGCACGACGCTTCCTGCTGTACGCTGACGGCGCACACCCACGGCGACGGCACGTGTAACCTCAACAACTGCCCGACCGGCGGCGTGGAGCATACCCACGGCGACGGCAACTGCGTATACGATAAATGCGGCAAGCAGGAGCACGTCCACACCGACGGCACCTGCGTATACACGAAATGCGGCAAGCAGGAGCACACCCACACCGCCGCCTGTATCCAATGCGGCAAAGAGGAACACACCCACAGTGATGCTTGCCACTACGCCTGCGGCAAGGTGGAACACCACCACACGAACGCCTGCTGCACGAAAGAAGAACACACCCACACCGCGGCGTGCTATTCTATCAGCGGTAACTACAACCGCTACGGTACCGGCGGCGATTTGCGCGTGGATGGAAGCACCGCCTATTCGTTCACCCGAATTGGCACGGTGAACGTCAACGGTCAAACGCTCTATTACAACAGCGAAAACACCCAAAACCCGTTGTGCGTAAAAATGGGCGACAGTTACTATCGTATCTACTACGGTAACAGCACCGGCAACACCGTCCGTGCCGACCGAAGCACCTACATCAGCGACTATTCGTTTACCAAAACCTGCACCAAATCCGAGCACACCCACGGTGACGGCGCGTGTGCCTACGGCTGCGGACTGGTGGAACATAGCCACACCGACTTCTGCTATGCCTGCGGTCTTGTGACGCACGAACACGGCGACGGCACCTGCAACGCCAATGCCTGCTCCGACCCGAGCCACCACGAGCATACGGCGGACTGCCTCAACTGCGGCTACGAAGCGGAGCACGTTCACACCGCCGACTGCGCGAAAGTGCTTGTTTGCGACAAGCCGGAGCACGCTCACGCCACCACCTGCCACAACAGCTCCACCAACAACTACCACTACGGCTTTGTGGCGAAATACGAGCAGGACATCTATGACATCTGGCCGCTTTACTCGGATTATACCGCCACGGATAACGACCTGATCAAAGGCTCGACCACGAGCAGATTCGGCAGCTACACCTACAGCTGCGATGACGGCAGCGGCGGGTCTTACGCTTCGCGCCGTGTCACCATGACAAACGATATGTGCGATACTCGAGACGGCATCGCTATCGCCACCTTCAACGCTGCAAGCAGCAGTACTCTCTATACCATCAACTACTATTTTGAGAGCTTCAACCAAAGCGGGCCCGCCACCACGACCCACGTCCAGCGAAACAACACCGGTATGTGGTATGACTTAAGCCCGATTTATACACAGCAACTTTACGGCAACAGCACGTTAAGCCCGAAAACCATCACGGGTATGACCACTTTAACGACCTCTGCCAGCTCCAACCTGTACTACACCCGCAACTACTACACGCTGGAGCTGTGTAACTACGACAACTCCGTCATCAGCGGGCAGTCGTATGACGTCAAGTTCGAGCAATCCATCGACTCGGTCATCGACGTGGCGAACTACGTTCCGCCGTATCCGTCCACGTTGGAAGAGAACGCCTACGAGTTCGTCGGCTGGTATACGACCGAGGGTCGCTTCCCCGGTTCGGAATACGAACCGGGCATGACGATGCCCGCCGGCCCGGTGGCGCTGTATGCCAAGTGGGTGCCGCTGACCCACCACGTCCGTTTCTTCGAGACTTATGACGATATGCTCGCTTACGAAGAATCCGTCGCGGCCGGAACGCCGGACGAATCGCTTGTTTACGTGAAACCGTCCGCGCCGGACGTCAACTACTCGATCGAGACGAGCCACGGCAGTTACATCGGCTCGATCCCGAACCCGGATAAGCTGCGCGTGACGAACCCCGGCGGTTCGGTTACCGAATACGACTTCGGCGGCTGGTTCTTTATCCAAAACGGCTCGAAAAAAGCGTATACGCCGCTCGATATGCCGGTTACCCGCGATTTGAACGTCTTTGCCGATTGGGGCAGCCACAGCGCGCAGCCGTATGTCGTGCACTATGCGCTGGATGCGGCGGAAACCGACGCGAACTTCCTGCATCTCCTGCCGCGCGCTTCCGCGACCTATGCGGACTTGACCCAAACGGTCACCTTCGGCGACGATGACCGCACCTACGTGTGCTTAAACGACGGCGGCACCACCTACGGCTGGCACCGCGTCATCGCGAACGACACGATGGGCTACGCCTATCAGGGTACCACCCGTACCTTCACCGCCAAGGCCGGTGACCCGTTCAACCAATTGTTCGAGGGCTTCAACGTCCACTACTTCCCCACCGTCTCCTCCCACTCGATCACCGTCGCGTTCGAGGAAAGCTCGGTGGATCCGCGCGTCAACACCTTTACGTTCCGCTACGTAGAGGTGCCGAACGTCACCT
This sequence comes from Acutalibacteraceae bacterium, assembly GCA_045643425.1. Classification (GTDB taxonomy): domain Bacteria; phylum Bacillota; class Clostridia; order Oscillospirales; family Acutalibacteraceae; genus RGIG426. Next base: position 7,536 of record JAZUKW010000040.1, read on the forward strand.
ATACGGTAAAATACATCAACTCCGACACCGGCGCCGTCATGAGCTCGCCGAAGACCGTCACCACCACGTCGGCGGTCGTGACCGAGCGCTTTAAGGTGTTCTCCGGCTTCGTTCCGGACGCGTTCTATAAACAGCTCGTGCTCGCGGTCGCGCCCGACCCCGAGCATTCGGGCCAATGGATCTCCTCGCCGGACAACGTCATCACGTTCTACTATTCCGAGAACACCAGCTCCGCGCGTTACACCGTCCACTTCCTGCTGCAAAAGAACGGCGACGAAGCGCGCACGCTGACCGATGCCGACTACGCGGTCAGCTTCGCGGCGGACGGCACCTACACCTTCTCGGATAAGTTCGAGGAGTCCGGCTCGCGCGTGGACGGCGTTTCGGATAAAGACCTCAACACCCAGATAAGCCCGATCGACTTTGCGGGTTACGATCTCGTGTCGAATAAGGCGCTCGAGGTCCGCGGCCAGCAAAACGGCACGTGGGCGCAAAACACGCCGACCTATTCCGGCGGCAAGTACACCATTCTGCCGGTTATGTACGGTACTGACCTCTTCCTCTTCTATCAGCGCGAGGAATACACCTATAAAGTATATTACTTATTATATGGCACGCCGGTGACTCCCGCCGACCTCGTCAACTACACCACCGTTGCCGCCGACACCGAAACGCCGAAACGCGTTCTGGCGGACACCACGTCCGGCACGGCGCTGTACGGCACGTCCTACACGGCGACGGCGCCGGAGATCGCGGGCTACACCTGCGTCACCAACAAGACCATCACGAAAGACATCACCCCGAGTGCTTCCAACAACTACATCGTGTTCTTCTATACCCCGCTTCAGTACACGGTGCAGTACAAAGTGTGGAAGAACGGCGGCGGTATGGTCAGCAACGGTAACGAGACCTTCTCCGACCCGTCCACTCTGCTCGGCTCGACCGCAACCGCCTCTGCCGGCTACACCTTCGCCGGCTGGTACGTGGATCCCGATTGCACCATCCCCGCCACCTATAACGCTACGACCAACCCGGACGGTATGGGCACGACCTACGAAGACTCCACCAAAGCGGTGGCAGACGCCAAGGGCGCCTACGTCTTCCCGAACGTCGCCTGCCTGACCGCCAACGGTACCGAGGGCTTCGCGGGCAACATCTTCTATGCCAAGTTCAACCCCGAATTCGGCGATTTGACCGTGCGCCGCGAAAACAGCGAAAACCAAGGCATGGGCACGCAAGTGTTCCAATATGAGGTGAAAAACAACCAAACCGGCGAGGTGGTGAACGTCACCATCACCGGCGACGGCGAAGTGACGATCAAAGACATCGCCGTCGGCACCTATACGGTGACCCAAGTGAACGATTGGTCTCACCGCTGGGTAGACGCGCCGAAAACCGCCACCGTTACGTCGACCACTCCGGGTCTCGCGGTGTTCGGTGACAGCGCCGTCAACGATAAATGGCTCAACGGCAACAGCTTGGTCGCCAAGAACGTGAAAGGCGCGACCGCGTGAAAGGAGAATGCGTTTTGAAAGAAAAATCGAATAAAAAGCGCGTCCTCCTCGCGATCATCGCGGCGGTGGCAGTCGCCGCCCTCGCAACGACCGGCGTGCTCGCATATATGTTCCGTCACCAGGGCTCGCAATTCGACGGAAAGTTCGAGACGCAATCCCCCACCTGCGAGGTCGTGGAGGAATTCGATCCCGCCTCGGGTATCAAGTCCTCGATCAAGGTGAAAAACGGCGGCAACGGTGACTGTTACGTCCGCGTAAACCTCGTTTCCTATTGGCAGGACGGCGACGGCAACGTCGTAATGGGCGGCGTGGTCGGCAAGCCGTCGAAGCTCCCCACGTTCGACTACGACATCGGCCATTGGCTCAAAGACCCGAACAGCGACATCTACTATTACAAATCCCCCGTCGCCGCAGGCGCCACCACCGAAGACCTTTTGACCCGTTCCATGACGCTCGTGACCGACACGTGGGACAACGGCAAAACCGTGTACCAGGTCGTCGAGGTCTTTGCCGAAACGGTGCAGGCTTCCCCTGCCGCCGCCGTGGTAGAGAGCTGGGGCATGAACGTCGGCGTGGACGGACGTTTGAGCTTCCCCGCCACTTCGTAACAACAAAAAAGAACTCCCTTGACAGCACCGCTGTCAAGGGAGTTTTCTTATGCGTATTATTTGTTTTTCAGTTGCTCGATTTGTGCGCGGATGGCATCCAATTCCTCCCGCTTTTTGCGGTCGCGCAAAAAGTACGGCGCCTCGAACAACAACACCGCGAGCCCGAGCGTCACCACGATACCGATAGGCGAACGAACGGCGGAAACGAGGTCTCCCGCGCCCTTTAAGCGCTTCACGACCTTACCCTTTACGTCCGCCGCGCGAATCGGCGCATCGTCCGTATTGTTGGCGTCGCCGCGCGTTATAAACGTCTCACCGTCGATAGATTGAAGCCGGTGAACGGTAAAGCCCGCGCCGTCGCGAAACACGATCGCGTCGCCGACAGCGTAAGATTCTTCCTCACGCACGACGATTAAATCGCCCGCCGACAGCGCCGGTTCCATACTGCCGGACAGCACCACCGACACGCCGTAGCCGAACGGCATCGGCATCGCATCGCGGAGGAAAACGGTCGATTGAACGACGTACAGATCCACGCCGAGCAGCGCCAAAATCAGCGCCAAAACCAACCCGCGAAGCACCTTCAGCACCACGGCAAGCGGCTTAGGCAGGCTCTCCTTGGTCTTCGTCCTCATCGTCATCCCTCCTTCGCGGAAGAATGAGCATAAAGATGATAAGCATCAAACTGACGACAAACACCGTCATCCACAGCCCGAGCTTCAGGTTGTCGCCCATGATCGGCGCACCCTGCGGGTCGTCACCGCGGGTCGGCTTCGTGGGCGTGATCTCGCTCACGTCGTCACCCGTTCCGCTCACGTCGGAGATTTTAGAGGTATCGTCGTCCACCATCGAGGTGTCTGGCGTATCGTCATAGGTCGCGTAGGTCGTAATCTCGATCGTCAGCGAAATATCCTTGTCCACCGAAGCGTTTCCGAGCATCGTGTCGAACGTGTCGTCCCCCTCAAAGGGCCATTCCCACGACAGCTCATAGCTGAAATACCGCTTCGCGCCGAGCGTCAGGCGATCGGTCACGCCGTCCAGCGCCATCACGTCGTCATACGCCGTTTCGCTGCCGACGAAATAGGTCTTATCCATTCCGCTGAACTTCGCCAAAACGGGGATTTTATAATTGTCGTCCGAATACCAGGCTTTTACCGAAACGGTGCAGTCCATATTCTTCGTCGTCGTGTTGTTGATACGGAAGAAATAGCTGCCGTTCGTTCCCGGCGCTACGACCTTGTCGCCGTC
>JAZUKW010000041.1:0-19102 GCA_045643425.1 Acutalibacteraceae bacterium
CATAAGTGACATCCCAAGAGCGCGTAGCGCGATTGGTCGGTGGAACTTATTCATGCAAGCGAAGCGCGTCGGTAGACCCTGCCCTACGGTATCATTTGAATTTTGTGTGTAGGGGTCGGCGTCCTCGACGACCCCAATGGACAAGCACCGACCGGGGGCGGTCGGGGACGCCCGCCCCTACAAAAGAATTTGAGTGTTTATCTTGGCCCCCTCTGACGAGGGTGCCGTCCCCTATGAACGTGCTGCGAGACAATTCTTAATTCCAAATTTATACCACCCCAAACGCCGCGGCGTCGGCGAGGAAGCGTTCGATCATCAAAAGACGGTTATATTTCGCCACTCGTTCGCCGCGGCAGGGGGCGCCTGCTTTGATTTGTCCGGCGTTGAGGGCAACGGCGAGGTCGGCGATAAACGGGTCTTCCGTTTCGCCGGAGCGGTGGGAGACGACCGTTTTATAGCCACTTGTGCGCGCAAGGCGCAAAGTTTCCAGCGTTTCGGTGAGGGTGCCGACTTGGTTCGGTTTTATCAGCACCGCGTTACACGCTTTTGCCAAAATGCCTTGCTTCAGGCGGGAGGTTTTGGTGACGAACAGGTCGTCGCCGACTAATTGGATGCGTTCGCCGAGCCGAGCGGTGAGACGGGAAAACCCGTCAAAATCCTCCTCGCCGAGTCCGTCCTCCAGCGAAAACAGCGGATAGTCGCGCGAGAGCTTGTCCCAATAGGTGATGAGGTCGTCGGAGGTCAGCGTGTAGCCGCGCTTCGGAAGAAGATACGTGCCGTCCTCCTGCGCCCATTCGGAGGCGGCGGCATCGAGCGCGATACGCACCTCGCCTTTTTGGAAGCCCGCCGCCTCGATCGCGTTACAAAGCAGATCGAGCGCCGCCTCATCCGACGGCAGGTCGGGCGCAAAGCCGCCCTCGTCGCCGACGGCGGTGGAAAGCCCGCGGGCGTGGAGCAGGGATTTTAGCTCGCGGGTGACGGCGCACGCCCATTCGAGCGCTTCGGCAAACGAGGAGGCGCCGACCGGAGCGAGCATAAATTCCTGAATATCCACGTTGTTATCGGCGTGGCGGCCGCCGTTCAGGACGTTGAGCAGCGGGCAGGGAAGCCGCACGGCGCTTTGACCGCCCAGGTCGCGAAACAGCGGAATATCCAAAAAGGCGGCTCTGGCGCGGGCAACGGCGAGTGAGACGGAAAGGGTCGCGTTGGCGCCGAGGGTGTGCTTGTTTTCGGTGCCGTCGAGCGCACAAAGCACGCGATCAACCGCCGCTTGGTCGGCGGCGGAGCAGCCGCGCAGGGCGGGGGCGATCGTTTCCTCTACGTGGCGGACGGCGTTTTGTACGCCTTTGCCGTCGAAGCGGTCGCCTTTGTCGCGCAGCTCAAGGGCTTCGTGCGTTCCCGTGGACGCGCCGCTCGGCACAGAGGCGACGCCCACCTGCCCGGTGTGCAAAAACACCTCGGTGCGGACGGTGGGAACGCCGCGGGAATCGAGAATTTCGTGGGAGGATATACGGGTGATGATCGGTTCGCTCATACGCTACCTCGTTTCGTTGTTTTTTATCCGTAGTATGACGGGATTTTCCGCCGTTTATACGAAAATGTGAGAAAAATAAAAGAATACTTGCGAAAATAGGGAAAGGGTGTTATAATAATCGCGTGTCCGTTAAAAAGATGTGTGCCTGCAACGTGAGTTGGGAGGTTTTGATATGGCGAAAAACGTGAAAAAAAAGAAAAGCCGTTTTTGGAAATTCTTTTGTGTGATCACGCTGGGCGTGCTCGGCGTAACGCTGATCGGCGGTGCTGTCGCTTTGAATTTTCTGTCGGACAGCCTGCTTGGTGAAATCAACTTTAAAACCGAGTCCGGCGATTCCCCTATTATCTGGAACGAGGCGGATTCGGTGGAACAGCCGGACGTGCCGATCAACCTCGCAAACTTAGAGGTGCGCGGGGATACGAAGAACATCCACAACTATTTCCTGCTGGGTATCGACTCCCGCGACGGCAGCTTTTACGGTCGCTCGGATACGATGATGATCGCGTCGATCAACGACAACACCAAAACGATCAAGCTCATCTCGCTTTTGCGTGATACGTGGGCGACCATCCCCGGAATGGACTATAACGGCGACGGCGCGGACGATTACGCGAAGCTCAACGCCGCGTATGCCTCCGGCGGATTCGAGCTGCTCAACAAAACGGTAAAACAAAACTTCTGTCTCGACATCGACGAATATGCCGCCGTCAACTTCGACGCGTTCTGCGTGGCGGTGGATGCGTTCGGCGGCGTGGATATTGAGGTGGACGATGCGGCCGCTCCGTGGATCCCGCTGTACGATCCCGGCGATCCCGACCGCTTTGCCCGCGATTTCTACGGCAACCAGATCCGCGAGCCGATCGGCTACAGCGCTGATACTTATCACTTGCAGGGCTTCCAAGCGCTTGCGTTCTGCCGCGTGCGGTACTGCTATCCCGATTCGGACTTCAGCCGCCAGCAAAACCAGCGCAACGTGGTGAGCGCGCTGATGTCTACCGCCAAATCCTCCAGCCCGACGACGCTGTATTCGGTGGCGAAGAACGTGTTGCCTTACGTGACCACCAATATGACCAAAAAAGAGCTGGAAAAATATATCGTCAACGTGTTTAAGTACGCGGGCTATACCATCGAGAACGAGTATCATCTGCCGTCTCCGGGCGAATATTCCGATCTGTCGCTGTCCGGGTCGCTGGGACTTTGGATCGAGGATCCCGAAACTACGGTGCGCGCGCTTCACGAATACATTTACGGATAAAACAAAAAACACCCTGCCCCGCGGCGGGGTGTTTTTGGGTCAGGAGAAAGAGCTATGAACAAGACAACAAAACGGGGCTGGATGCTTGTGGCTTGCGTGTGCTTTTTGTTTTGCACGCTGTTTTCGACGCTGTGTCTCGCGGTCGAGACGGCGGGCGACGCCAACGTCGATCAAAGCGTGAATATGAAAGACGTGCTGGTGCTGCGCCAATATTTGGCGGGCATGGCGGAGCTTGCGTCGGTGCCGCACGCCGACGCCACCGTGGACGGCGAGGTCAATATGAAGGACGTGCTGTTCTTACGGTTGTATTTGGCGGGCGGCGGCGAGACGCTTGCGACCTTTACCACCGAAAAGCCCGCGCCGCAGCTTACCGCGCTGCAGGGGACCGACCGCACGCTCGGTGTGTGGTGGTGGCGCTGGTCGGACGGACGCAAAGAGGAAACGCGCGAGATGTATCTCGACTTTTTCGAGAAAAACGGCGTGACCGAAATTTACTATTATTGCGGCAGCCTTCTCAGCACGGAATTCAACCGCACCATCCTCCGCGATTTTGTGACGGCGGCGATGGCGCACGGAATGCGCGTGGCGTATCTGTTCGACGCGCAGGAGGTGGTCAACGCTACGAACCAAAGCTTTGAAAACGCGGTGGTCAGCTTTAATACCTACAACAGCGAATATCCCGAAGCGCCGCTGTACGGCATCCATTGTGACATTGAGCCGAAAGGGGATCGGATGCAGGATTACGTCGATAACTTCATCGTCGGTGACGTGTCGGTGGCGCGCGCGAGCGGCGTTTGCGTCGAGCTGGACATCAACATGAATTGGGATCGGACGAAATTTAACTATATCGGCTCGGTCACGCATCTGTTCGACGGGACGGAGCTGCCGATTTACGAGATTTTGGCGAACAACTGCGACTGTATGTGTATGATGTCCTACCGCACGTCGGCGGAGCGGCTTGTTAGGGGCACGCGGTATAGCCGCGAGGCGGCGCAAAAGGTCGGGACGAAAATCGTCTACGGTATGGAATTCGGCGATTCGACCGAGGGACCGAACGTCGATTTCCATCTGCACAGCAAGGAGTACGTTTACGCGTTTGTGGCGGAGCTGGACGCCGCCATGCAGCTGGAATCGCAGCCGGACGCCGGCTGGGGCTATGCGATCCACCACCAGCGCACGTGGTATGATATGAGAGAATTTGAATAATTGAAAAAAATTCTTTACAAATGAGAATAATGGGTGTATAATTATCGCTTGTGATGAGAAAATTTCTCATAAATACTTTGCTATAAAAACTCAAATGAGGTGTTATATATGGGCAGAATGGTAGGAACGGTTTCCCGCGGCGTGCGCGCTCCCATCATCCGTGACGGCGATAACCTCGTCGACATCGTGGTGGAGTCGGTTCTCGCGGCGGCGAACGACAAAGAAGACGGGTTTGAGGTGCGCAACCGTGACGTCATTGCGGTGACGGAAGCGGTCGTGGCTCGCGCCCAGAACAACTACGCGACGGTGGACGATATTGCCGCCGACGTCAAAGCCAAATTCGGCGGCGACACGGTGGGCGTTATTTTCCCGATCCTGAGCCGTAACCGCTTTGCGATCTGCTTGCGCGGTATTGCGAAGGGCGCGAAAAAAATCGTGCTGATGCTCAGCTATCCGTCGGACGAAGTGGGTAACCACCTCGTCTCCCTCGACCAGCTGGACGAGAAGGGCGTGGATCCGTACAAGGACGTGCTGACTAAAGACAAGTACCGCGAGCTGTTCGGCGAGAACAAGCACCCGTTCACCGGCGTGGACTACGTGTCTTATTATGAGGATCTGATCAAAGAGTGCGGTGCTGAGGTGGAGATCATCCTCGCCAACGACCCGCGCGCGATCCTTGCCTATACCGACAACGTGCTGGCGTGTGACATCCACACCGCGCCGCGCACCAAACGCCTGCTCAAAGCTGCCGGCGCGAAAAAAGTGCTCGGCCTCGACGAGATCATGAATGCGTCGGTCAACGGCAGCGGCTATAACGAGGAATACGGTCTGCTCGGCTCGAATAAAGCGACCGAGGACAAGGTGAAGCTGTTCCCGCGTGACTGCGAGCCGTTCGTCAACGCGGTGCAGGAGAAGATCCTTGCCGCGACCGGCAAATGCGTCGAGGTCATGGTTTACGGTGACGGCGCGTTCAAGGATCCGGTGGGTATGATTTGGGAATTCGCCGATCCGGTCGTTTCCCCGGCGCACACCAAGGGCCTTATCGGTCAGCCGAACGAGGTCAAGCTCAAATACCTTGCCGACAACGACTTTAAAGATCTCGAGGGTGCGGAGCTGAAGGCCGCGATCGAGGAGTATATCCGTCATAAGGACGCCGACCTCGTCGGCAGTATGGCGTCGCAGGGCACGACCCCGCGCCGCTTGACCGACCTCATCGGCTCGCTGTGCGACCTGACCTCCGGCAGCGGCGACAAGGGTACGCCGATCGTCTACATTCAGGGCTACTTCGACAACTACACCGCGGAATAAACAAAAAAATCCCGTCCGAGAGGACGGGATTTTTTATTTTCTCCGGCTTGACACCGCAGGAAAAGGGACTATAATAGAGGGGATGTAAAGAAAAAGGAGGGATGACCGATGGCGATGACGGTTGCCCGCGAGCGGCGGGAAGATATGACCAATGGGCCGCTGTTTTTTAAATTGTTATGGTTTGCGTTGCCGCTGATGCTGTCGGGAATGCTCCAGCTCTTATTCAGCGCGATGGATATGGTGGTGGTCGGTCAATTCGTCAGCAGCTCGGCGGTGGCGGCGATCGGCACGACCTATTCGGTGACCAACCTGCTTGTCAACTTGTTTGTCGGCTTGTCGGTCGGTACGAGCGTGACGGTGGCGCAAGGCCTCGGCGCAAAAGACGACGCCGAGGTGGAGCGCATCGTCCACACGTCGGTAACGGTGAGCGTGATCGGCGGTTTGGTGCTCGGCATCATCGGCTTTTTTGCCGCAAAACCGCTTTTGGGGCTTATGTCTACGCCCGCCGATCTGCTCGATCAGGCGGCGCTGTATATGAAAATCTACTTCCTCGGGATGCCGGTGACGGCGCTGTATAACTTTTCGTCGGCGGTGCTTCGTTCCTCCGGCGACACCCGCCGCCCGCTCTATTTCTTAACGATAGCGGGCGTGCTGAACGTGTGCCTCAACCTCTTTTTCGTCATCGTATGCCATATGCGGGTGGAGGGCGTGGCGCTCGCTACCGTGCTGTCCCAAGCGGTGTCCGCGGGGCTCGTTTTGTGGTGGCTCAACCGCTTGAAAACAAGCATCCATTTGGACTTTAAAAAGCTGAAGATCCACGGCCGCGCACTCAAAAAAATCATCCGTATCGGACTGCCGGCGGGGGTGCAGGGAACGCTCTTTGCGCTGTCGAACGTGATGATCCAGTCGTCGGTCAACAGCTTCGGACCGACCGCGATGGCGGGCAACGCTGCCTCGGCGAGCATCGAGGGCTTTGAGTATATCGCGCTGGATGCGCCGCAGCACGCGGCGCTCACCTTTACGGGGCAGAACGTCGGCGCAAAAAAGCCGGAGCGTATCCGACGGGTTTTGTGGATCTGTATGCTGCTCGAAACGATTTTCGGCGCGGTGTTCGGGTTGGCGTTTTGGCTGTTCGGAGAGTCGCTGATCGGGCTGTATATCCCGGACGATCCCGCCGCGATGCCGTTTGCGCTCACAAGGCTTATGGTGTTCGCGCTTACCTACGCCTTGTGCGGGTATATGAACGTGTTTGTCGGGTCACTTCGCGGTATGGGTGCGTCGCTCTTACCGACGTTCGTGACGCTCACCGGTGTGTGCGGGTTTCGAATTTTGTGGATCACGACGTTTTTCCGATTGCCCGCGTTCCACAGCCTTTTGTGGCTGTATCTCTCGTATCCGATCTCGTGGGCGCTCACTATCGTGGCGCACGGCATCTGCTGGATATTCGTTCGCCGGCGGCTTCTCCGGCGGTGGAATGCGGAAACGACTTGACAAACCCTGCGGTTTGCGGTATGATACGAGTGGATTTTCCATAAACTAACAAAAGAGGAGTTTTTTGAAAATGAAAAAGTTTTTTGCGGATTTCAAAGAGTTTGCCATGAAGGGCAACATCATCGACATGGCTGTCGGCGTCATCATCGGCGGTGCGTTCGGTAAAATCGTGACCGCGCTCGTCGAAAACATCGTGATGCCGCTCATCACCCTGCTGACCGGCGGCGTGGCGGTTTCCGATTGGAAATGGGTTATTACCGAAGCGGACGAAGCGGCGGGCGTTGCCGAAAACGCGCTGTCCTACGGTCTGTTCATCCAGGCGATCATCGACTTCTTGCTGATCGCGCTGTCCATCTTCCTGGCGCTGAAAGTCATCATGAAAGCCAAGTCCCTGTTCGAGAAGAAAGAGGAAGAGGCTGAGGAGGAAGAGGCTCCGGCCGAGACCGCCGAGGACATCCTCAAAGACATCCGCGCCGCCCTTACCGGCAAAACGGACGAGGAAGAATAAGCTGCACCATAAAAAATCCCGCAACCACTTGGTTGCGGGATTTTTTTATTTATTCACCAATTTTTTGAGCTGTGGGCCGGCTTTGAGCAGAAGCGGCGTGAGGATAACGAGCTCCACCACGATGAAGAACGCGGCTTCGGGAACGCGGGTGAGCATCAGCGCGAAGAAGCCCTTGCTCTTGATAAAGAAAATTTTGAGCCACAGCGTATTGAGTAAAAGCGTGCCGACCGTGCGCTCCAGCACGACCGGAACGAGGATTTTCGGGAAGGTGACCTTGCCTTTGAAGAAAAAGCCGAAGCAAAGACCGACGAGTACGTTCGAGAGCGTAAACAGCGGGTTATAGCCGCCGACGGGGAAGAGCAGCGTGCCGATGACGTCGCCGAGTCCGTAGCAAATTGCACCGCCGAGCGGGCCGTACAGATAGGCGGCAACGGCGACGGCGACGAACGCGAAGTTGACTTTAAGCGTCAGCACGTTGACCCCGAGCATCCGTTCCAGCACCACCTCCGCGGCGATGAGCAGTCCCATCACGCACAAAAACGCGGTGGGGTGTTGTTTAATGGGACTTTTTTGGACGCTGTTTTCGTTTTCAGACATAAAAATACCTCCTCTTTGTTCCGTTTGCGGACATAAGAGAAGGCTCTTCCTATGCCACAGCGGGATGCGAGCCGCGCACCGCAAGAAAACTTTTCGTCCGCCCGACAACTCCCCGTTCGGTCGGCACTTAACGCGCGTGGCTCTACTCTGTTTTGTGTCGGCTTTCGCCGACGGTTGCATTATACAACGGCGGCGGAGATTTGTAAAGAGGTTTTCTTCAAAAACTTGACTTTATTAGAATAGTATGGTAAACTTTTTTCCGTGAGTTTGCTTGGTTTAAGCAAAAAAATTGTAAAAAAGAGGGATTTGTTATGAAAAAAATTCTTTGCCTCGTTTGCGCCGTTCTTATGATGGTGCTGTGCTTCGCCGGCTGCGGAGAAAAAGCGTCCGTTACCGCTTCCAAAGCGCTGGCGGATCCGGATGCCGCCAAGGGTGCGGACATCACCTTTACCGTGGGCTTTGACGCGGAGTTCCCGCCCTACGGCTATCTCGATACCGACAAAAACGAGTACACCGGCTTTGACCTTGTGCTGGCCGAAGAGGTTTGCAAACGCTGCGGCTGGACGCTCGTTAAAAAGCCCATCAACTGGGACCTCAAGGACTCCGAGCTGGAGACCGGCACGATCGACTGCATCTGGAACGGCTTTACGATGAACGGCCGTGAGGAAGAATACACCTTCTCCTCCCCGTACGTGGATAACAGCCAGGTCGTCGTGGTGCGCAAGGCGGACAAGATCAACGCGCTGAAAGACCTTGCGGGCAAGGTCGTGACGGTGCAGAAGGAGTCCTCCGCCGAAGCGGCGCTGAAGGGCGAGGATGCGTCCGACGAGAACAAGGCGCTTGCCAAAACCTTTAAAGAGCTGAAATCCGTTGCCGACTACAACACCGCGCTGATGGACCTCGAGTCCGGCATCTGCGACGCGGTCGCGATGGATATTGGTGTGGCGCAGTATAAAGTGGCTGCCAACGACAAGCTGATGATGATGGGCGAGACGCTGGCGACCGAGCAGTATGCGGTCGGCTTCAAAAAAGGCAACACCGCGCTGTGTGACAAAGTGGAAGAGACCCTTAAAGCGATGGTCGCGGACGGCACGTTTGCCAAAATCGCCGAGGAGTGGGAGCTCTCCGACTGCGTGTGCCTGAAATAATCAAGTAAGCGAGAAAAAGCAGGCGAGCGACGGGTTCGCCTGCTTTTTTTACGGGAGGGATCGCGCCTTGGATGCGTTTTTAGAGTTTTTCAAAAATTTGTGGAAATTGCTGGTGCAGTTGGCGCCGAGTATGCTGACGACGGTCGAGATTTTTCTTTTGACGCTCGTTCTGTCGCTGCCGCTCGGATTGCTCGTTGCCGTATGCCGGATGTCGAAGTGGAAGCCGCTGTCGTGGGTGACGCGCATCTACATCTCCATTATGCGCGGCACACCGCTGATGTTACAGCTGTTCGTCGTGTGCTACGGGCCGTACTATATGTTTGAGATCCCGCTGACCGACAAGTGGCCGTTTATCGCGGCGATCATCGCGTTTGCCGTCAACTACGCGGCGTATTTTGCCGAGATTTACCGCGGCGGTATCGAATCCACCCCCCTCGGACAGTATGAGGCGGCGCAGGTGCTCGGCTACTCTAAAGGGCAGACGTTTTTCCGCATCGTGCTGCCGCAGGTGGTGCGAAAAATTTTGCCCGCCACCACCAACGAGGTCATCACGCTGGTGAAAGACACCTCGCTCGTGTATGCGCTCGCTATCGTGGAGATGTTCACGAGAGCGAAGATGATCGCGGCGGCGCAAACGTCGATGCTGCCGTATCTCGCGGCGGGTATTTTCTATTACGCGTTCAACTATCTTGTGGCGTATCTGATGGAACGCGCCGAGAAGAAGCTCAGCTATTATCAGGTGAAATAAGGGGGCGCGTCGTATGAAATTAGTGGAAATCAAAAATCTCAAAAAATCCTTTAACGGCGTGCCGGTGCTGCGCAATATTTCGCTCACCGTCGAGGAGGGACAGACCATTTCGGTCATCGGCCCGTCCGGCGGCGGAAAATCGACTCTGCTTCGCTGCGCGACCATGCTCGAAAGGGTGGACGGCGGTTCGATCGCTTACGACGGACGGTATATGGTGAACACCGATGAAAACGGGAATGCGGTGTATGCGCCGAAAACGGAGCTGAAAGACATTTGCTCGACGTTCGGGCTGGTGTTCCAAAACTTCAATCTGTTCCCGCATTTTTCGGTGCTGCAAAACCTGACCGACGCGCCGATCCACGTCCTGAAAATGCCCAAAGAAGAAGCGGAGGCGCGCGCGCTCGATCTGCTGGACAAAATGGGACTTAAAAACCGCGCGGACGCCTATCCGGGCGAGCTTTCCGGCGGTCAACAGCAGCGGGTGTCTATCGCCCGCGCGCTGGCGCTTCGCCCGAAGGTGCTGTTTTTTGACGAGCCGACGTCGGCACTCGACCCCGAGCTTACCGGCGAGATCCTCAAGGTCATTAAACAGCTCGCGGCGGAGAAAATGACGATGGTCATTATCACCCACGAGATGACGTTTGCCCGCGACGTGTCCGATCACGTGATCTTTATGGACGGCGGAATCATCGTGGAGGAGGGCGATCCTTACGCGGTCATCGAGAACCCGCAAAACGATCGCACGAAAGAATTTTTGAGCCGTGTAAAATCCGCTATTTGACAAATGCGGAAAGTGTGGTATACTAATACAAAGCGGGTTTCCGCATTTTGATTTGTTAGGAGCATTTGAGTATGAAAAAACGTGTGCTTGCGCTGGTGTCCGTTCTCTTGATGCTGGCAATGCTGACAGTGCCGTTTACGGCGCTGGCCGATGAGGCGAAAAAAGAAGCGGTCGAGGTGACGATCGGCTCGATGTCCGCCGCCCAGGGCGACGAGATCGAGGTGCCGGTCACGGTCGACAAAAACCCCGGTATTTGGGGCATCAACTGGAAAATCTACTACGATAGCCAGGTTCTGCGCTTCGATAAAGTGGAGTTCTCCGACGACTTTGCGTCGCTCGGTATTCTCGACTCCAACGAGGTCAAGTACCCGATCGTGATCAACGGTATGGGTGATTCCGTCACCGAAAACGTGGAGACCACGGGCGTGATCGCCACGCTGCACTTTAAAGTGTACGTGGGCGTGGCGCTGGGCGACACCGAGATCACCATGCGCGCCGACGTCGGCAACAACATCAACGTTGACGCCGAGGATATTGAGCTGAAGGTCAACAAGGGCGTGATCACCGTGACCGAGGGTCTTGTCAGCTCGGACAACAAGGACGACTACCCGCCGGAGAAACCGCTGCAGGAAAAGAACCACGTGAATACGCCGGTCGGCCACAGCGATACCCCGGACGAGGGCGGCTTTAAATGGTGGTGGTTCATCATCGGTGCGGTCATTCTGGTGGCTGTCGTGGTGGTGATCTGGCTGTTCTCCGGCAGCGATGACGAGGAGACGACGGACGAGGGCGCCAATTCCGTGATCGACACGGCGGCTCCCGAAATGCCCGACGCGCCCTCGAAAATGGACGAGGACGAAGCCGCGTTCTTAAAAATGCTGGCGGATGCCGAGGCGAACGACGCCGACGAGCAGCAGCCGAAAGAATAAGCAACGCTCAAAAATCCCGCGGTCGATGACCGCGGGATTTTTTTATGAAGAAAAATATTCCCGTTTGACGAAAGACGAAAAAAGTGGTATACTGTCTATATATGTGAAAAAGGGGGGCGAGGACGGTATGGCGAACAAAAAGCGGACGGCACTTTGCTGTGCGGTGGTGCTGGCTGCGGCGCTGCTGTTCTCGTTCGCTGCGGCGGGAAGCGATGCGCCGCAACGCTTGACACCGGCTTCCCCGCCGTGGAAGCCGGGAGAGGCCACCCTTTCGGAATTGCAGGATTTCTTTCCGCACGGAATGTTTTGGAACCACGTGGTTGGAGACAAAGACGAGGCATACAGCGTGACCGACACCGCCTGCTCGCCGTATTTTGACGACGAGGATTTACACGACCGGGAGGCGGGGGTCACCTGCAACTATTTTGAGATTCCCGGCAAGGTGTGGGGCGGCTGGCAATGCTGCGGTTACACGCGCCTGCTCACCTATTCTTACTACGGCTCGTCGTTTGAAAATTGGGAAACGGCGACGTCGCTCAAAAACGTGAAGGCGGGAGACGTGCTGTATCTGTGGCATTACGGTCCGCATTACGTGTGGATCTTGTCGCTGAAGGAAAACGGAGACGGCACGGCCTCCATTACGTATGCCGACTGTAACGGGACCGGCAAGCGCAGCCATTGCCAAATCCAATGGGATGCGCTCGGGGTGCTGGATCTTCAAAACAACGCGATGGAAAATCCGCTTCTCGGCGATTGGGAGCTGGAGAAGCTGTATTCCGCGCCCGAAAAGCCGCGCCCGACAACAACGACTACGACCACCTCGACGACAACAACAACGACCACCACGACGACGACAACGACTACGACGACCACGACGGCGCCCACGCTGCTTGTGCGTTACGATGCGTGCGGCGGCGCGGCAAACAACAAGTCGTATACCGTGGGCGAAAACGGACAGCTCTTGTGGTGGGCGACGGGCGAGCCGGTGGTCGATCGTCTGACGGCGGACGGGATCACCGTTTGCGCGCTGATCGACGGCACGAATGCCGCTCTTTGCCGCGAGGGGTATCTGTTTGCCGGCTGGTCAACGGATAAAACCGCCGTTCGTGCGGCGGTGAGTCTCGCAGACCGCTTCCCGATCACGCCGGAGAAAACGGCGCTGTGGCTGCGCTATCAGTCTGCAAAGAGGACGGGAAACCACCTGAAAACCGCGTTCCGCGCCGGAACGCGTCAGGTGACGCTGTATGCGCTGTGGGTGCCGCTGGAGCGAGAAGACGTGCCGACGGCAACGGCAACGCCGACCGAGACGATGGTATCACAAACGGAGGGGATCGTATGAAGGTGTTAGTGACCGGCGCCGCCGGACAGCTGGGGCAGGACGTGATGACCGCCCTTGCCGCCCGCGGACACGAGGCGGTAGGCATTGACCGCGCAGAAGCGGATATTACCGACGAGGCGCAGGTGACGGAGGTCATTACCGCCGCAAAGCCGGACGCGGTGATCCATTGTGCGGCGTACACCGCGGTGGACCGCGCGGAGGAGGAAACGGCGCTGTGTACCCGCATCAACGTGGACGGTACGCGCTTTATCGCCCGTGCCGCGCAGCGGTGCGGCGCGAAGCTTGTGTATATCAGCACCGACTACGTGTTTGACGGCGGCGGCGATACGCCGTTTTTGCCGACCGATGCGACCGGGCCGCTCAACGTCTACGGCCAAACGAAGCTGCAGGGCGAAAAGGCCGCTCGCGCGGAGTGCGCGCGCACGTTTGTGGTGCGGACCTCGTGGGTGTTCGGCGCGCACGGCAACAATTTTGTAAAGACGATGCGTCGGCTCGGAACCGAGCGGGAGACGGTGTCGGTGGTGTGTGACGAGGTGGGCGCGCCCACCTATACGCCCGACCTGGCGGCTCTTCTCTGTGAGATGATCGAGAGCGAGGCGTACGGCACGTATCACGCGACCAACGAGGGTGTTTGCGCCCGCAACGAGCTGGCGCAGGCGGTGATGGAGACGTTCGGACTTTCCTGCCGCGTGGAGCCGATCACCGGCGACCAATATCCCACGGCGGCGGCGCGTCCGCACAACTCGCGGCTGTCAAAGGATTGCTTAGAGCAGGCGGGCTTTTCTCGCTTGCCGGATTGGAAAAATGCCCTCGCGCGCTATGCCGCCGAGGTGGAGTGAACGAATACGCAGGAAACACATACAAGGAAAGGAGCCGCTATGTTCAAAATCGGCGACGTCTTTTACTACCGCGCGATCGGCGTGTGTCGAGTGGAGGACATCCGCGAGGAGGCTTTTACCGGCCAAAAACAAACCTACTATATCCTAACGCCGCTGGATCACGCCAATTCGACGATTTACGTGCCGCTGGATAACGAGTCTTTGAAAGAGCGTATGCTGCCGCTCTTGTCGAAAACGCAGGCGGCAGAGGCGCTCGCGTCCGGCGAGATACAGGAATGGGTGGACAACCCGAAGCTGCGGCAGACCGCGTATACGGAAATCATTTCCGGCGACGATCGGCGCCGGATCGCCGCGGTGCTGCGGGCGCTTTTGCGCCATCGCCGCGAGGTGACGGATGCGGGACGCAAATTCTACGCCAGCGACGTGCGCCTGCTGGAGGCGGCGGAAAACGCCGTTGTCAGCGAGCTTGTGGAGGTGCTGGGCCTCTCGCGGGAGGACGTTCTCGCAAAACTCGGAGGATAAGAGGGATTTTCGTGGAAAATTATCAAAAAGTGATGGAGCGGATTTTGGCAACGCTCCCGCAAGAGGGAGAACGGCCGCGCCTTTTGCTTCACAGCTGCTGCGGGCCGTGTTCGTCCTACGTGCTCGAATGCTTGGCGGCTCATTTTCGCGTGACGGTCGATTACTATAACCCGAACATTTTTCCCGAAGCGGAATTTGAAAAACGCCTTTCGGAGCAGCGCCGCCTGCTTGCGGAAATACCGTCGGCAAGCGACGTTGCGCTTGTGGCCGACTCTTACGACGAGGCGGAATTTTTAGAGGCGGTCAAGGGTCTTGAGGCCGAGCCGGAGGGCGGCGCACGGTGCGCGGTCTGCTATCGGCTGCGGCTTGCGCATACGGCGAAGCGTGCCGCCGCCGAGGGATTTGACTTTTTTACCACGACGCTCACCGTCAGCCCCTATAAGCACGCGGACGTGCTGAACGAAATCGGTAAAGAGCTGGCAGGGGAGGTCGGCGTGCCGTATCTGTTTTCGGATTTCAAGAAAAAGGACGGCTACAAGCGCTCCTGCACGCTGGCGGCGGAATACGGGCTGTATCGGCAGGACTATTGCGGCTGCCGCTTCTCTTTGCGTGAAGAGGACGAAAAGGCGAGGACTTGAAAAGTCCCCGCTTTTCTGTTATACTGTGAAAAATAGTGTCGAAGGAGGGCGAACGATGATCGAAACGGAAGAAAAACGCATACCCGAAGAGGAAAACCGCGCGGTGATCGACGCTCTTTCGGCAGAACACGCGACCGACGGCGCACCGTTGCCCGCCTCGCCGAAAAAGCGCGGAAAATTGCCGCGCGCGGTGGTCGCGGTCGTGGTCGGCTGTCTTGTGCTGAACACGCTGATGATGGCGACGATCGCGGTGCTGGTCGTGGTGCGCCGCGGTCAGCAAAAAACGGCGGCAACGTCGATGGCGGAGACGAGCGCGGACGAGCACGAGGGCGAAGTGTATATCGAGGACAACGCGCTCGGCGGGATGTGGCTGAAAAAAAGCGAGCGGCTGAACGAAAGCCGGCTGGATAACGGTAAATTCACGAAGAAAAACGGGTTTCTCACCTACGAGGGAGCGGCGCTCGGCATCGACGTGTCCGAGTTCCAGACGGTGACGGATTGGAACGCAGTGAAAAACGCCGGCGTGGACTTTGTTATGGTGCGCGTCGGGCGGCGCGGCTATGAATTGGGGAAAATCGTGGCGGATACGGAGTGTCGCCGCAACATCGAGGGCGCGCTTTCGGCGGGGCTCGACGTGGGTGTGTATTTCTTTTCGCAGGCGGTGACGTCCAACGAGGCGCGGGAGGAAGCTCGCTTTGTTCTCGACTGTATTAAAGAGTACGATATTACCTATCCCGTGGTCTTCGATTGGGAATCGACGGAAAAGACGGAGGCGCGGACGTACGAGATCACCAACGACCAGCTGAACGCGGTGGCGCGGGCGTTTGTGGACGTTGTGCGCGAGGGCGGCTATCGGCCGATGCTGTATTTCTATAAGTATCTCGGCTATTGGCAGTACGTGCTGGACGATTTTGCTGACTGCGATTTTTGGCTGTCCGAGCCGGGCGAGCGCCCCACGTTTTATTATGAGACCGCGATGTGGCAGTATACGACCGAGGGCAGCGTCCCCGGCGTAGACGGCACGGTGGACGTGGATATTTGTTTTACACCTTACGGATGAGAAGCGCCTCTGTTTCACGACGAAACGGGGGCGTTTTTTTCGTGGCTTTCCCAAACGACGGAAAAGACAAAATAACTGCCGTATATTTTGACGGACAACGGTTGACACCCCGCGCGCGAGTATTATATAATAAATGCAGTTTGGAATTTTTCATCTTTCAAAGGAGGAGGTTATAGTATGAACTTTGCGTTGTTGACGGCGGCTGCCGAATACAGCAATCTGTTCGTCGTGCTGATGGGACTCGGCACCGTGTTTGTGGGCTTGATTTGCATCATCGTTTTGTGCTCGATTTCGGGCGCGGTCATTCAAGCGGTGGAAGGCAAAAAAAAAAGTAAGCAGCCGCAAGCCGATGTAAAAGCGCCGGTCGCGTCTGCTCCGGCG
This sequence comes from Acutalibacteraceae bacterium, assembly GCA_045643425.1. GTDB lineage: Bacteria > Bacillota > Clostridia > Oscillospirales > Acutalibacteraceae > RGIG426. The sequence continues at coordinate 16,285 of JAZUKW010000041.1, forward strand.
GCGGTCGCTGCTCCGGCTGCTCCGGCGAGAACGGTCATCCCGTGCGACAACATCCCGAACCGTGGTGCGTTTGTTGCGGCGGTGTCGGCGGCTCTCGCGGAGGAACTCGGCACCGACGTGTCGTCTATCCGCATTATGTCGATCGGCAAGGAGATCACTCCGGATATGCCGATTGGCGACACCATTAAAAATCGCGGCGAATTTATGGCTGCGGTTTCCGCCGCTGTGGCGGAGGATCTCGGAACGGATGCGTCCAAGATCCGCATTGAGTCCATCCGTCTGGCTTGACCGGACGCAAAACAGTCGATCAAAATTTTTGAAATAAAGAAAGAGGTAACGAAAATGAAAAAGTATCGCGTTAACGTCAATGGTACCAACTACGAAATCCTGCTCGAGGCTCTGGGCGAGACCGGCACTCCGGTCGCCGCTACCGCTTCCGCTCCGGTCGCTGCTCCGGCTCCGGTCGCTGCTCCCGCTCCGGTTGCTGCTCCCGCTCCGGTCGCTGCCGGCAACGGTCAGAAGGTCGAGGCTCCGGTGCCCGGCACCATCCTGAAGGTCAATGTCGCCGCCGGTGACGCTGTCAAAGCCGGCGACGTGCTGATGATCCTCGAGGCCATGAAAATGGAAAACGAGATCATGGCTCCGGCGGACGGCAAAGTCGGCGCTGTTGCCGTGGCGCAGGGTCAGTCGGTCGATACCGGCGCGCTCCTTTGCACCATTGAATAATCCACGGAGGTAACGAATCCATGGATGCTGTATTGAATTTTTTGCAGCAGACCGGCTTCTACCTGATCGCCCAGGATTGGAAACAACTGATCATGATTGCGGTTGCGTTGTTCCTGTCTTACCTTGCGATCGTTAAAGGCTTTGAGCCGCTGCTGCTGTTACCGATCTCGTTCGGTATGCTTCTTACGAACCTTCCCGGTGCGGAGATGTTCCACGAGGTCCTGTTTGCCGGCGGTCACGCCCATTGGGATCTGTTCGGCGGCGGAATCCTCGTTAACTCGACAGATATTGTCAAAGAGCTGATGCAGGCAAATGTCTTCCAGATCTTGCCGTCCGGCGACATCATGGTCGGCACGGAGACGTTCGGCCACATGGTCCAGAACGCGTTTGCCGAGCCGGTCGTCTTTGACGCGGCGGGTCGTGTTGTCAACGAAGCGGGCGACGTCCTCGCGGACAACCTCCAGATCGTCGTGAAATATGCCGGCATGGCCATTTCCGACGGCCAGCTCGTCCTCGGCGGTCAGCAAGTGATCGCGAGCGCGGCGACGACGGTTTCCGCCGGTCTGCTCGACTATCTGTATCTCGGTGTTAAGCTCGGCATTTATCCCTGCCTCATCTTCTTCGGCGTGGGTGCGATGGCCGACTTCGGTCCGCTGATCGCGAACCCGAAGAGCCTGCTGCTCGGCGCTGCCGCTCAGCTCGGTATCTTCCTGACCTACATCGGTTCCTCGTTCCTCGGCTTCTCGCCGACGGAGGCGTGTTCTATCGGCATCATCGGCGGTGCGGACGGCCCGACGGCCATCTACGTCACCTCCAAATTGGCGCCGCACCTGCTTGGCCCGATCGCTGTTGCCGCGTATTCGTACATGGCGCTCGTTCCGGTCATCCAGCCGCCGATCATGAAGCTGCTCACCACCAACAAAGAGCGCAAGATCGTTATGACCGCGCTTCGTCCGGTGTCCAAGACCGAGAAGATCATCTTCCCGTTCATCGTGACCATCTTCGTGACCTTCCTCGTGCCGTCCGCCGGCCCGCTGGTCGGCTCGCTGATGCTGGGTAACCTGTTCCGCGAGAGCGGCGTGACCGAGCGTCTGTCCAAGACGGTGCAGAACGAACTGATGAACATCGTCACCATCTTCCTCGGTGTCACCGTTGGTGCTACCGCGACGGCGGCGACCTTCCTCAGCTGGCAGACCATCAAAATCGTCGTTATGGGTGTCGTGGCGTTCGGCTTCGGTACCGCGGGCGGCGTGCTGCTGGCGAAGTTCATGAACCTGTTCCTCAAACACAAAATCAACCCGCTTATCGGTTCTGCCGGCGTGTCCGCCGTGCCGATGGCGGCGCGTGTGTCCCAGAAGGTCGGTCAGAAATACAATCCGGCCAACTTCCTGCTGATGCACGCCATGGGCCCGAACGTCGCCGGTGTTATCGGTTCGGCTATCGCCGCCGGTACTCTGATCGCGCTGTTCGGTTAAGGAGGTATTTGACTTATGGCTAAAAATCCTGTTTTAATTACCGATACCATTCTTCGTGACGCGCACCAGTCCCAAGCGGCGACCCGTATGCGCATCGAAGATATGCTCCCGGCGCTCAAAACCCTCGATTCCATCGGCTACTGGTCGTTGGAGTGCTGGGGCGGTGCGACGTTCGACGCGTGCATGCGCTTTTTGAACGAAGACCCGTGGGAGCGTCTGCGCACCCTGCGCAAAGAGATGCCCAACACCAAACTGCAAATGTTGCTCCGTGGCCAGAACCTTCTCGGCTACAAGCACTATGCGGATGACGTTGTCGATGCGTTTGTGAAAAAATCCATCGAAAACGGTATCGACGTTGTGCGCGTGTTCGACGCGCTCAACGACCCCCGCAACTTGGAGCGCGCCTGCAAAGCCGTTAAAGAATACGGCGGCACTTGCGAGGCGGCCATCAGTTACACGAAGAGCCCGGTGCACAACGAAGACTACTTCGTGCGCCTCGCGGCTACGCTCGAGGAGAACGGTGCGGACGTTATCTGCATCAAAGATATGGCGAACCTGCTTCTGCCGGAAGATGCCTACTCCCTCGTGAAAGCGCTGAAAGCCAACTGCTCTGCGAA
>JAZUKW010000042.1:0-25360 GCA_045643425.1 Acutalibacteraceae bacterium
CGCGCTTGTCGTTGCGGTCAAATAATTGGTCGATCGCCAAATTCTTAAAGCGCGGCAGGTTATACGCAAACGGCACACACAACGCTTTCACAAAGTCCATGGAGTAGTTCTTATATTTCTCCACGTTCGCCTTGTACTCGCCGAGCTTTTTGTGATCCGTCGCTTGCTGATAGCCACGCTCCACATCCCTCGCATACTTGTTGAAGATCTCCCGTTGCATCACGTAATGATACAGCTGGAAATACGAGTACTCTTTAAAGTGCTTTTCCTCCAGCTTCCACTCGCCCGCTCTCAGGTATTTGTTCATATTCCGGATCGGGTTCAGGTGCGCCGCATAGTTGCGGAACAAGCCGATCGCATACTCGTCGCTGTTCGCGAGATTGACCTTCGTATACGCCAGCGCGTGTTCATTCAGCCAGCCGCTGTTATAGAACTTCTTGACCATCGCCAACCGATCCGCTGCCGCGTCAACCCCGTACAAAGCGGCATCGCGTTCCAAGCAGTGGAACCCAATCACGTAACGCGCGTTGACGTACACCAGGTTTTTGGCGATCTGGTACAACACGTTCAAGTACAACGACACGATCTTTTGCTGTTTTTGCTTTTCTTCACCGGAAGCGCATTTGTTCAGCACCGAAAGGATATTCATATTCTTAATGAGATCCGCCAAATAGTTTGAGGGACTCATGCAGCTCTCCGCTTCACCGCATTCTTCGGAATAGCGTTTGAGGATTTTCGGATCATCGCGCACCATTTGGAACAGCGCAAACTTCACCAAACATTCATTTTTCGCACACTCCCGCGCCTTCTTCGGCGACACGTACCGCACAAGGTACTTGAACTGACGGGATTTCAACACGTTATTTTTCACAAAATTCGGTATCGTGCGATCGAGTTTCGGAATACCGTTTGCATCTCGCTGCGTATAGCCGTTAGAATCCATTTGTGCCGGCAAGCATCCTCTGTCTATAAAGTTTGTCTCCACGTATTGCTCAAGCGACGCGGTATCGCCCTCATATCCGAGCAACAACGCCGCATCACGGTATTGGCATTTGCTGTCCACCACCGCGCCGGTCATACGTGCAAAGCTGTTAATATCCCGCAGCTCGGCAACAATTTTGCAAACGCCGGTATCCTTCGGAACAAACGTCTCGCTGTTAAAGAAATCGAACGTCTCGCTGAAGACAACCTCGTCTCCGGTTTGTTCGCGGATAACCTTCAAAAGGCTGGCGATGTTATCCATCTTGTTGCTCAACGTGGTCAAGAGATCGTTGATCTCCTTACCGTCAAGAAACAGCGTGACGAAATAGATGAACTTCGAGAAATACGATACGCCCTTCGCCTTCATCTTTACGTCATCCACCGCTTTTTCAAGCAGCGCATACTCCGGGTTCTTTACTTTTTTGGCATTTTTATCGCCGTCCGGCTTAACCCACTTCTCGATCTCATATTTTTCAAAAATTTTGTCATCGTTTTTTCCCTTGCCCAGCGGACGCAGCAGTGTCACCAGCTTGTCAAGGCGGGTATACAGCGCCGTTCCTTTGATCGCTTGGGCTTCTGCGGCATATACCGACGCGTTCTCCTCGCCCGCGCGCGCAGCACGCAGCGACTTCACCAACTCCTTTTTGCGAGCATCACCCTCGTTGCTGTAGAAATCCCACGTCACGAAATCGAACAGCTGATTGATCTTCGCGCGGTGACTGTCGAACTCTTTTTCCTTTAAATCCTCAAAATAGACGGCACAGATCATCTCGCGCAGCACGCGCAAGGAGAAGCCCAAATTTTTGTAAGTCTTGCGAATTTGGAAATCGTACAGATCCTGCGCCAGCTTTTCTTTACGGGCATCGTCTTTACGAATATCCAGCGTCTCAAACAGCAAGCCGAAATTCGACTTCGCTGCCGTGTTCACAAACCCGTTGACGTCATTCAACTTGGCACCATAATATTTGTCCAAAAGATCCTTGGCTTCCTGACGCAAGCTCTTGTCGAAGTGATAAATATTGGACTGCTTTCGGTTGTCGTTCTCCGTGCTGTGAACGCATACCTGCCGCAGCTCGCTGATCAGCGCGAGCGCATAATACACGTCTTCTTCGGAACGTCTTTGATACGCCGGAGCCCATTTTTTAATTTCTTCCGTAACGTACGATTCCGCATTTTCCGGTTTTTCACTCAACGAGGTCACGTCTTTCTTCATCTTGTCGTAAACATCCGGATGCTCCTCGATATACGTCTTTGCAAACGCCGCCCTTTCTTTATCGGTCGTTTTTCTGTAAAACGCGCTGCCGAAATAGGACAGCTCTTCACGTTCGATAAAATCTCTGATTGTTTTTCCGACCGTCTGCCCTCTTTTCAGCTCGTGCGTGCTGTTGATTTGGCTGTTAAAATCGCGGCCAAGCGCAAACACACCGACGCCGACGACGTCGTCATACTCGGCGTTGCTTTTTCGCATCACGTTGTCCAGCGCGTACACGATGTTGGTCGCGTGGGGAGCCAAAATCTTTTTAATATCCATAATATTATGGATCACCTGGATGTGCATATTGTCGGCGTAGGTCGTTTTGAAATACAGCTTTTCCAGCTCATCCTTCGCGCGGATCCGGTCGCCCGGCGTCCCCTCTGCCTTTTCGCGGGGATCGTGCGCCGCGCCGGCCTTAGGAGCGCGCCCTTTCACCTCGAACATCTTTTTCTCTTTCGGCGCAGCGGTGAAAGACTCCTCCTTCGCTATATTAAGGATCGCGCCCTTCTCCGTCCTCTTTTCCAGCACCGCATCGTTGCCGGCGCCGAACGCGGTCATCAGCAGCTCACCGTTGCCGAGAGTAAAGATCGACTTCACGTTCGCAGCCTTTACGCCGGAGCCGTTACGGTTCTTATCCTTTGCGACCTCTTTCACCACCTGATCCAGCTTGATCGTTTTCCCAACAGGCTCAGCCTTCGGAGGAAGCGTCGCTTCCGTCTTCACGTTTTGCTGTTGGAACTTGTCCTTTTGAGCATCTTTCTGTTGTTTTCTCAAGTCGCCGGGACGCATTTTCTTCTTTGCCATTGTTTTTCTTCCTTTCGTATGTAGTGATTATGTCGTTGCGGTATCCAAATGACTTGTCAGCCAGCCGATCACCAGCCGGCCGGTGTCTTTATCTCCGAAGAAATAAATACGCATACACCGCCTGGGATCGCGCACTATCTTGCCATGTTTCACGTGGCGTTCCATCATACGCGTTTTTCCGTTGTAGGCCACGTAATACTGCTCCGGCGTATTGCTCGCGCAGGCTTTGCTAACGCCGTCTTCAACAAGCCCGCTGTCCGCCGCCAAAAGAGCGGCATTAAAATCCGCATAGGGAATATGCCCGGCCACGAAATGCTCGTAGCCCTCGTTCGCCAGCACCTTCAGCGTTTTATACACCAGCTCGGAATCGACAAACTGGCTTTTTCTCAGCCCGTGCTCTGCCCGACTGAGCAGCACCAGCCGCTCGGGATAATACATCTGCACCCATTCGGCGGCGCGGTCATACGACCAGTCGGTGGGAACCTCCTCTTCAAACTCCTCCACCACCTTGCTGTTGAGCGCCTCCAAGCGAAACAGCTTTTGGGCGACGGCGTTTCGTTCCGCCGTTACCTCCTCCAGCTTTTGCGTCAGCTCGTCAACCTTGCCTTGCGCTTCTTCTCTGCCCAACTGACGTTCCTTCTCATTTTGGAGAGAAAGCTGGTAGCAGTCATATTGCAACATATCGTGCTGATCCAGCAGGCGGCGGTTTTCATCGAGCAATTTTTGGATCTTTTCGCTGTCCGGCTCTTTGGAATTGCGAATCTCCTCCAATTGCAGCCGGCGCTCCTGCTGCTCTGCATCATCCTGGAACAAAAGGTCGGTAAAATCCCACTCCTTATGCTTACCATACACATACGTTTCTTCCAAAAGCTGACCGTATCGGGAGGCGATCTCCATCTGTCCTGCCGAGGCGGCAGCAAAAAATTCCTTGCGGCCGGAGCGGAACTTCCGCGCATCGAACAAGATGGCAGCCCCGCGGCGAAAGTCGCCGCATTGGTTTCTGAACTTGGTCTCCATGCCTTTTTCCAACACGAAAACGCGAGCATACGCTTGAACCTTTCGCGCAAACTCCTCCGTATCGAACACGATCGGTTTTTGCTCCGCAGCCTCACGCTCAGCCTGTGCCTTTTTCAAGTGCCCCAGCACGCTCTCCTGCGTGGAAAACGGCGCCCGCGGCGGATCTTTTGCAAGAAAAGCGATCACCTCCTGCGGCGACACCACGTCGCGGTTGGCAGGGGTAAACACCACGCACGGCATCGCGTTTGCGGGGTCAGCCAGCAAGCGGCGAAAATCGCGCAGGCTGTTGTCGTTGCCGATGATAAACGGCTTGGAGCTGTAAAACTGATCCGGGCGCATTTTCACCCGTTCATCCTCAAACATCGCGCGAATGATCGCCGGGCGAAACGCATACGGCACCTCGTCCGTTTGGTCTTTCGGATCGATGATCGTAATACGGCAGCCGAGATCGACAAAACCGTCCTCCGTCAAACGTAATCCCACGTCTGTAACGAAGAACCGTCCCGTGACCGGAGATTGGTTTACGCCGGCATCCGGCTCTTTGATCTTCAGCGTCCATATTCTTTTTGATAAAAGGCTGGTAACGTCAATCGCCACGCCCTCGTCTGTATGGAATGAGTGAAACGCCGTGTCGTCAACTGTTTTGTAATCCTCCGGCCCGCCCTCCGGCAACTGAGAGACCGCATAGCCGGTTTTATCGAGCTTATCGCACAGCCACGACGTAACGCGCAGCACGGAATATTTCAACGCCTCCTCCGGCGACAATCCGTCCACCTGATAAAACACGCGGAACGAATACCCCGTATAGCGTCTCGTCTGCATCAGCTTCAACGGGCCGGGCGGAGTTAGGTGCTTTTCATTCTTTGCCATAGTTCTATTCTCCTTTTCTGTTTTCGTAGGTAAACGTCATCCATTCACGTGTTTTCGCGTTTTTGCTTGCGGAAGCGTTCGTCCCGCGGCTTTTCGGCATATTCCGGGATCACCCAATAGGCGCCCACCTTTTGCGCGTCCTCCACGCGGCCCTCACCGCAAAGCACGCCGACGCGGCGCTGGGAGATCCCCCATTTTTCAGCCGCTTCTTTGGCAGAAATGTATTTCATCGTTCTCCCCCTCCTTTTCGGCAACGTATTCTGTCAAAATTGCTCGAAAGTTGTCTATAACTATTATATTCCAAAGTCGGAACAATGTCAACACAAAAACAAAACCTCGGCCGCCAAAAACGACCGAGGTTTTTTGTGCATTTTATGGGGTTTCGGGTGCGTGCCGATGCTCTCCGGCAGGAACAGATAGCATTGAAAAAGGCTTGTCTTTCGACAAGCCTTTTTCATGGTGCGGGTAACAGGACTTGAACCTGCATGAAGGAACCTTCATTAGAACCTGAATCTAACGCGTCTGCCAATTCCGCCATACCCGCGTATGCACTTTTCAGCAACAAGGGATATTATAACGGCACTTTTTCAAATTGTCAAGCCCTTTTCCACATTTTTTCGCGCTTTTTTCATCCCGCCGTCAATTCGCGGCGCAGGCGGCGCAATATCTCACGCTCGCGGCGGGAAACCTGCACCTGTGTCATCCCGAGTTGCTCGGCGATACGCTGCTGTGTCCACTCGTTACGATACCGCAAAAGGATCAGCCGTCGATCCTGCGGCGGCAACGTAGACAGCACCTGCCGCAGCGCCAAGCGGTCGGTCAGTCGCTCCGCTTCATCCTCTGTCGGTAAATCCACGTCGCCGCCGTCCTCCCCCTCCTGCGCGCGCGTCAGCGACAACGGCGGCAGCGCACACCCGATCGCCTCCGCCGCCGTCGAGGGTTCCACCCCGAGCCGCTCCGCCAACTCCGAGACCGTCGGCTCGCGCCCGTGTTGGCGCATAAACGCCTGCGTCTCGCGAACCGCTGCCAACGACAGCTCCTTTAGCCCGCGGCTGACCTTGACGGTGCCTCCTTCGCGGAACAGCCGCTTGATCTCGCCCAAAATCAGCGGCACCGCGTACGTAGAAAAACAAAACCCGCGGCTTTCGTCAAAGCCGTCCGCCGCCTTACACAGCCCCACACAACCCGCCTGGAACAGATCGTCGTATTCGATGCCTTTTCCCTTGAAACGCCCGGCGCAGTTGTGGACAAGCGCCACGTTCTCCTCCACCCGTTGATCGCGGGCGCTCAACGATGCTCGTCGCCTTTCTCGGTCACGAATTTTTCCAAGGTCACCGCCGTACCCTTGCCCACTTTGGAGCGCACCTTCACCTTGTCGCAAAAGCTTTCCATCACCGAAAACCCGAGGCCCGAGCGTTCCTCGCCGCCGGTGGTAAACAGCGGTGTCATCGCCTCCTCAACGTCCGCGATCCCGCAGCCGCGGTCGGCGATCTTGACCGTCAGCCGCCCGTTTTCAAACAGTTTGAGTGTCATCGTGATCTTGCCCATTTTATCCGGGTACGCGTGGACGATCGCGTTCGTCACCGCCTCGGATACCGCGGTGCGCAGGTCGGCAAGCACCGACACCGCCGGATCTGCCTCGGCGGCAAACGCCGCCACGATACTGCGCGCCAGCCGCTCGTTGACCGAGCGGCTTTGGAACGTGATTTTCAGCTCGTTTTTACATTTGTTCATCGCTTTTTCTCCTCCTTCTCCCACACCGGCAGACGGTCAAGCCCCGCCAATTTGAGCATACGCATAACGGGCGGTGTCGCGTTGCACACCCGCGTCTCTCCCCCGCGGGATCGCATCAGACGATACCGCCCCATAACCAGCCCCACACCGGAGCTGTCCATAAATGTCACGCCGGAAAAATCCAGCCGCAGCGTCGCGGCGCTCCCCCGCTCGATGGCATAGTCGATTTGCTGACGCATACCGGCGGCAGTGTGGTGGTCGATCTCTCCCGTCAAAAACGCGGTCAGCGTTTTGTCGGTTTCCTCTGTTTTCAGCGTCATAGTTGCGCCTCCTTTTTCCCTATCATACGCCGTTCGTTCGGCGAAAAATGCCGAAGCGTGCGGACAAGCCCGTTTTTTTTGCAACAAAAAAAGACCTGCTCGTTTGAGCAGGTCTTTTGCCGATTCGATTTACAGGTCGAGGAAGTTCGCCATTTTGTCGGCGAGGTCGCGGGCATCCTCCTCCGAAGTGTTCACCTCGCAGAAGATACGCAGCAGCGGCTCGGTGCCGGAGAAGCGGGCAATCAGCCACTCGTTGTCCGCAAAATACACCTTGCAGCCGTCCATATAGCTGACGCGGTCGATTTTCTTACCAAAGTCGGGCAACAGCTTGTCCTCATAAAGGATTTTTTGCAGCTCCGCCTTGCGATCCGCCGGGAAATGATAGTTTTGCTCGGTGATCGAGGTCTTGCCGAACTGCTCCTCCATCTCGTCGATGACCTCCGAGAGAGATTTGCCGGTCAGCGCCAGCATTTCGAGCATCAGTGACGCGGCGTAGATACCGTCCTTGCCGCGGATGTGACCGCGCACGGTCAGACCGCCGGAGGATTCGCCGCCGATGATCGCGTCCTTCTCCTGCATTTTGGCGGAGATGTATTTAAAGCCGACCGGCACCTCGTAGCAGACCTCGTCGAACGCCTCGGCGATCTTGTCGAGGATATGCGTCGTCGCGATGTTACGCACCGCCGGGCCGTGCCAGCCCTTGTATTTGAGCAGGTAATAGTACAGCACCGTCAAGATCTTGTTCGGGTGGATATAGTTTCCCTTTTCGTCGATGATACCGAGGCGGTCGGCGTCGCCGTCGGTGGGGATACCGATGTCCATTTTATGCTCGGTCACGAAGTTTTTAAGGTCAAACAGCGTCTCCTCGTTCGGGGCGGGCAAGCGGCCGCCAAACAGCGCGTCGTGCGCCGTATGAATCGTGTCGCAGTTGCAGCGGCAGGTATACAGCACCGTTTCAAGCGCTCTGCGGGACACGCCGAACATCGGGTCAAGCACCACGTTTAAGTGACGCTCGCGGATGGCGGCGTTGTTCACGCTGCGCAAAATGGAATCGACGTAAATGTTTTGGGAGTCGATTTCGCGCACAAGCCCGCGGGCGATCGCGGTTTCATAGGGGATAAACTTGATTTCGTCCGGGTTGATGGTGTCGATATACCGCTCGATGTCGTCGGTCACTTCCTCCACCGCGTCGCGGCCGCCGGCGGTAAACACCTTAATGCCGTTGTATTCCGCAGGGTTGTGAGAGGCGGTCACCGCCATACCGTAGGCAAGATTAAAGTGCAGCACGGTAAACATGACGAGCGGGGTCGGCGCCTCTTTGTCAAGAACGCGGCAGAAAATCCCCTCCGCCGCCATAACCTCGCTGATCCATTGCGCCGCCTGCACCGACAAAAAGCGGCGGTCATAACCGACCACAAAACCGTTTTCCGTCACGTTTTCTTCTTTCATCTTCTTGGCCATAGCCGCCGCAAGCAAACGGATGTTGGCTTTTGTAAAGCCGTCGCCGATGACCGCGCGCCAACCGCCCGTGCCGAATTTGATCATACGTCTTTCCCTCTATTCAATCTTTTTTTGAAACTTCATTATGACACAAAAACGGCGACTTGTCAACAACAAGTCGCCGTTTATTTTCAGGAAAGTTCTGCCGCGCCGGTATAGAGTTCGTAATAGCGGCCCTTTTGCTCCAAAAGCTCGTCGTGCGTACCGCGCTCGATGATGACGCCTTTTTCAAGCACCATAATGGCGTTGGCGTTGCGCACCGTCGAAAGGCGGTGGGCAATGACGAACGTCGTGCGGTCTTGCATCAGGCTGTCCATTCCCTGCTCGATGAGCCGCTCGGTGCGGGTATCGACCGAGCTGGTCGCCTCGTCAAGCACCAAAATGGGCGCTTTGCTGATGGCGGCACGGGCGATGTTGAGCAGCTGGCGCTGCCCTTGCGAAAGGTTCGCGCCGTCCCCCTCCAAAACGGTGTCGTAGCCGTTTTCGAGCTTCATAATAAACGAGTGCGCGCTGGCGGTTTTTGCCGCCTGCTCGACCTCCTCATCGGTCGCGTCAAGTCGCCCGTAACGGATGTTTTCGCGCACCGTTCCGGTAAAGAGGTGGGTATCCTGAAGCACCACGGCGATGTTTTTCCGCAGCTCCGAACGCGGGAACTTGCGAATGTCGATACCGTCAATGGTGATCACGCCCTCGTCGATGTCGTAGAAGCGGTTTAAGAGGTTCGTAATGGTCGTCTTGCCCGCACCGGTCGAACCGACCAGCGCGATTTTTTGACCGGGCTTTGCATAAAACGACACGTCGTTTAAGATACGATGCTCCGGTCGGTAGCCGAAGCAGACGTGGTCGAGATGCACGTCCGCACGGTGGCCCTCCAGCGGCACCGCATCGTCCGCATCCGGGCGTTCGGGCGGCATATCCATGATCTGGAACACGCGCTCGGCACCCGCAAGAGCGGCGAAAATCGTGCTCATCTGCTGCGAGATGGTGTTGATCGGCTGCGAGAAGTGACGCGAGTAGTTGGCAAACACGGTCAGCCCGCCGGGAGTCAACGCGTTTTTCACCATCAAAATGCCGCCCACGCCGAGGGTCACGGCGTAGGAGATCTGCGACGTGTTGCCCATGATCGGGCCCATAATGCCGCCGTAGAACTGCGCTTTGAACTGCTTGTCGCGCAGGTCGTCGTTTAAGAGAGTAAACTCCTCCACGCAGGTGTCCTCGTGGTTAAAGATCTTAATGACCTTCTGCCCCGCCACGGTTTCTTCGATATAGCCGTTCACGGCACCGAGCGCCTTTTGCTGGCCGGAGTAGTATTTGCTGCTCAGCTTCGCAATCGTCGTGCCGCCCTTGGCGAACACCGGCACGAACAAGACGGTAATGAGCGTCAGCTTCCAGTTGGTCGTCACCATAAAGGTGAACGTACCGATCAGCGTGATCATACCCGACACGATATTGACAAGCGTGTTGTTGAGCATCATATCGATGTTGTCCACGTCGTTCGTAAAGCGGCTCATCACCTCGCCCGTCGGGTGGTTATCGAAAAAGCGGATAGACAGGCGATCGAGCTTGCAGAACAAATCGTTGCGGATCTTTTCGGTCGCGCCCTGCGAGGTCGCGAGCATCAGTCGCGCCTGCAAATAGGTCGTCACCGCGCCGACCGCGTACACGAGCGACAGCACGATGAGCGCCGCCACGAGATACGCCAGCACCTCGGCGAATTTTTGGTCGCCGACAAGGTTTTCGATAAACGCCGCATGGCGGAATTTTTCGATCACGCTGTCCGCCAGCGCCGCGAGCGCGCCGTCACCGCCGGTATCCTGCACCAAGCCGGGGCTGGCGGCGTTCGCTAAGCGGTTGATAATGGGAAGCAGGAAATACGAGCCGCAAAGCGACGTCACGGTGGAAAAAAGCATACAGAAAAAGACGAAGAAGAGGTGGACGCGATAGGATTTAAGATAGCTAAGCAGGCGCCCGATCGTCTGGCGGGTGTTTTGCGGCTTGCCGCCGCCCATAATGCGCGGGCCGCCGCGCATACCGCCGCGTTTTTTCTCCGCGCCGGACTTTCCGCTGTACTGTTCGCGGAGATTTTCAAGAGTTCTTGCCGCCATCGTTTACGCCCCCTTCCTGTCGGTCTGCGAGGTGTAAATCTCACGATAAGCCTCGTTGGTTTTAAGCAATTCGTCGTGCGTGCCGATGCCGGTCACACGACCGTCATCCATTACGAGAATGACGTCCGCATCCTGCACCGAGCTGATACGCTGGGCGATGATGATTTTCGTCGAGCCTTGAAGCTCGGTGGCAAACGCCTCGCGGATCTTCGCCTCGGTCGCGGTATCCACCGCGGAGGTCGAGTCGTCCAAAATCAGGATCTTCGGCTTTTTAAGAAGCGCCCGCGCAATACACAGCCGCTGTTTTTGACCGCCGGACACGTTCGAGCCGCCGTGACCGAGCTGCATATCGTAGCCCTCGTCAAAGCCGGTGATGAATCCGTGAGCCTGCGCGTATTCCGCCGCCTGCTCCAGCTCCTCTTTCGTGGCATCCTCGTCGCCCCAAAGCAGGTTTTCCTCGATACTGCCGGAGAACAGCACGTTCTTTTGCAGCACCATGCCCACGCCCTCGCGCAGGTGGAAGAGCGAATAGTCGCGCACGTCCACGCCGTCGATCAGCACGCGCCCCTCGTCCACATCGTAAAGGCGCGGGATCATCGACACCAGCGTCGTTTTGCCGCAGCCGGTCGAGCCGATAATGCCCACCGTCTGCCCCGCCTCGATCGTAAGGCTTACGTTGTCGAGCACCTTGTCGGGGCTGTTTTTATAGTAGCGGAAGCCGACGTTTTGGAACTCGATTTTTCCGTGCTCCACGGTTTTCTCCGGACATTTCGCGTCGATGTCGGTCAGGTCGATACGCTCGTCCAGCACCTCGCAGATACGCTTGCCGGATGCCAGCGCGCGGGAGCTGAACATAAACATCATACCGGTCATCATCAGCGAAATGAGAATTTGCATGATATAGGTCGTAAACGCCGACAAATCGCCGATGGGCATATCCCCCGCCAGCACGAATTTGCCGCCGAACCACAAGACAGCGATGGTGGCGATATTCGTAAACACCGTCATAACCGGCACGATAAAAATCATCACGCGCATCGCGTACATGCCGGACTGTTTCAGCTCGCGGTTGGCTTTGCCGAATTTTTCCTCCTCAAAATCCTCCCGCACAAAGGATTTCACCACGCGCACGTTGGTGACGCTCTCCTGCACGGTGGAGTTGAGCTTATCCACCCGCGTCTGCATCGCGGCAAACCGCGGGAAGCCGGTTTTGATAATAAAAATCATCGTGATAACCAGCAGCGGGATGACCACCGCCAGCACCACCGACAGCGACGGATTAAGCAAGATCGCCATAATCAGCGCACCGATGAGCATACCCGGCGCACGCAGGCACATACGCAAGAGCATATTTATGAAGTTTTGCAGCTGCTGTACGTCGTTCGTCAGTCGCGTCACGAGCGAGCCGGTGCTGAAGCGGTCGATATTGGCAAACGAGAATTTCTCCACCTTTTTATACACGTCCCGGCGCACGTCCGCCGCAAAGTTGACCGACGCTTTCGCGCCGAACCACGCGCCGCCGACGCCGCCCGCCATCATACAAACAGCGGTCAACAGCATCAGCGCCATAATGCCGAAGCTGCCGGAAACGGTCAGCGTTCCCGCTTCCGCAAGGTTGATAAGCTTTGCTAAAAATTTCGGCATCAGCACCTCGCCGATGACCTCCGCGATCATACACAGCGGGCCGACGATAAAATACGTCAAATACGGTTTTACGTACGGTATCCACCGTTTCATAGAATCCCTTCTTTCCGAGTTGAAACGCGCTTTTCAATCACATATCCTCACAAAATACCATTATATCAAAAAAAAGACGTTCTTTCAAGGGGCAAATTTGAAAGAACGTCTTTTCGTTTGGCAAAAGTTTACGGTTTTTCTTCAGGTTTTTCGGGTTTACTCTTTTTCTTGCGGAGGTATTTTTCCCGCGCCGGCAGTTCGCACGGCACGTGTTCGCCCGTCTCGTCATCCACGTAGGCAAGGTCGAAATAATCGAGCGTATCCTCCGACATTCCCTTTTTCGCAAGACGCGCGTTGCCCGCTTTGCGCAGCAGCGCGTAAACCACGGCAAACAGCGGCACGGCGCACACCATACCGACGAAGCCGAACAAGCCGCCGCCGACCAGCAACGCCAAAATCACCCAGAAGCTGCTGATACCGGTCTTGCTGCCGAGCAGCGCCGGGCCGATAATGTTGCCGTCCACCTGTTGAAGCACCAGCGTAAACACGATGAAAATCAGGCACTTGACCGGGTCCACGATAAGAATGAGCAGCGCGCTCGGAATCGCACCGATAAACGGGCCGAAGAACGGGATAATGTTGGTCACACCCACGATCACCGAAATCAGCTCCGGGTACGGCATACCGAGCAGCAGCATCGCGATATAGTTGATGATACCGATAATGACGCCGTCGATCAACCGCGCGGTGATGAAGTTGCCGAACATATCGAACGTAAACGAGGCAGTTTTGACAATCTCGTTCGCCGAGCGTTTCGGGAACAGGCAGTACACCGCCTTTTTGCATTGGGCGATAAAGCTCTCTTTCCCGCAAAGCAGGTACACGGTGATCACCAGACCGACAACCACGTCGAACACCACGCCGACGGCGCCGACCACGCCGGCCGTCACCTGCACCACGATGTCGTCCACCCGCGGGATCAAGCCGTTTTGCAGCCAATCCAGCGCGCTGTTATACATCGTGTTGACCGCGGCCAGCAGCTGCGCCTCCGTCTCGGAATCGGACGTCACCCATTTTTCCAAACGCCGGATCGCGTCTTCGATATAGCCCGGCGCTTTCACCACGACCGTTTCAATGCTCTTGTAGGTTTGGGGAATGATCAGCCAGATGACCGCGCTGACGACCGCCACGCCGAAAACCAACGAAAACGTGACGCTGAAGCCGCGCGCCAACCGCGGCGCACCGTCGGGGTTCTTTTTAAGCATTCTCTTGGACAGCGGGCCGAACCAACGCGCCTCCGTCCAATTACAGATAGGTGCGAGCAGAAACGCGAAAACCAATCCGTAAATCAGCGGATCGAGGACGTCGATAAATTTTTGCAGACCGGAAAACAGCAGGTCCCAATCGGTAACGATCCAATAAAAAACCAAGCTGCACACGATGACGATAAACGCCGTCACACCGGCATACAGATACTTTTTGTCCCAGCGAAATTTCACGCTTCCCTCTCCTTTTTTCGTCAAACATTCAGCCGCCGTGCGGCTCATTACATTTCATCTTACCATATCTATGCCCGGTTTTCAAGTTTTTTTACCTCAAAAATCGAACAGAGACATTTGGCTGCTCTTAGGCAGGTCGCCCAAAGCGCCCATAGACGACAGCGACTCCACCACGGATTTGGACACGCCGCCGCGAATCTGCATATCGTCCTGCGAGAAGAACGGCTCCTCGTCACGCGCTTTCATAAGGCCCTGCGCCGCGGCATCGCCCACGCCCTTCACCGACACGAACGGCATCCGAATGGCGCCGTCCTCCACAAGGAATTTGGTCGCGTGGGATTTATACAAATCCACCGGCAGGAATTTCACCCCGCGCGCGAGCGCCTCATACACAACGAGCATAGAATCCGCCACGCTCTTTTCCTTGGCGCTGGCCTCGTGGTTTTGGCGCGTCGCGTTGATATACTGCTTCACCGCCGCCGCGCCGGAGGAAACCAGCGCCGCGTCGAAGTCCTCACACCGCACGGTAAAGTAGGCGGCGTAATACTCCGTCGGCATATACACCTTGAACCACGCCACGCGCAGCATCGCGATCAGATACGCCGCCGCGTGCGCTTTCGGGAACATATACATGATTTTTTGGCAGCTCTTGATGTACCAATCCGGCACGTTGTGCTCGCGCATGACCGCGCACATTTCCTCCCACTTCTCCGGCGGGAGCTTGTTTTTGGCGACCATGCCCTTGCGCACCTTTTCCATGATGTTGAACGCCATAGACGGTTCCACACCCTTGTGCATCAGGTACACCATGATGCTGTCACGGGTACCGATGACCGTAGAGATGGTGCAGGTGCCGTTTTTGATAAGATCCTGGGCGTTACCGTCCCACACGTCGGTACCGTGGGACAGACCGGAAATTTGGATCAAATCGGTAAAGCAGGTCGGACGGCATTCGAGCAGCATCTGCGTAACCAGCGGCGTCCCCATTTCCGGCAGCGACAGTGTGCCGGTGGGCCAGTCGATCTGCTCCTTGGTCACGCCGAGCGGCTCAGGGCTCGTGAACAGCTGGTACACCTTCGGGTCGGACATCGGCACTTCCTTCACCGATTTGCCGGTGTATTCCTCCAGATACTTATACATCGTCGGCACAACGTGGCCGAGGTTGTCGAGCTTGAGAATGGTATCGTGGATCGAGTGGAAGTCGAAGTGAGTCGTCAGCACGTCGCCGTCGGTTTTGTCCGCCGGGTGCTGGATGGCGGTAAAATCTTCCGCCACGAACTCATCCGGCACAACGACCATGCCGCCGGGATGCTGACCGGTGGTTTTCTTGACGCCGGTGCAGCCCACGGTCAGACGGTTGATTTCCGCCACGCTGAGATCCAGCCCGCGCTCCTCCGCGTATTTGCGGACGTAGCCGTAAGCGTTCTTTTCCGCCAGCGTGCTGATCGTGCCGGCTTTAAACACGTGATTTTTCGGGAACAGCGACTCGGTATAGCGGTGGACCTCAGTTTGATACTCCGAGGCAAAGTTTAAGTCAATATCCGGCGTTTTGTCGCCCTTGAAGCCGAGGAACGTCTCGAACGGGATCTCGTGACCGTCCTGGTTGAGCGGCGTGCCGCAGCGCGGGCAGTCTTTCTTGGGCAGATCAAAGCCGCTGCCCACCGAGCCGTCGGTAATAAACTCGCTGTACTGACAATGCGGGCAAACGTAGTGCGGCGACAGCGGGTTCACCTCGGAAATACCCGCCATACTCGCCACAAAGGACGAGCCGACGGAACCACGCGATCCGACCAAATAGCCGTTTTGCTCGGAATACGCCACGAGCTTTTGCGCGATCATATACAACACCGCGAAGCCGTGTCCCACGATCGCCTCCAGCTCACGGTCGAGACGCTCGCGCACAATATCCGGCAGCGGATCGCCGTAGATCTGTTTGGCGCGCTCGTTGGTGATACGCACCAGATCCTCGTCCGCACCGTCGATGTGCGGCGGGAAATTGCCCTTCGGAACGGGGATCATATCCTCGATCGCGTCCGCGATCTTGCGCGGGTTGTCGATAACGATTTCTTTCGCCTTTTCCTCGGACAGATAGGAAAACTCTTTCAGCATTTCGTCGGTAGTGCGCAGATACAGCGGCGCCTGGTTATCCGCATCCTCAAAGCCCTGCCCCGCTTGAAGCACGGCGCGGAAAATGCTGTCCTCTTTCTTGAGGAAGTGGACGTCGCCGGTGGCACACACCGGAATATGCAGCTTATCGCCCAGGTCGATAACCGTGCGGTTGAACTTGATAAGCCCCTGCTCATCGTTGCAGACCGGCGGCACGACCTCGCCTTTTTTCACCGAGGGACGCATCATAAACGCGTTGTTGCCGAGCGGCTGCACCTCCAAAAAGTCATAGAACGACGCAATGTTGCACAGATCGCCCCACGGCTTGCCCTCCACGATCGCGCGGAACAGCTCGCCCTGCTCGCAGGCGCTGCCGATGAGCAGACCCTCGCGGTGTTTGAGCAGCTCGCTCTTCGGGATACGCGGTTTGCGGTAGAAGGTTTTCGTATGCGAATCGGTCACGAGGCGATACAAATTCTTGAGGCCCACCGTGTTGCGAGCGAAAAGGATCATGTGGAACGGATGCGCGGTCGCCACGTCCACGCCGGCAACTTTGCCGTTGATTTCCGACACGCGGGTAATGCCCTTCGTCTCGGTCATCTCCTCCACCATTTTGGCGTAGATCTGCCCCAGCACACGCGCGTCGTCGCAGGCGCGGTGATGCTCGAACGGCTCCAGCTTCAGGTAGTCGGCGATGTTGTCCAGCTTATGCTGCTTCAGCGGATACAGCGCGCGGCTGATCGCCAGCGTATCGATCGACGTAAAGGCGTATTCCTTGCCAAGACGAACGGTCGCCGCCCGCAGGAAGCCCGTATCAAAGGACGCGTTATGCGCCACCAAGATTTTCGTATCCTTACAGAACGCAAAGAAGGCGTCAAGGGCGTCCGCTTCACAGGGCGCACCCTCCACCATTTGCTGGTTGATACCCGTCAGTTGGACGATTTTCGGCGGGATCGGACGCTCCGGATCCACAAAGGTGTCGAATGTCTCCGTGATCTCGCCGTTTTTAAGGCGCACCGCGCCGATTTCGATAATGCGGTCATTTTGGGCGGAAAAACCGGTGGTTTCAAGATCGAACACAACGACCTCGTCGGAAAGCGGCGCATCCGCGTCGCCGCTGACGGCGGTCACGGCGTCGTTGACGTAATACGCCTCCACACCGTAGAGGATTTTAATGGGATGACCGGCTTTTTTGGCATCCTTCGCCGCGTTCATCGCCTGCGGGAACGACTGCACCACGCCGTGGTCGGTAATGGCGATCGCGGGATGCCCCCACGCCGCGGCGCGCGCCACCAAGTCCTTCGTCTCGGTCACGGCGTCCATCATCGACATTTTGGTGTGGGCGTGCAGCTCCACGCGCTTCACCGGCGCGGTATCTTTCTTGTCCACCTTTTTCACAACAGCGATCGCCAGCGGGTTCAGAATGTTGTTGCGGGCAAACGTATCGTAGGCGTAGCGGCCGGAGATCAAGAGGCACATCCCCTCCTTAATGCCGTCCATCTGCGCGATCGCTTCGCCGTCTTTTTGATAGCCGAACCATTTCGAGACGGTCAGCGAGCCGGTGGTGTCGTAAATATCGAACGTGTACTGCACGCGATCCTTGGCTTTGCTCTTGCGAGACTCAACGCGGAACACCTCGCCCCACACGGTATAGGTGCCGTTGTTCGCCTCAAGGCTCTCGATCGGCTCCGCATCGCGCGGAGCGCGCTTGCCGAAAATCACCTGCGGATCGGCGAAAGAGACCGGCAGATTCGGCGGCAGCGGCTTTTTCACGCGTTTTTCGCCATTCCACACCGGGCGCGCGGGCACGACCGGCGCCGGCGTCGGCTCCGCGAAAAATTCCGGGATCTCGGGAGGCGGGACCTCCTCCATCAGCGAACGGTAATACTCGCTGTCGGTATTCACCTGCTCATCGCCGAGGAAATACACCGTCAAATTCACGTTGAACAGCTCTTTCATCAAACGCTCCAGCGAGCGGCCGGCATCACAGCCGGACAGCAGGTTGACGCCGCCGGACGGCAGCGTCACGTACATCCCGTTTTCGTCCACGATTTCGGCCGTCGCCCCCTCCAGCGGCCCTTTCAGCGTCGGGTTGCGGCGGAACAGATATTCCGCCACCTCCGGAAACAGGTCGTCGGTATACACGTCGGCAAAAAATCGCGGGATGATCGTGGCAGAACGGAGATTCAGCGCGTTACAAACAAACTGCTCCGCTCCCTCCATCTCGTCGCAGGTGGCAAAATACCGCATCCGCAGCTCCACCGTCATGGTATTTTCCTCTTGGCTTGCCGTCAAGCGGCAGATCGTACCGGTCGAAATGGCAGCCGGAAGCGTATATCCATCCGGAAGCGAGCCGAGATACGGCCCGAACACCGAAAGAAAGTTCTTGTCGTTCATTAGGTATCGTCCTTTCTTGTTACAGCTTTTCGATCTCTTTCATCAAACAGTCTACGGCGTCCTTTTCGTCCACCGTATACAAAATTTCTCCTTTTCTGAACAGCACGGCTTTTCCGTCGCCGCCTGCCAGGCCTACGTCTGCCTCCCGCGCTTCGCCGGGGCCGTTGACTACACAGCCCATGACCGCAACGGTGATCGGCTTGTGAACGGATTGCAAACGCTTTTCCACCTCGGTGGCCATTCCCACAAGATCGACGGCGGTGCGTCCGCAGGTGGGACACGACACAAGCCGCGGCTCGTCGCGGCGACAGCCGCACGCCTCGAGGATCGCCTTGCCGGCGCGCACCTCCTCGGTGGTATCCGCCGTCAGCGAAACGCGAATCGTGTCCCCGATCCCGTCGAGCAGCAGCGAACCGATGCCCACAGCGGATTTGATCGTGCCGCGATAGGCGGTCCCCGTTTCCGTGACCCCCAAATGCAGCGGATACGCGCACGCTTCCGCTGTCAAGCGGTACGCCTTTACCATCGTGGGAACGTCGGAGGACTTGATCGACAGCACGATGTCGTGAAAATCAAACTTTTCGAGCAAGCTCGCATGGTAGAGAGCGCTGTCGCGCAGCGCTTCCGCCGAGGGGTGTCCGTATTTCGCCAAAATGCTTTTTTCCAGCGAGCCGGAGTTGACGCCGATGCGAATGGGAATCCCCTTTACACGGCAAGCGTCCGCCACCGCCTTTACGCGGTCATCGCCGCCGATGTTTCCGGGGTTCAGGCGGATCTTATCCACCCCGGCGGCAACACAGTCGAGCGCCAAATGGTAGTCAAAATGAATATCCGCCACCAGCGGAATGGAAATTGCTTCTTTCAGCGCGGGAACGAGCGCCACGGCCTCTTTATTCGGGATCGCCACCCGCAGGATCTCACAGCCGGCGGCCTCCAGCTCACGAGCCTTCGCCACGTTGCCCGCCAAATCCGCCGCGGGAACGTTCAGCATCGACTGCACGCTCACCCGTGCGCCGCCGCCGATTTGAACGCCGCCCACAAACACCGGGCGGCTTTTCCGTTTTTCGCTCATCTCGTTCACCCTTTTCCCTTACAAATATCCGCAAGCGCGCACCCGTCGCATTTCGGCGCGCGTGCCGTGCATACGTCTCGCCCGAACATCACCAGGCGATGACAGAAATCGTTACTCTTTTCCGGCGACAAGATCGCCCGAAGCTCCCGTTCCACCACAGCGGGGTTGTCGCTGTCGCAGAGGCCGAGACGGTTCGAGATGCGGATACAATGGGTGTCCGCCACCACCGCCGGCTTTTTATACACGTCGCCCACGATCAAATTCGCGGTTTTCCTCCCCACGCCGGGCAGCTTCACAAGCTCCTCCACCGTGTCGGGGACGATCCCGCCGTAGCTTTCGAGCAGCATGCGGCTCATCAAAACCAAGTCTTTCGCCTTGCCGCGAAAGAACCCGCAGGAATGAATAAACGGCTCCACGTCGGCAGGCTCGGCCGCCGCCATTTCGTTTGGAGTCGGAAACTGCTCGAACAGCGCCGGCGTCACGAGATTCACCCGCGCGTCGGTACATTGCGCCGACAGGCGCGTTGCGACAAGCAGCTGCCACGGATCGGCATAACACAGCGAACAAACCGCTTCGGGATACCGTTTTTCAAGGCGTGCGACCGCCTCGGCTGCGCGCTGTTTTTTCGTCATGCGTCTCCCCTCGTTTCGTTACGTGTGATACATAAAAATCATACCACAATTTCCCCTTTTTTTCAAGCATTCCGCGCCCTTTTTTCGCGGATTTTTCCAATTTTTTCTCTACAAATCGTATACCTGCAGTATACCGAAAAACGCGGGACATTTTTGGGACGTTCTCTTTGTGAATAGGGCTTGCGAAACCGAAAAAAATGTGCTATACTGAACCTACCTTTTGGAAAGGAGCCTGCGTTATGGCCGTATTTGACGGAAGTCTGTATTCCGAAGCCTTACAAATGCAAACCGGCGTCACCGTGATCCTGCCGGAAAACAGCGGGGCGACCCCGCTTCAAGACGGAAAATTTCCCGTGTTGTACCTGCTCCACGGGCTGGAGGATGACCACACCTGCTGGCTGCGCCGCAGCCGCGTGGACTTTTATGCCCGCAACAAAAATCTGGTGATCGTTATGCCGGAGGTACAGCGCAGCTTTTATACCGATATGACCTACGGGCTTTCCTATTTTACCTATCTCACCGAGGATCTTCCCCGCATGGTGAAACAGCTGTTCCCCGTTACCGATGACCCGCGTCACACCTTTATTGCCGGCCTTTCCATGGGCGGCTACGGCGCGATGAAATGCGCGCTGCGCTGCCCCGCCGCCTACGGCGCGGTCGGCAGCTTTTCCGCCGCCGCCGATTTGCGGCAGGAGGTGGAGGATCCCGCGCACGATCCGTTCTTCCCCGGCGAGGCGCACGCCATCTTCGGCGACCGTCTGTCGCCGGAAAACGATTTGTTTATGCTGACGTCCAAAGCCGCCAAGGAACACACGGCGCTGCCGCC
Source organism: Acutalibacteraceae bacterium (assembly GCA_045643425.1). Classification (GTDB taxonomy): domain Bacteria; phylum Bacillota; class Clostridia; order Oscillospirales; family Acutalibacteraceae; genus RGIG426. Next base: position 20,796 of record JAZUKW010000042.1, read on the forward strand.
GCTGTACCTCACCTGCGGTCTCTCCGATCCCCTTTACGAAGCGAACAAGCGTCTGCGCACCCAGCTGGATTTTCTGAAGCTCCCCTACGCCTACGAGGAATGGGCGGGCGCGCACGATTGGGATTTTTGGGACGCGTCCATCAAGAATTTCCTGCAATTTATTCTTCCCGAAACGTAAAGAGAAAGGAGGCGGCGCGGATGAAAGCACCGCTGGCGGACCGACTTCGTCCCCACACGCTTGACGACGTCGTAGGACAACCGCATTTGCTCGGCGAGGGCAAGGCTCTGCGCCGCATCATCGAATCCGACCATATCCCGAACCTGATTTTCTACGGCCCGTCCGGGGTGGGCAAAACCACTATCGCTCGGCTGATCGCCGAACGAACGGATATGCGGCTTCACAAGCTGAACGGCACCTCCGCCTCCACCGCCGACATCAAAGCCGTGGTGGAGGAAACGCAAACGCTCGCCGGTGCCGGCGGCATTCTTCTGTATCTCGACGAGATCCAATATTTCAACAAAAAGCAACAGCAGACCCTGCTGGAGCATATCGAAAACGGCAACATCACGCTCATCGCCTCCACCACCGAAAACCCGTATTTTTACGTCTACAGCGCCATTTTAAGCCGTTCCACCGTCTTTGAATTCAAAGCGGTCGAGCCGCAGGAGGCGGAAAAAGCGGTCGAGCGCGGCTTCGCCTTTTTAGAGGAGGAAAACGGCTGCAAAATCACCGTGGAGGACGGCGTTGTTGCCCATATCGCCTCCGCGTGTGGCGGCGACGTGCGCAAAGCGCTGAACGCTGTGGAGCTGTGCGTTTTGACCGCCGCGCCGAACGCCGACGGCTCGCGCACCGTCACGTTAGAGCTCGCCTCCCAGCTCGCGCAAAACAACGCCCTGCGCTATGACCGCGAGGGCGACGAGCATTACGACGTCATTTCCGCCTACCAAAAATCTATGCGCGGCTCCGACCCGGACGCGGCGCTCCACTATCTGGCGCGGCTTCTCGAAGCGGGCGATCTCCCCTCCGCTTGTCGGCGGCTTCTCGTCTGTGCCGCCGAGGACGTGGGGCTCGCCTATCCGCAAATTTTGCCCATCGTCAAGGCGGCGGTTGACAGCGCGTTACAGCTGGGACTGCCGGAGGCGCGCATCCCGTTGGCGGACGCGGTCGTGCTGGTCGCCACCTCTCCCAAATCCAACTCCGCGTATTGCGGCATCAACCAAGCCATGCGTGACGTGCAGGCGGGCAAGGCCGGGCCGATTCCGCGCCAACTGCAAAACAAGCATTTCGACGGCGAGGATCAAGCGAAAAAAGGTCAATTTTACGTGTATCCCCACGATTTCCCCCACCACTACGTAAAACAGCAATACCTGCCGGACAACCTCAAGGGAACGGTATATTACACTCCCGGCCAAAACAAAAACGAAACCGCCTCCGCCGAATATTGGAAGAAAATCAAAAACGAGACGTAAAAAAGACCCTGCCGAGGCAGGGTCTTTTTTTATCGGTTTATGCGTCAACGTAGTGATACGTTTGTTTCCACAAAACGGTCTCGCCGTCCCAGCTGACGCAGGTCGCGGACAGCGGCGTGTAATTGAGCTTCAGCTTGTATTTCCACGCGGTATTTTTGTCCTCAAAGTTGTAATACAGCGGCTTTTCCAACAAATTTTGCGCGTCATAGGTATAATCGATCCGCGCATCCAAAAGACCGTTTTCGTCCAAATAGGTATCGGTTTTTAGGTTGCCCGACGAATCATACGTAAAGCGGTGACTTCCCACAAAGCTGCCGTCGGCACCGTAGTTCTTGATCACAGAAGAATAGCCCGCCGCAGTGTAGACGTACTCGATATAGCCGAGCGATTCGCCGCGCGCATCGAACGTCTCCTCGCGCACAAGCTGTCCTTTTTCGTTGTAGGTGTAGGTGATACGGCTATCCTCTTTCCCGCTGCCGTCCAGTCCCTGCTCCGAAATGCGGTGGCCGCTTTTGTCGTACGTATATACCGTTTTGCGGATCGTCTCGCCCGTGCCGTTGGTTTTCGTGATGACCGAAATCCGGCCCGCCGCATCGTACGTGGTCGCGGTAATGATCTCTTTCTCGTCATCCACCGTATACACACAGAGGATCTCACGGTTTTTCGCATCGTAGGTGTAATCCCGCCGCCAAATCAGCGTTCCGTCCGGCGCGCGGTCGGTTTCGAGTGTCAGACAGCCGGATTTGTTGAAGGTATAAAAGTTGATCTCAAAATTCTCATCGTCGGCGTTGTAGTAGTAAACGGAGCGAAGATACTTGTTCACGTTGACCGGCTGCTTGCCGGTGATCTCGTCGATCAGCTCCGCCAAATACATCCGCAGTACCAGCACGTCTTTCATATTCACCGTGTTGTCGCCGTTGCAGTCCGCCGCCGTCAGGTCGATCTTCACCGGCGAATCCGCCACGTATTTGCGCATGGTCAAGACATCCTTCGTGTTGATGGCGCTGTCGCCGTTGGCGTCGCCGTAGAGGGTATCTCCCGCGGACGCGCTCATCGGCGCAAGACAAAGCACCGCCGCCAAAAGCAGCGCCAAAATGCGTTTTTTCACGGAAATCCCCTCCTTTTCATCGTTACTCTACAATTATATTCCACCGAAAAAATAATGTCAAGAAAAAATGGCTCCCATCGTTCCCGATGGGAGCCACAAAATGTTTCCAGTAGGATTATTTGCTAATCTGGAATTGACCGTTGGTGTACAACACGGAGTTGAGACCGGAATCGAGATAGTAGCGGTTGACCTTCAGCGTAGTGCTGCTGACGTCGAACACCGCGTAGGACGCTTCGTAACCGACTTCCGCATCTTTGAGGACCGTACCGATACGGTTTCTGAAGCCAACGTTCACGTCTTGCGTGTTGGTGTTCAGTTTGCCTTTGTTGCCGCCTTTCAGGTCAGAGCCGAGGCCGGAACCGCCGTTTTGCATATAGATAGTGCCGGACGGGCTCGTGTAGCAATCCACACCGCCGACGTTCGTCGGAACGTCCGTCGTTTTGGCGCCACCGTAAAGCGGATACGAGGTGTAGTAGCTCTCGTTCACGTGAGCGCTGACCACCAAGTCCACTTTGTTCGTGTCGATGATGTTAAGAAGCGTCTGACGGTCGCTGCTTTCCGCAAGCGTGTCTTTGTTGACACCAAGGTCACGGTCGGTGGTGCAATACAGCGAGAAGTGCAGGAAGAGAACCTTCCATTTCTTCGTCGTGGAAGCAAGGTCGCTGCTGAGCCAATTGAGCTGCGCAGTATCCAAAGATCCTTTGGTTCCACTATCCAACACGACAAAGTGGGCATCGCCGTAGTCATAGGAATAATAGTCGTTGGCATCGCCGGTACCGGTGACTTTGTTGTTCATAAACTGCTGGACTTTGCCGGCGTCGTGGTTGCCGTTGGCGATAAACCACGGATGGCTGGCAAACAACGAGCCCGCCGCGCCGGTATTCTTGTTGTTACCGCCGTTGATGACGTTACGCCACACGGAGATAGAGCCTTGGCCCTCGTCGCTGCAATACACAAAGTCGCCGCCGGAGACGAGGAACTGGGCGTTCGGGGCTTTCTGGAACGCTTTGTTAAGCAGCGCGTTCACACCGAGATAGCCCACGCCATCAAAGCAAGAGGGCTGGGTGTCCGCCGTGTAGATAAACGAGAAATCGCTGATCGTCTGCGGACGGGTAGTGAAGGTGTAAACCGGGCTGAACGTGCCGAGCGCGGTATCACCCACGCGGTAAGAATAGGTCTTGCCGAAATCGAGGCCGTCGAGCTTCGCTTTATAGATGTGGGTAGTCACACCGTTCACCACGTTGCCGCGATTTTCGTAGGTGTGGGTAAACGTGTAGTTGGTCGGGTCGTAATCGAGATATTCGCAGGTAGATGCGGTGGATTCCGAAATAGAAGCACCGGAAATGGTTCTCGCGGAAGCAAACGCCGCATCGTCGGCAACCGGACCCTCCACGATTTGGATAACCGGCGCGGAAAGGTCGGCAAAGCTGTGGAACGTCAAGCCGTATTCCGAGCACGCCGCATCGTTATAGGTCAAGGTCACGAGGTCATAGTTTTCGGTGCCTTCCACCTCAATGGGCGCGTAGGATGACGGCTCCGTCGTGCCGCCGGATTGCGAAGCCTCCGAGCCGCCGGTCGGCGTGGTGCCGCCTTGACCGTTCACGGAAATACTCGACGCCTCAAAAATCGGGCTGGCGATCGTGCCGCTCACCGTTTTGTCGGAATCCATCGTCACCTTATAGGTGAAGGTGATCGGATATTTGTGGTCGGAAATTTCGCCGATGACCGGATCACCCGAAAGCGTCGCGCCGGTCAAGCTCACAAAGCCCTTGATCTTCGCCGTATCGTTCACGTCCAAATCCTGATACGCCAGCACCACGATTTCGATCGTGGCATCCTGGTTTTTCGGCACCTGGAAGCTGTCCGTTTGCGTCACGGTGTTATACCGCGGCGCCTCCTCCGAAATATTCAGCGACAGCGTATAGGTGTCACCCTGCGGCTGAGACTGACTCGGCTGAGTTTGGCTCGGCTGAGTTTGAGACGGCTG
>JAZUKW010000043.1:0-6885 GCA_045643425.1 Acutalibacteraceae bacterium
GAAAAGGAGAAATGTCTTATGAAAAAGATGAACAAAAAAGGCTTTACCCTGATGGAAATGCTGATCGTTATCGCCATCATCGCGATCTTGATCGCCATCGCGATCCCGACCTTCACCGCCGCGCTGGAGAAATCCCGTCAAAAGACCGACCTCGCCAACGCCCGTGCGCTGAAATCCCTCGTCGTTGCCCAGTACATGGCTGCTGACGATGCTGACCCGGTTGACGTCTATGGCGCCATCGCCGGTGCGGATGCTTCCGGCAAAACTTTCTATCTGAACAAGAACGGCCAAGAGCTGCAGCTTGCTCAGGATGCGAACTCCATGAAAGTTACCGCGAAATGGGACGGCACTTCCTATGAGAAGACCTCCGGTACCACCTACTACATCTCCTGCACCTTCGACAGCACCTGCAAAATGCTTTCCTCCGTGCCGGATCTGGGCTCTGCGTCCTAATTGGTAGAAACGGATAACTAACTAAATAGTGAACTTCGGGGCGGAGGATGAGAGTTGCATCCTCCGCCCTACTTTTTTGATGTGAAAGAGCATCGGGTTTCCCCGATGCTCTTTTTTGCGTTTGCGGGATGTTTTTATAAGGGACGTCGAGGCGCCGTCCCCTACGGTGTGGTAACATCTTCCGGCGGGCCGTGTAGGGGTCGGCGTCCTCGACGACCCCCAAGAATGTCGCACCGACCGGGGGCGGTCGGGGACGCCCGCCCCTACAAGAGAGCTTTGGTTATGCAAAGCCTCCCTTGTGCAAAGGGAGGTGCCGAGCGTGAGCGAGGCGGAGGGATTGTCTGTTAAATTTAAGAAACAATCCCTCAGTCGCCATGCGCCGACAGCCCCCTTTACCCAAGGGGGCCATGCGCTCGCCGCCGTGCGAATGCTGGGTTAAGTCCCGCGCGAATGCTGGGTTAAGTCCCGCGCGAAATCGGCAAAGGGACGTCGAGGGCGCCGTCCCCTACGGTGTGGTAACATCTTCCGGCGGGCTGTGTAGGGGTCGGCGTCCTCGACGACCCCAAGAATGTCGCACCGACCGGGGGCGGTCGAGGCGCCGTCCCCTACAAGAGAACTTTGGTTATGCAAAGCCTCCCTTGTGCAAAGGGAGGTGCCGAGCGTGAGCGAGGCGGAGGGATTGTCTGAGGGATTGTCTGTTGAATTAAAGAAACAATCCCTCAGTCGCCATGCGGCGACAGCCCCCTTTACACAAGGGGGCCATGCTGTCTATACTGAAGAATCCAAAATTAAAAAAAGTGCAAAACTCGCCTTACGTTATCATTTGAGTTTTGTATGTAGGGGTCGGCGATCCAGTTGCGGTGCCCAAACCGCCAAATGTGCCTGTCGGCACGGCGGTTTGACCGCTGCCATAACTCCGCCTCGCTGTATCCGCCACCGGCGGCGCTCGGCTTCGTTAGCCTCGACGACCCCAAGAATGTCGCACCGATCGGGGACGTCGGGGTGCCGTCCCCTACGCGCACGCCGTTGGCCGACGGAACAAACAAAAACCCCCTCGGGTCGAGAGATCCGAGGGGGTTATGCTTTTTTGGTTATTAGTTGACGAGGTGTGCCATATCGACGCCTAACGCGATGAAAAGCACGATGAGAAGAATATACAGCGCCAGGAGGATCGCCGCCCAAATGAGCGTGGCCTTAAAGTAGTTGGCGCGGCTCTTGTTGCCGCTGCCGAACGCCCACACGAAGATCATCACGAGGTTGACGCAGGGGATGCACATAATCAGCATTGTAATAAGCCAATCGCCGACCGACATGGGCTCTTCCGCATCGAAGCCGGTGACGTTCGGAACGTAGTTCGGCACGGTGGTGTTGGCGCGCTCGTCCGGCGTGATCGGCGGGATGTAGGAGTTGCCCGTCGGCTGGGTGTAGTAGGTGGGCTGAATCGGCTTTGCCGGAGCGGCGGGAGTGACCGGAGCGGCCGGAGTAGCCGGAGCGGACGGAACCGCGGGAGCGGGCGTCGTAAAGGGGTTGGGCGCCGCCGCAGGCTGCGCGGGTTGCGCCGGTTTTGCGGGCTGTACGGGAGCCGCCGTAAAGGGGTTGGGCACCGCCGCAGGCTGCGCGGGTTGCGCCGGCTTCGGCTGGTCGCCGAACAGCGATTCCGACTTATCGAACGCGGCGAACGGATCGTCCGCGGGCGCGGTCGGCTTTGCGGGCTGTGCCGGGGTTTCCGGGTTGCTCGGGCGATTCGTTAAGAGATCAAAGGGATTTTGATTTTGTTCCATTTTCATTCCTCCTCAAAATAATCAGTGGGAATGCTCCCACAAAAAACGGACAAGGCTATGTTCGTCGGTGACGTAGGGCGCCGCGTTCGGGAACACGGTGAGCATTTTCCACGCGTAAAACGCGACGCAGGCGCAAAAGCACACGACGGCCACCGTGACGGCGGCGGGAAACAGCTTTTTGTTCCCATACCGCGACGCAAACAACAGTAAAATCGACGCGAGCGTGGGGAACAGCATCGGCTGGAATGCCCACGCGCCCGCAAAATCGAAGCAGACGAGCTTATAGGCGGCGCGCGTCATGCCGCAAAAGGGGCAGGGGATGCCGAAGAGCCACCGAAACCAGCAGGGCGTGCCCATAAGCAGGCTCGCCGCTGCCCACAGCACGACGCCGAGCAAAATGCCTTTCCACCAGGCTTTCAGATCGGATCTCAGCAGGTCGAAGCCCCGTTTCATACGTTAAAGCGGAACAGCACCACGTCGCCGTCCTGCATGACGTATTCTTTGCCCTCGGAGCGGACGAGGCCTTTCTCTTTGGCGGCGGTCAGCGAGCCGCACGCCATCAGATCGGCGTAGGACACGACCTCGGCACGGATGAAGCCGCGCTCGAAATCGGTGTGGATCTTGCCGGCGGCCTGCGGCGCTTTGGTGCCGTTCGTGATCGTCCACGCGCGCACCTCGGGCTGGCCCGCGGTGAGGTACGAGATGAGCCCCAAGAGGCGGTAGCTCGCTTGGATCAGGCGATCGAGACCGGAGCTGTCGAGGTCGAGCTCCGAGAGGAACAGCTGTTTTTCGTCCTCCTCCATGCCGGAGACCTCTTCCTCCAGCGCGGCGCAGATCGGCAGCACCTCGGAGCTTGTGCCCGCGATTTCGCGGACGCGGTTGACCATGGCGTTATTTTCGATGCCGTTCGTAAACGCGGCTTCGTCCACGTTGGCGGCGTAGATGACCGGCTTGCTCGTTAAGAGCGACACGGTGCGCATGATCGCCTCCTCGTCCTCGGTCATTTCGACCGAGCGGGCGGGCTTGCCGGCCTCGAGCGCTTCTTTCACGCGCTTATAGAGGTCGAGCTCTTTTTGTAACGATTTGTCACCTTTTAGGGCTTTCGTCGTGCGGTCTATGCGGCGGTCGAGCGTTTCCATATCGGCGAAAATCAGCTCGAGGTCGATCGTTTCGATGTCGCGGGCGGGATCGACGCTGCCGTCCACGTGGACGATGTCGTCGTTCTCGAAGCAACGCACGACGTGGACGATCGCATCCACCTCGCGGATGTTCGCGAGAAATTTGTTGCCGAGGCCCTCGCCGCGGCTTGCGCCCTTGACGAGACCCGCGATGTCCACAAATTCGATGACAGCGGGCGTGACCTTGACGGGGTTATACATTTCCTCAAGCTTTTTCAAACGCTCATCCGGCACCGCGACGACGCCGACGTTCGGCTCGATGGTGCAAAACGGATAGTTGGCGCTTTGGGCGCCCGCGTTGGTGATGGCGTTGAACAACGTGGATTTGCCGACGTTCGGCAATCCGACGATACCTAATTTCACAAAAAAGACCTCCTAAACATGCAGCGTGTTTTACATACATAATACAGTATAGCATACTCGCAGCGGCATTTCAATGGGTTTTTTGCGGATTTCGACGTGTGGCGACACGGCAAATTTTTTTCGACAAATTTTGCGGAAATCTTTCTAAAAACGAAAGCCCGTGTAGTATAATATAGTGAACGAGGTCGTTCGCGGCGGACGACGGGCTGCAATGTACCGAATTTGGGACATAACTTTTGCTAAAATGATACATGGAAGAATGGCGGCTGCAAAAAGAGGCACGGGAAGCGGTCGCCGAAAACAACCGTGCAACGAGAAACGGAGGAAACGAATGAAGCTTTTGCACACGTCCGACTGGCATTTGGGCGCTATGGACGGCGTTCGGTCGCTCGGAGAGGATCAGAAATTTTTTGCGGAGCAGATCGCCGAGATCGTGAAAGAGAAGCAGGTGGATGCGGTGATGATCGCCGGCGACGTATACGATCGCTCGGTGGCGGCGGCGGAGGCGGTGAAGCTGTACGACGGCGCGATGACCGCGCTGTGTAAGGAGCTGGGCGTGCCGGTGCTGCTGATCGCGGGCAACCACGACAGCGCCGAACGGTTGGCGACGTGCAGCACGCTGCTCGCGTCGTCCGGCTTGCATATTTGCGGCGCGTTGACGCGTGAGCCGGCGGTGGTGTCGTTTGACGACGCGGACGTGTACCTTTTGCCGTGGATCACCGAGGCGAAGGTGAAAAGCGTGTTCCCGGAGAAGGCGGAGGAGATCGAAAGCCTTGAGGACGCGTATCGCGTGGTGACGGATACGATGCGGGCCGCGTTCGACCCGCACAAGCGGCATATCGTGCTGGCGCACGCGTTTATTACCGATTCCGAGACGTCCACCAGCGACCGCGCGGCGGAAATCGGTTTTGCTACGCAGGTGAGCGCGTCGGTGTTCGACGGGTTCGATTACGTCGCGCTCGGTCACCTGCATAAGCCGCAGGACGTGACGGAGACGGTGCGCTATTCGGGTACGCCGATGCCGTATTCGTTCGGTCGGGAGGAGACGCACGAAAAGAGCGTGACGATCGTGGATACCGCGACGATGGAGCGGGAGATCGTGCCGCTTACGCTCTTGCACCGCCGCACGACGCTGACGGGAACGCTCGAGGAGCTTTTGAATCCCACCTGCGACGAGGACGTGAAAAACGGCTTTGTGTGGGCGAAGGTGACGGACGAGGTCGCGGGCAGCTTTGTCCGCGAGAAGCTGGAAGCGGTGTATCCGAATTTGCTCGAGGTCAGCGGTATGATCTTCGGCGGGGAGGAATCCGCCGTGCGTATGACCGTGGAGGAATTGGAGCGATTCCAAAGCACGCCCGTGGAGGTGTTCCGGCAGTATTGTCGCGATATTATGGGCACGGACGCGGACGAGCATTTGTGTTCGTTGTTTGAGGCGGCGGTGGCCGCGTATGCGGAAAAGGAGGATGAAAAATGAAGCCTTTGCGTTTGGAAATGGAGGCGTTCGGGCCTTACGTGGGTCGGCAAGTGGTCGATTTTGAATCCTTGGCCGAAAAAGGGATGTTTTTGATCACCGGCGAAACGGGAAGCGGCAAAACCGCGATCTTTGACGCGATGATGTTGGCGCTTTACGGCGTCAGCAGCGGCGAGGGCAGCAAAGGCCGCAGCAGTCTTGCGGAGTGGCGGTGTAACCAAGCAGACGAAAAAGCCACCACGCTGGTGTCGCTGACGTTTTCGGAGGGGGAACGGACGTACCGTTTTACCCGCGGACAGCAGGTGCGGCGCACGGCGCTGACGGATTTTTATGAGGCGGGCGAGCTGGACGAGGACGGCGTGCTGATTCCTTTCTTAGAGAAAATTACTGCGAAGGAGATGACGACCAAAGCGGAAGAGCTGATCGGTCTTACGAGCGAGCAGTTCCGCCGTGTGGTGCTGTTGCCGCAGGGACAGTTTGAGAAGTTTTTGACGTCCGAGTCGAGCGATAAGGAAAAAGTGTTGACCGCCATTTTCGAGGCGGATCGCTGGAAAGGGTACGCCGATACGTTTTTCGAAAAGGCGGCGGCGCGCGTGCGCGAGCTGGAAAACGAGCGCGAAACGATGCAGGCGCTGCTGAACGAAGCCGGCTGCGAAACGCCGGAGGAGCTGAAAGAGAAAATCGCCGCTTTGGAAAAAGAGGGCAAGCAGGCAGAGGCCGACCACAAGGCGTTTGACGGCGAGAAAAAGCGGAAAAAGCTCAACGAGGATCGCCGGCTTGCGGAGGCGTTTAAGCCGCTGCACGAGCTGGAAAAGAGGCGCGACCGATTGGAGACGCAAAAGGATGAGATGAAAGCGTTGCAGGACGCCTGCAAGCGGGCGGAGAAGGCGAAGGCGGTGCGCGGCGAGCTCGAGGAAAAGGAGCGCGCGGCGCGTGAGGCGAAGCTGCGCGAGGCCGACCGCAACGCCAAAGCGGCGAAGCTTCCCGCCTTGGAGCAGACGGCGAAAAAAGCGCAAGAGGCGCTTGACAAGCACCTCGCCGCGTCGCCGGTGGAGGAGCTGAACCGCCAGATCGGCTTGTATCAGAGCAAGAGCGAGTCGTATCAAGTGGTCGGCGAGCGGAAAACGGCGTATGACAAGGAAAAAGCTGCGTGCATCCAAGAGAAAAATAAAGCCGATGCGGCGACGGCTGCCTGCGAAAAGGCGATGGAAAAGGCGCGCGAAGCCAAGAAAGAATTCGACCGCGCGTCGGCGCAGGCGAAGGACTGCCGCGACCGCTATTTTAAGGGAATCTACGGCACGCTGGCCGAGGAGCTGGAGCAGGACAAGCCCTGCCCGGTCTGCGGCAGCACGGAGCACCCGCATCCCGCGCCGAAAGCGCCCGACAGCGTCGATAAGGCGACGGTGAAAGCGGCGGAGCTTGCCGAAAAGGGTAGCAAACAACGCTGGGATGACGCGGAAAAGAGCCGTCAGCAGGCGGAAGAGGCGAAGAAAAACGCCGACAAGACGCTGACGGAGATCCAGGGGCGCGTCACCGCTGCCAAGGCGGCGTTGGATGAGGCGCAGAAAAACCTGATCGACGATATTGCCGACGCGGATGCGCTTGAAAAAGAGGTGAAAGCCTGCCAGGACAAAATCAC
>JAZUKW010000044.1:0-23747 GCA_045643425.1 Acutalibacteraceae bacterium
GGCATCCTGTATACTGAACGCGTTGTGTAAAAAACGGGGCTTTCGGTGCCGAAACCCCGGAAAACAAGGAGATGTTGAGTGTGAAAAAACTGTTTTGTGTGCTGAGCGTGTTTGTGGTATTTGCGCTTTGTGTCGGGATGCTGTCCGTTTCGGCAACAAAAGAGCAGGACGAGCAAATTCTTGCCGCCGAGCCGACCGCGACCGCCACCGCGACCGCCACCGATGAGCCGCAGCCCATCGGGTTTTACGGGGATGCCAACGGCCACGGCGTTGTGAATATCAAAGACGTGCTCATTATTCGCAAGTATTTGGCGGATTTGGACGTGGAAATGGACCAAACGTTGGCGGATGCCAACCGCGACGGCGAACTCGATATGAAAGACGTTCTGCTTGTGCGCATGTATTTGGCGGACTTGGGTGACCTCGAAAAGATTTACGTGGATAAGCACGCGATTAACCCCGAAACGCTGCATAAGGAGTTCTCGCCGGTGGACTTCAAGGTGGAAAAATATTTTGCGCTTATGGGCTATTATCTATCGGAACCCTACAACTGGGATCCCTACGAAGAAGTGGCTTTTTATTCTCCCATAGAACTCAAATCTTATTTTGCCGGGTTGCAGAAAGACGTTTCCCGAGAGGATCTTGCCGAATTTGATTCCGCGTTTTTCGAGGAGAGGTTTTTAGTGGTGGCGAGTTTGGACTATTCTATTTTGAAGGGTTTCCCCGATGTTACCAAAGGAACGGACGGAGTGCTCACCATCTGCTTTGATACACACGCTCCGGAGCCGGCGGGCGCGTACGGTTGTTTCCTTATCTCCCTTCCGAACGAGATGTGCGGCTCCTTTGACAAAATTGAGTCTGTTCTCAAAGGAATGGAAGATTGGGAATGGGGAAACTGATCCACACCCATAAACAAAACAAAAAACGCTCTGTCATCGACAGAGCGTTTTTTAATGCGTATTTTATTGCACAAATTCCTGCGCGTCGGCGAGGGCATCGACCTTCACCTTGCATTGTTCGATGAGGGTTTTTCCCAAATCGACGGTGCGCTGATCGTCCGCGCGGCCGCAAAGCGACGCAAAGGTGGCGGCGGCTTTGTTCTTTAGGATCGCGCCGTCTTCCTGGCAGAGATAGTAGAACGACAAGCTGCCGTTTTGCTGAAGCTGCTCGTAGATTTCCGGCTCCGCCTGCTGCAACACGTCATAGAACCGGCCGAACGCGGTACGCGCGACGAGGCCGTTCGGGAGCAGACGCTGTACCTCGATGTCGGTAGTAAAGAGGAGAAGCAGCCACCGCTGAAGAAGCAGCGTTTCGTTTTCTGACGGATGAGCGGCGGCGGCCTCTTGCGCGGCTTTTAGCAGCGCCTCACCAAGCGCACGCGCACGGTCGAGGTTGCCGTTTTCCTGTTGTTCTTTTAAAAGACGGGTGAGCTCGTCGGCGGTATCTTCCGGCTCGACGTATTCGCCCACGATTTTCATATCGCTGTCGTCATGCATACACAAAACAATCAACCTTCTTTCAAAGCGTCACGAATGGCAATAGCTAACTGATCGGGGCAGGAGGTGGGTTTAAAGCCGCAGCGGATCCCGGACAGCCGCTCGATCGCTTGCTCGGCGTCCATTCCTTCCACAAGGCGGGCAATGCCTTGCAGGTTTCCGTTACATCCGCCCTCAAAGCGGACGTTGTGCAAAATGCCGTTTTCCAAATCGAATTGGACGGCGCGGGAACACGTTCCCTGATTGCGGCGTGTATAGGTCATATCTGTCCCTCGTTTCTCTTTTGAACCATCATTATATCATTTTCTTGCTTGAAAAGCAAGACTTTTTTACGATTTTTTATGCGTTCAGCGCTTCAAACGCGTCGCGCACGGTGCGGATAGCGATGATCTCGATGTCCGAGCGGGCGGCCAGCCCTTTTAGGTTGTGGTAGGGGATGAGCACCTTTTTAAAGCCCAAACGGGCGGCCTCGGCAACGCGGGCGTCGGCTTGGGAGACCGAGCGGATCTCGCCGGTAAGTCCCACCTCGCCGAAGGCGGCGATGCCCTCGGAGACGGGCTTGTCCTTAAGCGCCGTTACCAGCGCCAGCGCCACCGGCAGCTCGGCGGCCGGCTCGTTGAGCCACAGCCCGCCGACGACGTTGACGTAGGCATCCAAATTCGAGAAGAAATAGCCGGCGCGTTTTTCCAGCACCGCCAGCAAAAGTGCCAGCCGGTTTTGGTCAAAGCCGGTGGACATCCGCCGCGGATTGCCGAAGGCGGTGGGGGAAACAAGTCCCTGCACCTCCGCCAAAATCGGACGCGAGCCCTCCATGGTGCAGGCAACACAGATACCGGGGACGTTGACCGGCCGACCGGACAGCAGGGCGAGCGACGGGTTTTCCACCCCCGCAAGGCCTTTGTCCCGCATCTCGAACATACCGATTTCATCGGTCGCGCCGTAGCGGTTTTTCACACAGCGCAAAAGCCGGTAGCTCGAATGGCGGTCGCCCTCAAAATACAGCACGCAGTCCACAATATGCTCCATGACCTTCGGCCCGGCGATTGCGCCGTCCTTATTGACGTGGCCGACGATAAACAGCGGAATATCCGCCGCTTTGACGGCGCGCATCAGCGCTGAGGTACATTCTCTGACCTGCGTGACGCTTCCGGGAGAGGAGGCGACGGCCTGCAGGCTCATCGTCTGGATCGAGTCGATGATGACGAGATCGGGCGATTCGTCGTCGATCGCCGCCAAAATCGCGTCAATATCCGTTTCGCATAAGAGCAGCACGTTGTCGCGGCTGACACCGAGGCGGTCGGCGCGGAGCTTGATCTGCCGCGCGGATTCCTCACCGGAGACGTACAGAATACGCTTGTCCTCGCCGAGCGTTTCGCAGATCTGGAGAAGCAGGGTAGATTTACCGATGCCGGGGTTGCCGCCGATCAGCATAACGCCGCCGCGCACGATACCGCCGCCGAGCACGCGATCCAGCTCCGAAAGCCCGGTCAAGATGCGGGGATCCTCGGCGGTGGAAACGTCCCGCAGGCGGGTGGGCTTGGCGGCCGCGGTCACGGTGCGGGAGGAGGCGGTGGGTGCCACGCGGATCTCCTCTTGTACGGTTCCCCACGCGCCGCAGGTAAAGCATTTGCCGGCGGGCTTCAGGCTTTCCGCGCCGCATTCCGAGCAAACGTAAACGGTCTTATTCTTTTGTGCCATTCTCTCACATCCTTTTCAGGAAAGATATTGCAGAATACCGGCCGCCAGCGCAAAGGCTACGCTCTTACGGTAGGCATCGGTCTTGAGCTGACACAGCTCGTCGGGATTACTCAGAAAACCGCACTCCGCCAAAACGGCAGGGGTGGCGGTTTTATACAGCAAAAACACGTTGTCGCCGCCGGGCTTCAGCTCGCGGGTATTGTCCGGCTGAAGCAAGGTGACGAATTGGGAGCGCATCGTCTCCGCCAGCACGCGGCTTTCGGGAGAAACAGCGCCGTAGAAAAATTGGGCGCCGCGACAGGAGGCGCTGCCGAATTTGTTTTGGTGGACGGATATGGCGAGGTCAGCGGCATCATACAGCGCGAGGCGGGCGTGCATATCGCTGACCTTGCGCTCGCGCACGGTGTCGCCCTCTCCGATAGAGCGGTCGTCCGTTCGCGTATAGCTTACGCGGCAGCCGCAAAAGGACAACAGGTCGCCGAGCGCGTTGGTGATGGCGACGTTCACGTCTTTTTCGAGCGTTCCGTCCTCGCCGCAGGCGCCGCCGTCTTCGCCGCCGTGTCCGGCATCCAGCAAAACGAGCGGGCGAGAACCTGCTTTTGCCGAGGAAAGCGCCGTCAGCGGGCGCTCTCCGATCGAATAAAAGAAGACGAAAACGAAAAGCTCAACGGCAAGGCCACAGAGCAAGGCGGCTTTGGCAGACAGTTTCACGGCGATCCCTCCCTTTTAAGGGTATGGGAAAACCGCCGGATTATGCCCGACGGGATTTTTTCTTTTTCTTTTTCCCTTTATAGAGGATCTTGTCTCGCAGAACGATGTCCTTCATACCGAGCGTATACGCCACGTGAGCCGTGATCGGCTTGAGCGCCATCAGCGGCAGCAGGGCAAACGGCACCCACCACGACATCGACGCGGTGGCGGCGAGCGGCATCATCGCGGTCACGACCGGGAACCACGGCGCCATCAGGAGCTTGAACGTGCCGGCAAATTCGGGGTTGAACCAGCCGAGCTTGCTCATAAGAAGCGCCACCCACGCGATACACAGCGGCAGCGTGGCAAAGAGGCCGGCGCGCAGGCCGAGGAACTTGTCACAGCCCTCGCCGTCGTCGTTTTGGGCGTTTTTGTGCCCTTGCTCCCAGGCGGAGACGTACAGCATCGAGATATACATTCCGAGCATACAGATCTCGGAGAGGATAAACGACAGCACCTTGAGGCCGGTGGACATTTCGGAGCGGATCGCCTGACGGTAATACATGGATTCCGCGGCGGTCGTGCCGGTGCCGGTGGCGGAGGTTTCCTCCTCGAGCGTGCTCATTTCGTCAAAATAGTAGTCGCCCATATTGGTGAGCGTGCCGTCCGCTTCTTGGTGATAGACGGTGTAGCCCATTTGCTTTGTGCCGACGGCGGTAAAGATGAAGCCGAACGACAGATACACGATCATACACAGCGCCGCGGCGATGAGGGCACGCAAAAACAGCTTGGTGCCGAATTGAGACAGGGTGGTTTTTTGCATAGGGTTACTCCTCTTCCGCGACGTCTGCGTCGCTCTCTTCCTCAACGGCGGGTTCCGTTTCCGCCGCGGTGGTGGCCGGCTGGTCGTTGACGCGTAGCGTGACCTTGTTGCCGTTCAGCGGCTCGGTGCCGGCATCTGGCCAGGTACCGAAGACACAGCCGACGTCCACGGAGGAGTCAGCACCCTTGGCGATCTCCACGCGGAAGCCCAGCGATTCTAAGTAAATCTTGGCGTGCTCCGCTTTCCAGCCTTTTACGTCGGGAACGCCGACCACGGCTTTGCCCGCGCTCAAATAGACGGAGATGGTCGCGCCGTCCGGCACGGGAGCACCGGCAACCGGCGTTTGCGCCACGATATAGCCGGCGGGAACGGAGTCGCTGTACTGATAGCCGATCACCGTCACGGGATACACGTCGGACACGCGTTGGCCGCCGTCAATGGGCAGCGCATAGTAGTCTACGTCGCCGGCCGACAAATCGGGGGCAAAGGAAATGGGCCCGGCGGCGGCCGTGGCGGTGGCCTCCGTCTGCGTTCCGGTGGCGGTGGTGGCGACGGGGAGCGAAACGGCAGAGGTTTCGGCGGGCAGCTTTTTATGGTTCAGCTCAAAAGCGATCACCACGCCGACGCCGACCAAAATCAAAGACAATAACACGATCAGGATAATGGCGTATTTTTTGCCGGTGGAGTTTTTGGGCATCTTCTTATCCGTTTCCGGTGCGGACATAGCCGCCGCTTCTTGCGCCAACGCGGACACCACCATACCGGTGGACAGCCGATCGCGCAGCTCGGACAAGGTGGAAATACGCAGCTCCGGACGCGGCTGAAGCGCGTCAGCCAGCGTTTCGGTAACGCTTTCGGGCAGGACGCTGACCACGTTCGCCGGCATAAACAGATCGTCACATTCGCCGGAACGGTTGTCGCCGGCGGGCGGCGGGTTGCCGGTCAGCGTGCGGAACAGCGTGGCCGCCACCGCGTATACGTCGCTGCGGGCATCCGCTTCTCCGTCCGCGAGATATTGCTCCGGCGCGGCGTATCCCTCGGCAAGCTGGGGCGCGAACGCGTCGCTGCCCTGGCTGCGCGCGGCGCGCAGATCAAAGCCGATGAGCCGCAGACGGTTGTCTTCGTCCAACAGCAGGTTTTGCGGGCAAATACCCAAATGGGTAAGCCCAGCGGTATGGCAGGAGATCAGCGAGGACAAAAACGGCAAAAACAGCTTGCGCGCTTCGTTCCAGGTGAGCTGGCCTCCCATTTGCGTCAGGTGGTCGGTGAGGGTGTAGTTGCGCAGATATTCCGACACGGTGTACGCCGTGCCGTTTTGTTTGAACAAATCGTAGACGGGGAGCATCAGCGAAAGATCCCGCAGCTTGGCAAGCATACGTCCCTGCTGCTCGAATTCACAGCACAGCTCGTGGAACGCGCCCTCGGCGCCCTCCTTCTGGCTCAAAAAGCCGGCCTCCTCGCGGAAGCAAAGACCGTCCGGCATAAATTCCCGCAGATAGACGGGGCAGTCGCCGGTTTGGTCATAAGCGATATAGCAGGCGGTGGTGCCGGAATAGGACAGCACGCGCCCGACGGTATACCGTCCGGCCAGCGTCAGTCCGATCGGCAGATATTCAGACGGGTTTTGCTCCCCGGCGTCACAGCCGCAATGGGGGCAAACGCTTTCCTCGGCGGTATACACGCGCATACAGCCGGCACAGCGATGTTCGGAAAATTCCATAAAAACGGCCTCCTTATGAAACGAACTTCGGTAATCAGTCTTCGCTCGCCAACCGACGCTCCAGCTTCGCTTGGCGGACGTCGTTGGCTTTGAACGGAAGGGGATAATAGGTTCCCAGCACGCGGGAGGCGATGGCGTCGCCGTAACGTGCCGCCCAATCCCCGGCAGAGAGGTTGGTGCTGATGATCGTGGGAAGTCCCGCCATCATCCGTCCGTTGAGGATGTCGTAGAGGCAGGACACGGTAAACGCGGTGGACATCTCGGTGCCGAGATCGTCCAGCACCAGCAGATCGCAGGAGAGCAGCGTTTCTTCCGTGTTACCCGGAACGTGGTCGAAATGCTCGCGCTCCATCTTGTGGAACAGCGTTGTCGCCGGGCCGTAGACTACCGAGTACCCGCGGTTGACGGCCGCATCGGCGATGGCGAGCGCCGCGTGTGTTTTGCCGGTACCGGTCGGGCCGAACAACAGCAGACTTTCGGATTTCGTATCGAAATGCGCGGCGTAGTCGCGGCAATCGTCAAAGACGCGCTGCATCGCGCGGCGGCAGTCGTCGGTATACAGCGTGAGATCGATCTCGTCAAAGGAGGAGAGCTTCATCCCGGTTGTGGAGGACAGCTCCTCGCTGGCATAAACGGCCAAAAGAGACGCCAAACAGCGGCAGACCTTCGGCCCGACGTAGCCGGTATCCTCACATTCCGGACAGGTGTAAACGGGAGAAAAATCGGTGCCCTTTTCGCCGGCAGCGGCGATAAGCGCTGCCAGCTCCTGCTGGGCGGCGGTGGTCTCTTTTTCCACGAACGCAACGGTTTTTTCGATGTCACCGCCGTTCAAAAAAGCCTTGGCGATCTGCGACGCGGCGGCCGCCATACGCTGCTCGCACTCCAAAGCCTTCGGCTGCTTTCTGATCACGCGTATGCGGCGTGCCGCGGCTTCTCCCTCCGCTTTGGCGCGGCGGGAAGCGAGCGTCGCGGTGGCGCGGGCGTAAACGTCGGAGCTGTATCCCATAGTTAGTCCTCCTTCTTTCGGAGCCGCAAAGAGCGGTCGGTCAACATTTTTTCATACTTTTCCACGTCAAAGCCGCCCTCTTTCGGGGAGCGGGATTTGGCGGGCTTTGCACCGCGGGGAGCGGTGACCTGCTCGGGAGAGGTGATACCGTCCTCCCGCCAGCCCTCCAGCACGCGGTCGATATAGGATGCCTGAAATTTGCCGGTCGCTTCGGCGCATTTGGAAAATGCGAGCTTGAGGAGCGGCTGCGAGACGTCCCATTCACACAGCCATTTGAACGCCAGATCGCGTTGCTGAACGGAGGGGCGCTTGATCGACAGCTCGAGCCAGCCGACCACCGTGTCCCACGCGCGTTCACGCTGCTCCATACGAAGCAAATAAGCATCGACGGCGTCGATGGTGGTGAGGTCTTTTTCTTCCCACGAACGCGCCACCTTGCAAACGTAGCCTACGCTCTTTTTCTCGTTGGCGGCGGCGTTGCCGACCACCATCATCAACACCTCAAGAGGGAGAGCGGTCGTGTCGCAAAGCTCCCAAAGACGCTCCTGGTCGGCGCGCGACAGCGTTTTGCCGAATCGCGCCTCCACCGTTTCCACCAGCGTCAGATATTCCTTGCGGGAGAGGGGCTGCGGCGTGGCCGCGGCGATCGCCGCATCCGCCGCCGTAAGGGTTTTTACCACGGGAGCGGGCTTCGGCACGTCCGGCACGGCGGCGGGAGCCACCGGTGTCGGTGCGGGAGCGGGTACGGGTGCGGGCGTTGCGGCAGGCGCAGATACGGCGGCGCCGCGTTCGGCCAGCACGCCCTCCGATTGCCAAAAAGCCAACGCGTCGGCGCAGTCCGCTTCGGTAAAGCGGCCGCCCAGCGCGGCGGCACAAGAGGCGGCGTCCACGCCGTTTTGACCGTTGGTAGCCATCCACAACAGCACTTTCAGCTGGGTCAGGTTTGCAAGCTTCAGAGCATCGCCGGCTTTGCGGGGCAAAACCGCCATATTCCACAACTCGTTCGGATTCCAAACGTACATAGAAGCCGTTCCTCCGTTTCTTTAAATAGTCGCGCGAATTGTCGCGGATGATTATTATACACTATTTAGAAAGCGAACGCAAGTCCCAAACGGGAATTTTTCCGCGGCTTTTGGATCGAAAGGGCGAAAAAAGGGCGGTTTTGCAAGAAAAATAAAAAAAGTAAAAAAAGTTTGGAATTTCCTGTTGCATTTTCAAAAGTAGTGTGGTATAATCGCCTTTGTTGACCTCGTATTGAGGTCGTGCTAACGAAACGAGGTGATTTCCGTGAAAGAAAATATCCACCCTGATTACAAACAGACCACCATTACCTGCGCCTGCGGCGAGGTGATCGAGACCGGTTCCACGAAAGAGAACATCCGCGTGGAAATTTGCTCCAAGTGCCATCCGTTCTTTACCGGCAAACAGAAGCTGGTGGACACCGGCGGTCGCGTGGAACGTTTCAAAAAACGCTACGGTATGTAATTTACCACACGTCAGGTTTCCGAACAGGCTGCAACAAAAGAGGAACGCGCTTTCCGTTTTTTCGGTTTGAACGTTCGTTTTTTGTGGCGGCCTGTTTTGTGCATTCAAAAATAAGGAGGCGACCGATTTGAAAGAAGCGTATCGCACCGTAAAATCGACGGCAACGGCGGAGTTTACCGAGCGCCGCTCGCGCTTTATCGGCGTCTTGCAGCCTGTCGGGAGTCGCGAGGAAGCGCAGGCGTTTTTGGACGCTTTGCGCCGCGAGCATCGCGACGCGCGTCACGTCTGTTTTGCTTACCGCGTCGGCGACGCGGCGAAGTTTTCGGACGACGGCGAGCCGACGGGGACGGCGGGTCAACCGCTCATGCAGATTTTGGAGCGCAACGAACTGTCCGACTGTGTGCTGGCGGTGGTGCGCTATTTCGGCGGCATTTTGCTCGGTGCCGGCGGGCTTTTGCGGGCGTATTCCCACACCGGTGCGCTGACGGCGGACGCCGCGGAAACGGTGACGGTGCGCACGTGTACGCTTTTAGAGGTCACGTGCGATTATCCCTTTTACGGGATCGTGCGCCCGCTGTTAGAACAGCAGGGCGTGTTGACCGACAGCCGCTTCGAGGAGGCGGTGACGCTGACGGCCGCCCTGCCGCCGGAGGCGGTGCAGGCGGTGTGTGACGCCGTGACCGAGCAGAGCGCGGGTCGTTTTTCCGCGCGTATCGTGGGAGAACGGGCAATTCCGTTCGAAGAAACAGAAAAAAATTGAAAAATTCGCAAATTTCTTCGTTTTTTTAGAGGAAATTTGCGATTTTTTTGACTATAACGTTTATAGAGAGCTTTTTTCGGTCGAAACCTGTCGCTTCGGCGACGGTCGACCGCTTGAGAAAAGGAGGCACACGTTGTGACCGTTCGTGAAGAGCTTGAACTGCGGGAAAAACAGACGTTGGCGCCCTATGCCGCGTTCGCGGCGGAAAGCCGCGGCCGCGATCGGGAGGAAACGCCTTGCCCGTATCGCACGGTGTATCAGCGGGATCGGGATCGGGTGATCCATTCCAAATCGTTCCGCCGTCTGAAGCACAAAACGCAGGTGTTTTTGTCGCCGGAGGGCGACCATTTTCGCACCCGCCTGACGCACACGCTGGAGGTCTCCCAAATCGCGCGCACGATCGCGCGGGCTCTGCGGCTGAACGAGGATCTGACCGAGGCGATCGCGCTGGCTCACGATCTCGGACATACGCCGTTCGGTCACGCGGGCGAGCGCGCGCTCAACGACCTGCTTCCCGGCGGCTTTCGCCACTACGAACACAGCGTGCGTGTGGTGGAAAAGTTAGAGCACGATGGCAAGGGCCTCAACTTGACAGCCGAAGTACGCGACGGCATCCTTTGCCACACGAAGGGCGCGACGGCACAGACGCTCGAAGGGCGGATCGTGCGGTTCGCTGACCAGATTGCTTACATAAACCACGATATGGACGACGCGATGCGCGCCGGCGTGATGAGCGAAAACGATATTCCGCTTGACGTGCGTACCCTGCTCGGAGACACGCGCGCGCAGCGGCTGGATTGTCTTATCGGCAACGTGATCAAAGCGAGCGACGGCGAGGATATTCGTATGGCGCCCGCCGTGTACGAGGCGTTTCAGACGCTGCACAAGACAATGTTCGACAAGCTCTATTACAACCCCGTCGTTAAGGGTGAGGAGACGAAAGCCGTTGCGCTTTTGCAAACGCTGTATACGCATTTTCTGCAAAATCCCGCTGCGCTTCCGCCGGAATTCGCGGCGGTAGCCGAGCGAGAGGGCGCTGACCGCGCCGCCGCCGATTACGTGGCGAGTATGACCGATAATTACGCGCTGGGGATCTACGATCAGCTCTTTGTTCCGCGAAGCTGGACGTTCAAGGCGTAAAGCGCCGCCCCTTTAGCAAGTGAGAAAACTTTACAACGATACTGAAAAGAAACGGAGGAACTGCAAATGCCCATTCCCGAAAGCTTTATAACCGAATTGACGTCCCGATGCGATATTGAATCCACGATTTCCTCCTACGTTCCGCTGAAACGGGCGGGACGGACGCTGAAAGGGCTTTGCCCTTTCCACGGCGAAAAGACGCCGTCTTTTACCGTTTACCCCGAAACCGCCTCGTTTTACTGCTACGGCTGCGGCGTGGGCGGCGACGTCATCACGTTCATTAAACGAATCGAAAATTTAGACTATCTGGACGCGGTGAAATTCCTCGCCGAGCGGGCGGGAATGACCGTTCCCGAAAACACCCGCGTGAACGATGCGGAATCCAAGCTGCGCGTGCGCGTGCTGGAGGCCAACCGGGCGGCGGCGCGCTTCTACTTTGAACAGCTGAAGACGCCGGAGGGCGCGGTGGCGCTGGAATACTACCGCAAGCGCGGCTATACCGACAAAACCATTCGACATTTCGGCCTCGGCTATGCGCCCGGCGACTTTTTCTCGCTGGCGAACGCCTTGCGCAAGCAGGGCTTCCGCGATGACGAGTTGATCGCCGCGTTTCTCTGTAAGCGCGGGAAAAACGGCGGGCTGTACGACGTGTTCCGTAACCGGGTGATGGTGCCGATCATCGACATCCGCGGCAACGTCATCGCGTTCGGCGGGCGTGTGCTGGACGACTCGAAACCCAAGTACGTCAACACCTCCGATACGCCGGCGTTCAAAAAAAGCCGCAATCTGTTCGCTCTCAACTTCGCCAAAGCCACCGGCCAAAAAGAGCTGATTTTGTGCGAGGGCTATATGGACGTTATCGCGATGCACCAGGCGGGCTTTGAAAATGCGGTCGCCGCGCTCGGCACCTCGTTTACCGAGGAACACGCGAGTCTGCTCGCGCGGTATACCGAAAACGTGACGATGATTTTCGACAGCGACGAGGCGGGCAAAAAAGCCACCCGCCGCGCGATCGATATTTTGCGACCGACCGGCGTGGGCATCCGCGTGGTCAATATTCCGGACGGTAAAGATCCGGACGAATTTATCAAGAAAAACGGTGCCGACCGGTTCCGTTTGCTGCTCCAAAAATCCGCCGGCGACGTGGAATATCGGCTGATCGAGATCGCCTCGCGCCACGATTTGAATACGGACATCGGCAAGACCGAATACTTAAACGAGGCGGCGCGCCTGCTGGCAACGCTGGACGATCCGATCGAAAGCGACGTGTACGCCGGCCGTCTTGCGCGGGAAATGGACGTGCAAAAAAGCGTGATCGTGGAGCGGGTGAAGGGCATTCGCGCCGGCAAAGAGCGGTATGCGCGAAAAACGCAGACCTCTCAAGCTATTCGTGCGGCGGCGCAGCAAACCGGCGCCGTCAATCCGGAGGCGAAAGACCATCCCCGCGCGGCGGCGGCGGAGGAACGGCTGATCGGGCTTTTGCTGCGGCATCCCGATTTGCTGAAAAGCGCCAAGGAGGAATTGCCGCCCGACGTGCTGGCAACGTCGTTCAACCGGCACTTGTACGAGACGATCTTGTCCCGTTACGACGCGGGGCTGATGATCGAGCTCGCCTTTTTCGCGGAGGAGTATTCTCCCGAACAAATGGCGTATGTCGTGAAAATGCAGCAGGAGGCTGCGGTGCAGACCGGCTCCAAAGAGGAGCTTAACGCGGTCTGCAAGGTGCTGCGCGAGGAACAGCGTTCCCGCGCGGTCAAGAACGTGGGCGAGGCGTCGGACGACGACATCCTCGCGTATATCAAAGGGTTGAAAAAATAATTCGAGGGGGTACATCACTATGGCGAAAGAGAAAAAGCAAACGTTGGATCTGGACGAAGAATTGGACCTTGCGGCGAAGAAGGCGGCGGCTGCCGAGCAAGAGGCGGAGCAGCCTGTCGAGGAACCGACGGCGAAGATGGACAAGGGCCGCTTGAAAGAGCTGGTCGAGCGGGGGAAAGTTCAGGGAAAAATCACCGTTCAGGAGATTTGGGAAAGCCTCGCCAACATCGAGCTGGAGCCGGATCAGGTGGACAAGCTGTATGAGGCGATGGAAAGCGCCGGCGTGGAGATCGTGGACGATCTGCAGGACGAGTCTTTCGATGAGCTGACGCAGGAGCGCGGCGAAAAAGAGAGCGACGAGGACGACAGCGAGAACGACTACCTGATGGTGGACGATCCCGTGAAGGTGTATCTGAAAGAGATCGGCCGCGTGCCGCTGCTCTCTGCCGAAGAAGAGATCGCGGTCGCCAAGCGCTGCATGGAGGGTGATCTGGAGGCGAAAAAACGCCTGTCCGAAGCCAACCTCCGCTTGGTCGTCAGCATCGCCAAGCGGTTTTTGGGGCGCGGAATGTCGTTCCTCGATCTGATCCAAGAGGGCAACCTGGGCCTTATCAAAGCGGTGGACAAGTTCGACTATACGAAAGGCTTTAAATTCTCCACCTACGCTACGTGGTGGATCCGTCAGGCCATCACCCGCGCCATCGCCGACCAGGCGAGGACGATCCGTATTCCCGTCCACATGGTGGAGACGATCAACAAGATGAAAAAATCCTCCAGCAACCTGCTGCGCCAGCTGGGACGCGAGCCCACCCTGGAGGAGATCGCGGCGGATATGGATATGGATGAGGAGAAAATCCGCGACGTTATGCGCATTTCGCAGGATCCGGTGTCTATTGAAACGCCGATCGGCGAGGAAGAGGACAGCCGTCTCGGCGACTTTATCCCCGACGAGGATGCGCTGGAGCCGGAGGATGCCGTCTCCCGCACCATGCTGCGCGAAAAGCTGGACGAGGTGATGGATACGCTGACGCCGCGCGAGGCGACGGTGCTGAAGCTTCGCTTCGGCCTGGATGACGGCCATCCGCGCACGCTGGAGGAAGTGGGCAAGGCGTTGGACGTCACGCGTGAGCGCGTGCGGCAGATCGAGGCGAAGGCGCTGCGCAAGATGGGACATCCCAGCCGCAGCCGCAAGCTTCGGGACTTTTTGAACTAAACCGTAAATCGACAACACGAAAAGGAGGATGCCGGCATGGCGAAAAAAACCGAGAAAAAACAAGCGGAAACGTTGCTGGAAAAAGCTGAGCAACTCCTTCCGGATGCCGAGGCGAAACAGAAATTCAAACGTCTGTCGACGAAAGCACTGAGCCAAGGCAGCGTGCTGATGAAGGACGTGCTGGACTTCGCCGATGACGTGGAAAAGCTGGAGGCCGAGCAGCTCGAAAAGCTGTGCGAGCTGCTGGCGGAGGCCGGCGTGACGGTAACGGACGATTCGGAGGAGTTTTTGGAGGAGTCGGAAGCGATGGAAGAGGCTTCCGAGGAAAAGGAATCGGAGGCGACGCAGGAGGATGACCTCGTCGCTGTCGATTCGGTCAAGCAATATTTGAAAGAGATCGGCCGCGTGCCGCTGCTGTCCCCGGAACGGGAGCTGGAGCTTGCCAAGCGCGTGAAAGACGGCGACGAGACGGCACGCGAGGAGATGATCAACGCGAACCTGCGTCTGGTGGTCAACATCGCCAAACGCTATCGCGATTGCGGTATGGAGTACCGCGATTTGATCCAAGAGGGCAATATCGGCCTCATGAAAGCGGTGGACAAGTTCGACTATGAGCGCGGCAACCGCTTTTCTACCTGCGGACACCTGTGGATCCGTCAGGCGATCCGCCGCGCGCTGGCGGATCACGGCCGCACCGTTCGTCTTCCTGCCCACATTGTAGAGGATCTGCAGAAGATGAAGCGGTTTACGACGTACTTCGCGCAGGAAAACAGTGTGGATCCGACGGTGGAGGAGATCGCGCGCGGAATGAATATCTCCGAGGACAAGGTGCGCCAACTGAAACGCGTCGGCCAACAGCCCGTTTATCTGGATACGCCGATCGGCGAGGAGGACGACACCTGCGTGGGCGATACCATCAAAGACGAAAACGCCGTTCAACCGGATGAGGCGATCATCGAAAACAATCTGCGCGAGGCCGTCGATGCCGCGCTTGAAGGCTTGGACGAGCGGGAGGCAAAGGTGCTGCGTCTGCGCTACGGCTTGGGCAACAACGTGCATCACACGCTGGAGGAAGTGGGCGAGATCATGGGGATCACCCGTGAGCGCGTTCGCCAAATCGAGCAAAACGGGTTAAGACGCCTGCGTGGGGCGAGGTATCGCCGTTTGCTGGAGGACTTTTTGCGGGATTAAGGCGAAAAAACGACCGAGGAAACCGTACGCCGCTTTTTGCGGCGCGCCGAGAATATAAGGAGGATGCGCCCTATGGCGAAAGAGAAAAAGCAGACGCTGGATCTGGATGAAGAGCTGGATCGGGAAGCGATGAGCCTGACGGCCGAGCAAGAGGAGCCGGAGGAGGCGCCGCCGATCAAAGCGAATAAAACGCAAATCAAAGAGCTGATCGAATGGGGCAAGAAAAAGGGGTCGATCACCGTCCAGGAGCTTATGGATATGGTGACGGATATGCGCATCGATCTCGAGCAGGTTGACCGTGTGTACGAGGCGATGGAAACCGCCGGCGTGGAAATTACGGACGACGTGCAGGAGGAATCTTTTGACGATCTGACCTTCGAGAAAGAAAGCAAGGACGACGAGGACGAGGAAGCCGGCGGCGATTACTTCGTGACCGACGATCCCGTCAAGACCTATCTTAAAGAGATCGGCCGGATCCCGCTGCTTTCCGCCGAGGAGGAAACGGAGCTTGCCAAACGCTGTATGGAGATGGACCCGGAGGCGAAAAAACGGCTGTCCGAAGCCAATCTTCGCTTGGTGGTCAGTATCGCCAAGCGGTATTCCAACCGCGGGTTGTCTTTCCTCGATTTGATCCAAGAGGGCAATCTGGGTCTTATCAAAGCGGTGGACAAGTTCGACTATAAAAAAGGCTTCAAATTCTCTACCTACGCTACGTGGTGGATCCGGCAGGCCATTACCCGCGCCATTGCCGACCAGGCGCGAACGATCCGTATTCCCGTGCACATGGTCGAGACCATCAACAAAGTGAAAAAAGCGTCTAATACGCTGCTGCACCGGCTCAACCGTGAACCCACGGTGGAGGAAATCGCCGCGGAGCTGGGCTTCGACGTGCCGCGCGTGCAGGAGATCATGCGGGTGATGCAGGATCCGGTATCGTTGGAAACGGCGATCGGCGAGGAGGAGGACAGCCATTTGGCGGACTTCATTCCCGACGAGGAGACGCCGGCCCCGCAGGAGGCGGCGCTGCACACGGTTTTGGAAGAGGAGCTGGACAAGGTGCTGGACACCCTGACGCCGCGCGAGGCGAAGGTGCTTCGGCTGCGCTTCGGCTTAGTGGACGGCCGTCCGCGCACGCTGGAGGAGGTCGGCCAGGAATTCGACGTCACGCGGGAGCGTATTCGTCAGATCGAGGCGAAAGCGCTGCGTAAGATGCGCCATCCCAGCCGCAGCAAACGGCTGAAAGACTTTCTCGAATAAGGAGAACGCTATGCATATCAATCTGGAATCGGATTACGCGGTGCGCCTCGTGCGGGTGCTTGCTACGCAAACGGACCGTATGGACGGCAAGGCGCTGGCCGAGCGCGCGAACGTCTCGCCGCGTTTCACTCTGAAAATCATGCAAAAGCTCGTGCTGGCGGGTGTTGCGCGTTCCTATAAGGGCGCGCGCGGCGGCTACGAGCTGTGTCGTCGGGCGGAGGAGATCACGCTGCGCGAGGTGATCGAGGCGGTGGAGGGAAAATACCGCTTCAGCCGCTGTTTGGACGGCGAGTATGCCTGCGACTGTGCGGAGGGGGAAAAATGCCCCTTCCAAACGGTGTTTGACGAGATCACCAAAATGGTGACGGACAAGCTGGACGAAACCACGTTTGACCGTCTGATTTAACGAAAAAAACCGCAAAAACACCCTATAAAGAGGCCGCTGCCGATGGCGCGGCCTCTTTTTTATGCCGAAAACAGACAAAATTTAGAAAAATGCACAAAAAAAGCGCAGAAATATGTTGACAATTGTGTTATTTTTTTGTATAATTCGTTTATATAAGTGTGCCATTTTATAGTGATTTCTTGTGAAAAGGCACAAAAACCCGAAAATCGGCAGGCAAAATGCGGCAAAACCTCCGCTTTTGCCGCCGCCTTACTGTGGACTGACCGGGAAACGGCGCTCTGCGCCGCTTGCCGCAGTTGAATATATAATATGTTTATTATTTAAGTGTTAAACACTTGAAAGGGGAAATTTCTATGAAACACCTGTTGAGAACTGTCTGCCTGCTGGCTGTCCTTGCGATGATGGTCTGCTCGTTTGCCGCTTGTGACGGCAAGGGCGGAGACACCTCCAAGAGCAGCGGCAAATCTCCCGAGATCGCCGCGGTTGACGGCAAGGGTCAAACCATCACGATCGCGACTCCGCGTACCGTGGATCTGACCCCCGGCATCAGCGACGAGACCGACCTGCTGATCAAACGCATCGGCGAGGTCGAGAAGAAGTACAACGTGAAGATCGCGTTCGAGGACGAGATCGATCAGAGCGACTATTGGGATGCCATGGTCGCCAAAGCGATGGCCGGCGAAGTGTTCGGCGACATCATGCTGATCTATCCCTACTTCCTCGACGAGTGGGTTGCCGGTAACATCGTGGCCGACATCGCTCCGATCGCCGAGAAAGTCGGCGTCGATTGGAACGACGGCAGCTGGGACACCCAGGTGCTGCAAACCGGTACCTTCGGCAACAAGATTTATTCCTTCTGCCGTGAGCAGACCGCGATGACCGCCGGTCTGATCTACAACAAACAGCTCCTCAAGAAAGCTGACCTCGAAGATCCGTCCGTGTGGGTCAAGAAAGACCAATGGAACTTCGACAAGCTCGAAGAATACGCGAAGAAGCTGACCGTGACCGATGCGGACGGCAACGTCACGCAGTACGGTCTGTCCACCACCACCTGCGAGCTGTTCATGGGCTGCTTCATTCTTGCCAACGGTGCCACCGCCGTCGAGTATGACGACAAAGGCTATCCGTCCCTGACGCTCGACAGCGCCAAATCGCTCGAAGCGCTGAACACCTTCAACACCATGCTCAACACCGACAAAACCGTGGAGTGCATCTCCTGCCTGTCCAACTGGGAAGAGGCTGCCAAAGCGTTCTGCAACGGCGAGATCGGCATGCTGGTTTGCGAAGAGTGGGTCATCGAGTACATCCGTGACGTGATGAACGAAGCGGGCAACGGCGAAGACTATGCGCTGACCTACTTCCCGAAGGGCCCGAACGGCAAAGATTACGTCGATGCTTCCTTCGGCGGTATGACCGAGTACTTCATCTACAACAGCGGCGACGCCGAGAAAGAAGAGCTGGCGTTCCGTGTCTACTGTGACCTCTATGCCCCCAACGAAGAGCTGACCAAAGAGGATCAGGTGACGGTGACTGCCGAGAACCTGTTCTCCGACGAAAACTCCGTTGAGGTCTACCAGGACATCATTCTCAACAACAAAGCGGTTTCTCTGAATATGTATAAACTCGGCTTGAACGTCCGCGAGGACTTCAAAGACGTGTTCCGCGGCATCTGCAACAACAGCGGTACGCCTCAATCCATCATCAACTCCATTAAAACGGAAGTTGAGAGCTATATGGAGGAGAGTACCTATTGGATCGAGCTGAACAAGCAGAACGGTAAGAACTAAATCCATAAAAATTCCGTTTCCACCGTGCTTTTTTGCGCGGTGGAATTCGGCGTTCTTTTGCAAAACCACAGATGGGAGGAAATCAGTTTGCGAAGCCTGACGAAAAAAATGGCTTGTGTGCTGCTGGCGCTGTCGATGCTGTTGACAGCTGCTTGTCCGGCACTTGCAGCCAATGAGGAGAAGCCTGCGTTAGCGGCGGCTCCGGTGGGCGCGAGTGTTGTGGATACGTTGGGGCAAAACAGCCCGCCGAACCAAGTAGCCTCGGCCATTAAATCGGGAGAGGTTGACGTGTCTGCCATCGCGTTGATGGAGGTACAAACCTACAAAGAATTTTTGTTGTCCGAGGGAGCCGAAACCGAGAATGACGCGATGAGTCTCGGCGCCTCCGACAAAAAGGACGTGGAGTTGTCTCTCGGCTCTGCTTCCGGAAAATGCACGAAAGAGGCGAACGGCGACGTTGCGATCGCCGAGGAGGGGAGCGCCACCTTTACGCTCCCGGCCTTGTCCAAGGGCTTGTATCAAATCAAGCTCGAATATGACGTGGATGACAGCCGTACCCGCGACGTGGAGTGCGCGGTGCTGTTCGACGGAGCGCTTCCCTACGAGGAAGCCCGTGACTTGACGCTTTCGCGTATGTGGCGCAACAGCGGCAAAATCACCGCCGACGAGAACGGCAACGACATCAAACCCGCCCAGGAGACGGTTCCGTTCGCGGAGCGCGGCTTCTTGACGCAGTCGCTCAAGGATTCCGCCGGTTACTACTCCGAGGCGCTGCTGTTCAACTTTGACGGCGTGAAAGAGCTGACCTTCGTCAGCCTGCGTGAAAGCTTTAAGATCCACAAGATCACGCTCGTTTGCCCCGAACCGCTCAAGAGTTACAAAGACATTGACGTCAAGGGCGAGGGCAAAGCGACGACGCTCGACGTGATCGAGGGTGAGGATTGCGCCTACAAAAACGACGCGACGCTGACCCCGCAGGAGGATCGCAGCTCGCCCGTTACCTCGTCTGCCGAGGGACGCGACGGCAGTAAGATCCGCTTAAACTACATCGGCGGCAACAACTGGTCGACTGCCGGCCAGGAGATCGTTTGGAAGTTCACCCCCGAGACGACCGGTATGTACGAGATCCGTATGCGCTGCCGTCAAATCTATTCCAGCGACTTGTATTCCGCCCGCACGCTGCGCATCGACGGCAAGATCCCGTTCGCGGAGGCCGCCGACTTGCACTTCACCCACAACAACGGTTGGATCATCTATACCGTGTCGGTGAAGAATGAAGACGGCAAAGACGAGCCGTGCGAGTTCTTCCTGACGGGCGGCGAGGAGCATACCATTTCGCTGACCGTGACGCTCGGCGACTTGGGCCCGACGCTGGAACGCCTCGAAAACACCGTGGCGGAGCTCAACAACATCTATCGTGAGCTGATCATGATCATGAGCTCCACGCCGGATACCGACCGTGACTACGAGCTCGAAAAGCTCATTCCGGACGTGCTGGAAAACATGAACACCCAAGCGACGGAGCTGCACGATATTGCGGACTCCATCCAAAAGATTTCCGGTTCTTCCGGTAGCTCCCTTTCCGCCATCACCAAGACGGAGATCCAGCTGAAAGATTTTTATGAGGAGCCGAACACCATCGCCTCCCAGCTGAAATACTACAAAGACAATATCGCCTCCTTGAGTGAGGTCATGACGGCGGCGCAAGCCCGCCCGTTGGATATTGACTATATCCAGATCGCCAACCCGAAGGACGACCAGCCCAAGGCGGACGGTTCCTTCTTCCAGAAGCTGTGGTATCAAACGCAGTTGTTCGTTGCCTCCTTTGTGGAGGACTACAACAGTCTTGCCGGCTCCGGCGGTGAAGAAGCCGTCACCACCTTGACGGTGTGGACGACGCTCGGCCGTGACCAGGCGTCGATCATCAACGAGCTGATCCGTTCCGACTATACGCCGAACTCGACGCAGAGCTACGGCAAGCAGGTCGGTGTGGAGCTGCAGGTCGTTCCGGTGGACGCGCTGATGCCGTCTGTGGCGGCGGGCAACGGCCCGGACGTGCTGCTGAACGCCACGGCGAAGCTCCCTGTGGAATACGCCATGCGTGGTGCCTCCGCCAACTTGTACGAGGTTCCCGCTGTGAAGAAAAATCCGCAGGAGCTGCAAGACGTGCTGGAGCGCTTCGTGGATTACGAGGAAGCGATCGTTCCCTTTACGTATACCGATAAAACCGGCGTCGAGGGCTTGTACGCCCTGCCGGATCAGTTCCTGTATACGATGATGTTCTACCGCACCGACGTGCTGCAAGAGCTCGGCATCACCCCGCCGACCACCGAGAATCCCTGGACGTGGGAGGATCTGATCGACATTCTGCCGACGCTGCAAAGCAACAATATGTCGGTGCTGATGGAAACCGGTGACAAGACCGGTGCCGACGTGGAGCAGTACGGTATCAACACCTACGCCATCTTCCTGTATCAGTATGGCGGTGCGTTCTATACCGACGACCGCACGGCGTCCGCGATGAACAGCGAGGACGCGGTGGAAGCCTTCGAGTATTGGACGAACTTCTACACGAGCTACGGTCTGCCCACCAACTTCGATATGCTCTCCCGTTTCCGTACGGGTGAGTCCCCGATCCTGATGACCGACTTCCCGTTCTACAACAACCTGTCCGTCTCCGCTCCGGAGCTGAAAGGTTTGTGGCAGATGACGCTGGTTCCCGGCACCGCCCGCGACGACGGCACCGTGGACTACACCACCAAGGGCGGCGGTACGGCGGTCATCCTTATGGACATCGCCAACGAAAAAGGCTGTGCCGATGCCGGTTGGGACTTCATGAAGTGGTGGACGTCGGACAACACCCAGTCCACTTACGCGCAGAACCTCGAATCCTTGCTGGGTACGGCGGCCCGTTATGCGACCGCCAACAAGAACGCGTTTAACTCGCTGGCTTGGTCTAAAAACGAGCAGGCGGTGCTGAACGCCGAGTCGGTGAATGCCCGGACCATTCCGGAAACGCCCGGCAGCTACTACACGCCGCGTCACATCAACAACGCGTTCCGTGCGGTGTGCATTAAAGAGAACAAAGAGGATGCCCGTGAGGCGATCCTCAAGTATGCTCAAATTATTACCGACGAAATCTATGACAAACGAACCGAATTTGGTTTGCCGACGAAATGAGGGATGAAAAAGCTATGAAAAATGCAAAGTCGCCGTTGATAAGCGACTGGCGCCAGACCTGGAAACGGGATCGCGTCGCGTACGGCTTTTTACTCCCGTATGCGGTGTTCTTCTTGGTATTCACCGTCTTGCCTGTCGTCATCTCCATTATCTACGGTTTCACCTACTACAACATTTTCCAGCCCACCAAATGGATCTGGCTGGATAACTACGTTCGCCTGATGACGCGCGACAGCGTGTTCCCGATCGCGCTGCAAAACACGCTGAAGTTCGCCATCATCTGCGGCCCGGGCGGCTACATCCTGTCCTACCTCGTGGCGTGGATGATCAACGAGGTCTCCTCGAAAATTCGAATGATCTTCGTTCTCATCTGCTACTCGCCGACGATCGCCGGCTCTATCTACGTGGTGTTCAGCGTGCTGTTCTCCGGTGACGCTTACGGCTACATCAACAGCGCCTTGATGGAATACGGTCTGATCGAGAAGCCGATCGAATGGCTGACCGACCCGAACTACATTTCCACCGTTATCATCATCTGCGTGCTGTGGGGTTCCATGGGCGCCGGCTTCCTTTCGTTCGTCGCCGGTTTCCGCACCATCGACACCCAATTCTATGAGGCTGCCGCCATCGACGGCCTGAAAAACCGCTGGCAGGAGCTGTGGTACGTCACCCTCCCGATGATGAAACCGCAGTTGCTGTTCGGTGCCACCATGAGCATCACCAGCGCGTTCTCTATTCACCAACAGACGATTGCCCTTGCGGGCTATCCGTCCACCGAGGATTCGGTTACGACCATCGTCAACCTGATGGTCGACTATGGTTATCAACGCTTCGACTTGGGCTATGCTTCGGCAATGGCGACCGTGCTCTTCTTAATGATGCTCGTGTCGCGCTGGCTCATCAACAAGCTGATTGCGAGGACCGGAACATGAGTAAGAATAAGAAAAAAATCAACATTCCGTTCCTCGGCGCGATCGGCCGCTTCTTTAAAGCGATCGGCGGTTTTCTGAAGAAGGTTGGTCTGAAAATCCGTCGGTTCCTCCGCCGTCTGTTTGCGGTGAAGTCGATGCGCTCCCTGCAGGGCGACATTCTGGCGATTATCTTCCTCGTGTTGTTCTGCTGCATTATGGCGGTCCCGATGATCTACGTCATCTGCAACGCCTTTAAGCCGTACGATGAGTTGTTCCTCTATCCGCCGCGTTTCTTCGTGAACAACCCGACGTTCGACAACTTCCAGAACCTCTCCATTGCCATGAGCAATTCCTACGTGCCGTTCTCCCGTTACTTCTTTAATACCATATTTATTACGGTCGTTGGTACGGGCCTCCACGTGATCTTTGCTTCCATGGCGGCGTATTCGCTGGAGAAGATCCACTTCAAAGGACAAAACGCGTTCTTCAGCTTGGTCGTCGTGGCGTTGTTGTTCACCCCGAACGTCACCTCGATCCCGAACTTCATCATCATGTCCCGCCTGCACCTCGTGGATACCTATTGGGCGCTTGTGTTCCCGGCCATCGGTGCTTCTATGGGCTTGTTCCTGATGAAACAGTTTATGTCCAGCATCCACAACGCCATGCTCGAAGCGGCGCGTATCGACGGCGCCGGCGAGCTCAAGATTTTCTTCACTATCGTGATGCCGAACGTCAAACCGGCGTGGTTGACGCTTATCATCTTCTCGGCAACCGACCTGTGGAACAATACGGGCGGCGTGTTGATTCGTACCGAGGAAATCAAACCTCTTGCCTTCGCTTTACAGCAGATCTCGCAAGGCGGTTTGGCGCGTGCCGGTGTGGCCGGCGCCATCAGTGTGCTTCTCATGAGCGTGCCGATCATCTTGTTCGTTGCCACTCAGAGCCAGGTTCTCGATACGATGGCTTCCTCCGGTATTAAAGAGTAAGCCCGTCGTCAAATCCACAGAAGGGAGAAAACAACTATGAGAAAACAGTTACTCTGTCTGGCGCTTTCGCTGTGCCTGCTGGTTTGCGTCGGTTTCTCGGCCTCGGCCGAGACGCCCGCAGACGCGGTTGCAGCAGCGCCGGCAGCGAGGGCGACCTCGTCGGTGGATATGCCGACGTCG
>JAZUKW010000045.1:0-2457 GCA_045643425.1 Acutalibacteraceae bacterium
TTGGAGAGGCGGGGTTTTTGCTGCGCCCTTTTTCGCGGCGAAAATTTTTTCAAATTCCCTCTTGACAAAGTGATATCATTATGATATCATATCCGCAGAACACGAAAGGAGTGTTTTGTTATGAATGAAAATTTGGTAAACATCCCCGAAGAAAAGAAAGCAAAAGCCCGTGCCGGTATGCCGGTGTTGATTTTGACCGTGCTGCTCTATCTCGCGGCGCTCGGTCTGGTGATTTACGGCGCGATTTTGATGGACGGCGACCTCGTCGCGTTGGGCATTCCGCTGTTGGTCGTCGGCGGTATCTGGCTGTGTGTCGGCTTCCTCCCGTTCCTCGGGCTGAAAGTTATTAAACCGCAGGAAGCGCTCGTGCTGACCTTGTTCGGCACGTACGTCGGCTCGCTGAAAGAGTCCGGCTTTTACTACGTCAACCCGTTTTGCACCGCGGTGAATCCGGCGGCGACCACGAAATTGAGCCAAAGCGGCGATGCGGAAGTGAAAACCGATGCCGTAGCGGTGGCTGCGGCGGCGGCGCAGGCGGCGGCCTCGATACCGAGCAAAAAAGTGTCGCTCAAAGTCATGACCCTCAACAACAACAAGCAAAAGATCAACGACTGCCTCGGTAACCCGGTGGAAATCGGCATCGCGGTCATGTGGCGCGTGGTGGACACCGCCAAGGCGGTGTTCGCGGTCGATAACTACAAAGAGTATCTCTCACTACAATGCGACGGCGCGCTGCGCAACGTCGTGCGGATGTATCCCTATGACGTCGCGCCCGGCGTAGACACCACCGGCGACGGCATCGCCGACGAGGGCAGCCTGCGCGGGTCGAGCGAGGTCGTTGCCCAGCGCATCCGCGACGAGATCCAAGAAAAAGTCGCCGACGCCGGCCTCGAGATCCTCGAAGCGCGCATCACCTATCTTGCCTACGCTCCCGAAATCGCCGCCGTGATGCTGCAGCGTCAGCAGGCGAGCGCGATCGTCGATGCCCGCAAGATGATCGTGGACGGCGCGGTCGGCATGGTGGAAATGGCGCTCGAAAAGCTCAACGAAAAAGACCTCGTCAACCTCGACGAAGAGCGCAAAGCCGCGATGGTCTCTAACCTGATGGTGGTGCTGTGCGGCAACAAGGACGCCCAGCCGATCGTCAACTCCGGCAGCCTCTACTGATATGGCGGAGGAGAAGAAGCAGGTCCCGCTGCGGTTGTCCGCGAAGCTATACGGACAGATCGCCGCGTGGGCAGAGGACGACTTTCGCTCGGTCAACGGTCAAATCGAGTATTTGCTGACCGAGTGTGTGCGCCAGCGCAAGAAAAACGGCGCGTACGTCGGCGAGGAAATCGACGTTCCGCCGGAATTGGATATTGAATAGCTCTTATAAAGCCCCTTGCGTGCCGTCGGCCCGCAAGGGGCTTTTTGCGGGGTAGGTTTTGGTTTTTGCCGTTTTGGGGGGCAGGTTTTGGCTGTAGCGTTTTCCGGCAGTTTTTCGCCCTATCTCGACCCTTTTTAACCACTATTTATAGAAAAACCGCTTGCAATTTTCCACAAGGTATGGTAAACTGTGTCTATCAATAGGCTTTTTTGATAAAAGCATCTATGAAAGGAGTTTTTGATATGACCAGCAACTTTACCACCAACAAGTCGGTTCTGGCTTGGCTGGACGAGAAAGTTGAGCTGCTCAACCCGGACGCGATCGAATGGATCGACGGCTCCGAGGAGCAACTTGACAAACTGCGTGCCATCGCTTGCGAGACCGGCGAAATGCTCAAACTGAACGAGGAGAAGCTCCCCGGCTGCTACCTGCACCGCACCAAACCGAACGACGTCGCGCGCGTCGAGGACCGTACGTTCATCTGCGCCAAGACGAAAGAGAACGCCGGCCCGACCAACAACTGGTGCGATCCCGACGAAATGTATAAGAAACTGTATGACATCGCCCGCGGCACCTACGCCGGCCGTACGATGTACATCATTCCGTTCTCCATGGGCCCGGTCGGTTCCCCGCTCGCCAAGATCGGCATCGAGGTAACCGACTCCATCTACGTCGTCCTCAACATGGCGATCATGACCCGTGTGGGCGCGAAGGTGCTCGAGGTCCTCGGCGACAGCAACGACTGGGTGCGCGGCCTGCACTGCAAGTGCGACGTCGATCCGGAGAAACGCTACATCTGCCAATTCCCGGAGGACAACGCCATCATCTCCGTCAACTCCGCTTACGGCGGCAACGTGCTGCTCGGCAAAAAATGCTTTGCTCTGCGTATCGCCTCCTATCAGGGCTGGAAAGAGGGCTGGATGGCTGAGCACATGCTCATCCTCGGTCTGCAAAATCCGAAGGGCGAGGTCAAATACGTTGCGGCGGCGTTCCCGTCTGCCTGCGGCAAGACCAACCTCGCCATGCTCATTCCGCCGAAATATCTCCGCGACAAGGGCTACAAGGTCTGGACCGTCGGCGACGATATT
>JAZUKW010000046.1:0-5169 GCA_045643425.1 Acutalibacteraceae bacterium
CCGGTGATGGGAACCGGCGAGGTGCATACGATCGAGCATATCGGCGCGACCTATCTGCGCAACCGCGCGGACGTGAAAGACCGCGTGATCTATTGGGGGCCGATGGGCTGCCGCACGGGATTTTATCTCATCATGGCGGGCACGCCCGTGCTTTCCGAGGTGGAGGCGCTGATGAAAGACCTGTTCGCGTTTACCGCCGCGTTCGAGGGCGACGTCCCCGGCGCAACGCCGGTGGAATGCGGCAACTATTCGGATATGGATCTGCCCGCCGCGAAAGCGCGCGCGGAAACGTACGGCGCGATTTTGCAAGCCGGCGCGTGGAAATAATTTCGCCGCGCGTAACCAAATGCCGCTCGCCGCGGTATTATAAGTGACGAAAACTCGAAACGGAGGAATACACAATGCCGAAAAAGATACTTGACAACTGGACGGGGTTTGACGTGTGGCAGAAGATACAGTCTCAAGACGAAGCGGCGGATTTGATTCCGGGAGGAAGCTTCGCTTCGACGCTTTCTTTTGTGGAAGGGGCGGCTAACGTCTACGATAAAGACGGCAAACTGTTGCAGCCCAACGAGTTGCAGGAATACATCGCCATCCAACAGCAGAAAAAACGGGACGGCGAGAACGTTTCGAACGACGTGTTTTATCTTCAAGATTTAGAAGACGAGACCGAGATGTACGAGCTCACGGTGGAATACGGTAAGCTGAACCCTCGTCTGACGCTGAACGATACGCCGCTTAAAGAGGCGGATAGAAACAAGGTTTTGAGAAAACCGCAGGTGGCGCAGCCGGTGGTGCAAGAACCGCAAGCGGAACAACCGGTAGCGCAAGAGCCGCAGGTAGAACAGCCGGTGATTGAGCAGCCGCAGGCGGAACAGCCGGTGGTTGAGCAGCCGCAAGCGGAAGAACCGGTGGAGGAAGAACCGCAAAAGAAAACGCCGGAAGAGGCTTCGGTGGAAATTTTAGAGGCGTTTTTCGCGTATAAACAAATCAAAGAGTCTCTGTTCCCGAACGACGAGAAGGAGAGAGATTGGGAGGCGGCAAGCTCCACCTATTTCGGTCTTCTCAGTCCGTTGAAAGATGCGGTAACCGTTTACGACAAAGACGGGTTTCCGATGGAGAAGGAAGACTGGCAAAATCAGATTTTTGAGAAACAACAGAATCACCTGGATGGAAAACCGGCGTCGAACGACACGTTTTATCTGCGAAGCGATGCGAATACCAAGGTGGCGTTCCCTTTGACGGTTTCCTACGACGGAAAAACCCCGACGATGGCCGTAGCCGACGAGCCGCTCTCCAAAGAAGCATGGAACAACGTACTGAACGAAGCGGCGGAGAAAAAAGCATCGGCGGTTGACCGGTTTTTTGCTGCGTGGAAAGGGGTCGAAGATTTCAAAAAATCGCCCGGTATGGAAAACCGCGGTATGGATGTTTTGTCCGTCAACAAACTGAATCGGGCGCTGAAAACCGTCCAGGAAGTCACATTTGTGAGCGACAAAGACGGCAACCCGATCACCGGCGATATGTGGACGTCTCTCCTGACCGCCAAACAAACCACGTATGAAAAAGGCGAAAAGGTGCCGAAAGAGACGTTTTACCTGCGTTGCAAATACGATGCTTCCAAGATGTTTAAGCTGTCGGTGGAGTTCGGCAAAACGAAGCCGACGTTTACGCTTGACAAAACGCCGCTCGCCGACAAAGAGCTCACCGCGCTGGAGGGCAAATGGAACGCCGAAAAAACCGCGCAGGAGGCCTTTAAAGAAGCCGGCGTCGATCTTACCGATCTTCGCGCGCGCCGCGAACAGATCGCGAACGCACCCGAGCGGCTGCTCGGCGCGTTCAAGGGAATCAAGGAGATCAGAAAAGCGCCCGATTTCAAGCGCCCGAATATCGATGTGACCGCGATGGAGCTGCGCAAAAATCTGGAAAACGTGCAGGGAATCGCCAACGTCTGTGACGCCTCCGGCAAAGCGCTGGACGGTGACGCGTGGTACGAGCGCATCGCCCAAAACGAGCTGATGCGCAAGGGCGGCGAGCGGGTGCCGAAGGACACGTTCTACCTGACCTGCAAGGACGACAACTCCAAGATGTTCAAGGTGACGGTGGAGTACGGCAGAAGCAAGCCGAAGTTCAAAATCGACAAAACGCCGGTGTACGAGGACGAGCGCTGGAGACTGCGCGGCGAATGGCAAAAGAACGCGGTGCAGGCAGACGTGGTCGATCCCAACGCGGAGGATTCGCCCGAAAAGCAAAACCAAAAAGAAAAACCCGCCGTGGCGGCGAAAAACATCGAAAAAGGCGCCGCGATCGAGAAAAATGCCGAAAAAGTGGCGAAAAACGCCACCGAAACCGTGATCACGCCGTCGCTGGACGAGCGCGTAAGAGCGGCGGGCAAGGATGAACACGGCTACACCCAGCCGTCGTGGAAAAAATACGACGTCAACGCCAAAAAAGCCGGCTCCGGCGTGGTGATGGAAATGGCCGAAATGAAGCCGCTGGAGAAAGAGGCCGCACCGCAAAAACCGAAGGCGGAGGAGCTTCAAGAGACGAAAAAAATCCTAAGAACCGTCGAGGAGCGCGATTTTTCGCGTATCCAGACGAATTTGGAAAGATCGCTGAACCCGATTCTTGACCAAAAGAGCCCGAAAGAGTTGCCGAAAGAGGCAAAGCTCGCCGTGAGTTTTTGCAAAGAGATTAAGGATGCCGCCAAGGAAAACGACAGCGTGCGCACGATGCTTGTCAATATGGAAACCCCGGCGATGCAAGCGCTGTACGCCGAGTATTGCGAAGACGTGAAAAAAGGCGTGGATCCGCAGCTCAAGGGCGTGCTCAACGAAACGCTGCGGCTGGACGAAGCCGCCAAAAACGGTGTTGCCCACGAGGTGGCGCCGGACAGAAACGCCGATCTCCTTTCCGAGTCGAACGAGTATCACCCCATTCCGAACAACGAGGACATGGAGGAAGAAAACAAACAGATCGAAGAGATCCAGGTCGGCCCGCAAGCCGGCGGAGTGTAAATTCGGCTTTAACAAAACGAAAAACTCCCTGCAACGTGTGTTGCAGGGAGTTTTATTATGCGATACTCAGTCGTCAAGCGACGCGGACACCGGTTGCGGCGGCTTGCTCGTGCGCATAAAAAGCAGGACGAAGCCGAACGCGAGACGCGCGGTGGTGGTGAGCAGGTAGGCGACGCAAAATCCCCACAAGCCCCACCAATAGGTCGCCGGAACGCACAGCACCACGAACGCGATACCGTACAGCACGTTGACGTACAGCTGATCCTGCTTTTTGCCGAAGCGGAGAAGCGTGGTGTTCAGCATATTGCCGACGAAATAGACGATTTGCGCCAGGTTACCGAGCCACAAAAACGGCTTGACCGTTTCATATTCGGCGGGGTAGAGGAACGGCAGCAGAATGATCGACGCGACAAAGCAGCCGAGCATCCCGACAAGCGATATAGCGACCGAACCGCCGGCGAGAAGCGCGACGGTGCGCTTTTTGAGGTTGCCCTCATACCGCATCAAATAGCCGATAAGCACGCTGTTGAGCGGTGTGGTAACGAGAGCGGCGGTTTTGCCGATGAGCGAGGCCAGATAGTAGGTGGTGACGGCCGTTCCGCCGATGAAGAATTTGAGAATGAGGCGGTCGCCGTTAAAGATGAGGTTGGAGATGAGGTTCGAGCCGAACAGCGCCGCGACCACGCCGGAGATCTCGAGAAATTCCGCTTTTGCGGGAAGTCCGTCCGGCCGAAGCACGCGCCCTTTCCACAGAACGAACGCCACGCCGAGGATCTCGCCGAGCAGCAGCGCCAGCACCCATTCGCCGGTCTTTAAGAACAGCAGCGCGCCGATACCGTAGCCGACGCTGATGAGCAGGTAGTAGAGGAAATAGCCCTTGTAGTTGAGGGAGAGGCGGAATTCCACGTCGGCATAAAACCGCCACATCGTAAACCCGATGAGCAGCGCGAACAGACCGGCGGTTCCGAGGTCGAGAGCCAACAACCCTTTGCAGAGGATCGCCGCCGCGCCGAACACCACCGCGCCGCCGCCCAGGATCAACAGATACGAGCGGTTTTTGACGCCGTCGCCCTTGTTGCACATTCTGCCGTAGTTGACGGCGGTGCCGAGAGATACCGCGACAATATTCATCAGCGACAAAAGATAGAGGATGTTGCCGTATTCGTCGCTTCCCAATTGTTTGTCCCACAGAGGATAGATGAGGAACTGCGCCACGACGTTCATCAGAACGATACCGGCGATGCTCCACATCGAATCCTTCAAAATGGATTTCCCGAGTTTTTTCATAACAGTTCCCGTCTCATTCTTCGGAATATTGGTCTTCCTCGTCTAAATGGCGGATGTAGTCGCCGCCTTGAATAGGCGTGCGCCAGTTGTCGCCATAGTAAAGGCGCATTTCTTCTTCGTAATCCTTCACGGTGGGGAATTCTCGCCCGCGAATAAAGCAGGGCGCCACGCCGCTTGTAAAGATGTGGTCCGGCAGCGGACGGAGATATTGCAACGGCACGTTGGTTTTGACACGATAAGGGGTGTCTGTGTCGTTGTGTTTGAATGTCAGTTTGTTAAAACGATTGTAGATGAACGAAGCAGGAAGCAATTTTCCTACAAACGCCAACAAGGCCACGCTGACTTTTTGGAACCCTTTGTATTTATCCCATTCGATTGCATACCGATGCGCCATGCCGAGCCCATAAAGCGTTTTCACGGAAAAAATCATCCGTTTGGCGCCGGATTCGGTTTTCGGCGCTTTGGCCATAATGAACACGTCGGTGCCGACGTGGGTGGTAAAATCTTTGTAATAGCGATCCTCGTCGGTCAATTCTTTAATGGGATAGCGATCGTCATAAATGCGCACGATAAAGTCGTAAAACGCGGGCGCGCGCTCTTGCGGCTCGCCAAAATGAAGATGTTCCGGCAGATTTTTAATCATGGCCGCCTTGAACGCTTCGTAATCCTCCGCCAGCACTTTGAGATCCAAGTCGTCGTCCCAGGGAATGAAATCGCCCTCGCGAATCGCCCCGAGTTCGGCGCCGCTATCGAGAAAATAACGGACGTTTTCTTTTTTGCAAATATCGTCAATGATACAAAGCAGGTCAAAAAGACGATCGTGCAGTTCCGGAAGTTTCATAGAGGACAACTCCTTTTTCTAAAC
>JAZUKW010000047.1:0-2862 GCA_045643425.1 Acutalibacteraceae bacterium
CGCCTTGCCGATCGCGGGAATCAGGCGCACGGCGGTCGTTTTGCTGTTGACCATACCGATCGCGGCTTCGTCCGCGATAATGCCGGACAGCACCTCCGCCGGCGTATCGCCCGGGACGTTGATCATATCAAGTCCCACCGAACACACAGCGGTCATCGCTTCCAGCTTTTCGATCGTCAGCGTGCCGGCGCGCGCGGCGTCGATCATGCCGGCATCCTCCGTCACCGGGATAAACGCACCCGAAAATCCGCCGACGTGGGACGACGCCATCACGCCGCCCTTTTTCACCGCATCGTTTAAGAGCGCGAGCGCCGCCGTCGTGCCGCAGGCACCGCATTGTTCGAGCCCCATTTCTTCGAGGATATGCGCCACCGAGTCGCCGACAGCGGGCGTCGGCGCCAGCGACAGATCGACGATACCGAACGGCACGTCGAGGCGTTTAGACGCC
This sequence comes from Acutalibacteraceae bacterium, assembly GCA_045643425.1. Lineage (GTDB taxonomy): Bacteria > Bacillota > Clostridia > Oscillospirales > Acutalibacteraceae > RGIG426. Next base: position 449 of record JAZUKW010000047.1, read on the forward strand.
TCGCTCGCGACAAGCTGACCCATGCGGGTGATTTTGAACGCGGTGCGCTTGACCATATCGGCAACCGCGGTCAGATCGCCGCCGTCCATTTTTGCCAAAGCCGCGCGCACCACACCGGGGCCGGAAACGCCCACGTTGATGACGGTGTCCGGCTCGCCGGGGCCGTGGAACGCGCCCGCCATAAACGGGTTGTCCTCCGGCGCGTTACAAAACACGACAAGCTTCGCCGCACCGATGCAGTTGCGGTCGGCGGTCAGCTCCGCGGTTTCGCGGATAACCCTGCCCATGCGCGCCACGGCGTCCATGTTGATGCCGGTTTTGGTCGAGCCGATGTTGACCGAGGAGCAGACGAAATCCGTCTCGGCAAGCGCCTGCGGGATCGCGTCGATGAGCTCCGAATCGCCCGGGCCGAAGCCCTTATGTACGAGCGCGGAAAAGCCGCCTAAAAAGTTGACGCCGCAGGTTTTCGCCGCGCGATCCAGCGTTTTGGCAAGCGCGAGCGGGTCGCGGTTTTCGCACGCGGCAAGCACCATCGCCGCCGGCGTGATCGAAATGCGTTTGTTGATGATCGGAATACCGTATTCACGCTCTAACTTTTCGCCGGTCTCCACAAGATGCTCCGCCTTGCGGGTGATTTTGTCGTACACGCGGGTGAGCATTTTGTCCGACGAGCTGTCGCAGCAGTCGAGCAGCGAAATACCCATCGTTATGGTACGAATATCCAGGTTTTCGTCCTGGATCATCGTGATCGTTTCGAGAATATCCTTTGTATTTATGGTATGCATAGTCGTTCCCTCAAATCGTGTGCATGGCGTTGAACAGATCCTCGTGCATCACGTGGATGGCGAGGCCCATCTCTTTGCCGAGCGCCTCGAGCGTGTCGGCGAACTCGTCCATCGGCGCGGTCGCCGCGGACAGATCCACCAGCATGATCATCGCGAACATATCCTGGAGAACCGATTGGGTCACGTCGAGGACGTTGATCCCCCGCGCGGCACACTCCGCCGTCACCTTTGCCAAAATTCCTACCTGATCGTGACCGATGACGCTGATAATCGCGCGCATACGCCCACCGCCTTTCCTTTTTTATCTAACTGTATTATTGTACCACGCGCCGCGCCAAAAGAAAAGACACTTTTGTGTGCTTTTTGCCACTTTTGTTTTACAATTCGTATATTTTGTGTTAAATATTACGATTTGTCGAGTGGTTTTTGTTGAAATTCGCAAAAACAGCGTGGTATACTGTGGGTGTTAAAACAATGGAGGGGACACTATGGCAACCTTTGATTTTCACATGCACACCGACTCGTCGCCGGACGGCAACGCCTCGGCACTCGAAATGTGCGAGGCGGCGATCGCCAAAGGCATTACCCATATCGCGATCACCGACCACCTCGACTTCCCCGATTACGAGACCGACCGCTACGCCGAGCGCACCGAGCGCTCCTGGGCGGAACAAACCGCGGCAAAAGCGGCGGTAGAGGGGCGTTTGCGCGTAGAGCGCGGCATCGAGATCGGCTCGCCGCTTTTAGACGCGGAGCTGACCGAGAAAACCCTCGCGGCGCACCCGTACGACTTTGTCCTCGCGTCGCTGCATCAGCTCGGGCGGCATCCGGATTTTTATTTTCTCGATTTTTCCCAAATCGACATTCTCAAAACGATCGACGAGTATTTTGAGGGGATTTACGACATCGTAAAATGGGGAAAATTCTCGTCGCTCGCCCACCTCACCTATCCGTTCCGCTATATCCCGGAGGATCTGCGCCCCGCGGACTATTCCCGCTGGGACGATCATATCACCACCATCCTCAAAGCGCTTGCCGAGAGCGGCCGCGCTATGGAGATCAACACGTCGGGGCTGCGCAAGAAAATCGGCGTGACCTCGCCGGATTTCCCGCTCATCAAACGCTATTTCGACTGCGGCGGCGAGCTTGTTACCGTCGGCTCGGACGCGCACTATACGCAGGACGTCGGCGCGAACATCGACGACGGCATCGCCCTCGCGGCAAAAGCGGGATTCCGCTATATCACCGTGTTTGAGGGCGGCAAGCCAAAGCCGCTGCCCGTCGAGGAGGTTTTAAAATGAAAAACGACAAAAAGAAAAACGAACAGCGCACCACCGCTACTTTGTTTTATGTCGTAGCCGCGATCGACTATCTGGTGGCCCTCTCCTACTTTATCGGCGGCGGCGATACCTCGCTCGGCGTGATGTGGCTGTGTATCGGCTCGACGTTCCTCTGCCTCGGCGCCGCGAGCACGATACGAGGCGAAAGCAAGCAAAACACCACCGAAGAAGAAAAGCCCGACGAAGAGCGGGAAGAATAAGCAAAAGACCGTCTCGTAAGAGACGGTCTTTTTTGGTTACGCCCGCGGAAAAACAAACCTAACCGGCGGTTCTCGTCCGTTATTCATCA